>JANOGE010000069.1:0-62528 GCA_031414035.1 Chitinophagaceae bacterium | reverse complement strand
GGATCAACCCTGATGCCTCCCATCATATAATGGGTAGTGGGCCCTATTTCCATAGGCTCTTTGGTAATATCAATATCGGCCAGTTTCTTAAACATATGAAACATGCCCGGCAATTTTTTCTTTATATGCGCTTCTCCATTGGAAATCTTTTTCTTTATCCAGGAAATATCCAAAAAGACACCCCCATGTGGGCTGCCCCTTCCTTCTTTTATTTCCTTAACAATACAACGTGCCACATGATCCCGGGTGAGCAATTCCGGTGGTCTTTTGGCATTTTTATCTCCCTGTATATACCGCCAGCCTTCTTCCTCATTATCCGATGTCTGATTTCGGTATGGCTCCGGAATATTATTAAACATGAACCGCTCGCCATTCTTATTGAGTAAGATCCCACCTTCGCCACGCACACCTTCTGTAACCAGAATTCCACGCACACTTGGAGGCCAGATCATACCGGTAGGATGAAACTGTAAAAATTCCATGTCAATCAATTCTGCGCCGGCTTCATACGCCAATGCATGGCCGTCGCCTGTATATTCCCAACTGTTGCTGGTGATCTTATAAGCCCGGCCAACGCCGCCGGTTGCAAGTATCACTGATTTTGCACGGTATGTTTTAAACCTTCCCCTTTCCCTGTCATATCCAAATGCACCAGCTATCCGGTCACCATCTTTAAGCAATGTAATTACGGTACACTCCATATGCACTTCCACGCCCAGGTATATGGCATGATCCTGTAAGGTTCTTATCATCTCCAAACCGGTACGGTCACCCACATGAGCCAGCCGTGGATATTTGTGTCCGCCAAAATTCCGTTGCAGTATTTTTCCATCTTTGGTACGATCAAAAACAGCTCCCCAGGCTTCCAATTCTCTTACACAATCAGGTGCTTCTTTTGCGTGTAACTCGGCCATGCGCCAGTTGTTGAGGTATTGTCCTCCCCGCAACGTATCCGTAAAATGAACCTTCCAGTTATCCCTGTCATCAACATTGGCCATGGCAGCTGCAATTCCGCCTTCTGCCATCACTGTATGAGCTTTACCTAATAATGACTTACAAACTAAACCCACCGTAACACCCTGTGAACAGGCTTCGATAACAGCACGAAGTCCGGCGCCACCGGCGCCGATAACAAGAACATCATAATTGTAGGTATCCTGTGTAGTCATTAGTTAAATGAATCTCTTTTTAAATTGAGTATTGAACATTGAGAATTGGTTATTGAATATTTGTTTTATTATAAAAAATGCTCAATATTCAATGTTCAATTTTCTATTTTCAGTGAGCTTCAGTTTTTAAAAGAATCTAAAATCAGTCCACACCCCCATTGAACACATACGTACATAAATATCCGTAAACCCAACCCAAAATAAACTCATCCAGGCCCAAAGCATATGCTTCCGGTTCAAACAGCTTACACATTTATACATGGTAAGGCGAACAGGCTTCCCGGATAGCCGATCCATGATTCCACCAACCATATGCCGTAATGAATGACAGCCGAACGTATATCCACCCAATAAAACAACATTGATGGTTAATACCAATGTACCAATACCTATTCCAAAAGATTTTGTACCGGTTACAACATCTGTAAACCACAATGCATTCCATACATCAACAGAAAGAAAAATAATAAAGAACAACGCGATATACATAAAATAACGGTGAACATTTTGCATGATAAGCGGAAAAGAGTTTTCGCCCCGATAGGTCTTCCTTGGTTCAGAAACAGCGCAGGAAGGCGGATCGGCCCAGAAGGATTTATAATATGCCCCACGGTAATAGTAACAGGTGAGTCTGAATAACCCCGGGGCCCATAATACCAAAAGTGCCGGCGACCAGGGCAGCCATGTGGGCCACCAGCTCAGTCTTGGCCCAAACAAGCTATGAGGTGAATCGCCAAAAAGTTCGGGTGAATAAAGCGGTGAAAGATATGGGCCGGAATAATAGTGCTCGCCCTGTAAAGCAGCCCAGGTAACATACACCACAAAAGCAGAAAGGCCAATGAACGTAAACATCGGTTTTACCCACCAGGCATCTTTACGGCTGGTAGCGCCAAAGCGATATACTGTTCCCCCTAAGTTTATTTCAGCCATAGAAATTTTTTCTGATGATGAATAATGAAACTCCGGAATACACAATTTTTTCAAGGGGTAACAGAAAGACCTGCCCCTAAGATAATTCAAAAGATGATAAGATCAGTATCTGAACTAAATATTCCTGTTTATTTTGTTATTTTACTAAGGGGTTAAATTTTATTTTAAACCAACGTATGTTTTAATATGCCCTGTAAGGAAATTTTAACAGTTTTTGGTTACATTATTGAATGGCTTAAAGAAACAGAACGTAATGACAAAGCTGAAACCGTTTATCGTTGTTTTTTTGGCAGCTTTAATGATATGCAGTTGCAGCAAAAAGAATCATCCCTCTCCAGCTGCTGAAAAGAAAGAGGAACCCGGGATGGTGAAAACTGCACCGGCTAAAGCAAAACCAAAGGAATCAATACCCAAAGTAATAATAGTTAATGACCGTGTTGCAAGCAAAAGTATTGATGGCAGGTATTATTATGACCTGGATGGGCACAGATACTGGCGTAATAATAAAGACGGGAAATATTACATATTCAATAAATCGATGTATACGAATGAAGCATTTAAAGCAAAGGGCAATTAAGAACAGGGTTTCATGCTGTCCTGTTCCCATCTGCATATACGTCCAGTAGTGCCTGCATACTGTCTTTGAGGGCACCTGATGCTTCATCAAAAAAATTGTCCTTGTTTTTTTTAGAAGCCTTATTATCAGCCGATTTTTTTATTGCCCCTCTTACCAGCTCCAGGTCATCAAAAAATACACTGATATTTTTTTCATACCAGGTGTTTACCGCTTCTATGGTTATTAAAATGTTTTCGTATTCGGCAACAATGCTGTTTATATCCTTAATATTATCAACGCTATGTCTCCTGGGTATCCGGTTAAATAGTGCAGTTAATGCAGATGTTGTCGGGTTCATTTGTTGGATTGTTTGTATGGTGGTAAACAAATGTACGGTAAAGTGGCCTGTTATCTTTTGCAGGTAGTCCGTTCCGCAGGGTTAACTCCCAAGTTTATTGCACGGCTGTTACGAACCGGCGCAACGGAAATGATTTTTATTATTTGAAATTTGCTATTGCAAAAGATAGAATTAAAAATTATATTTATTGTACCAAAACAACAGGCCGCTATTCTTCAAAAGCCATGATAGAAATTCTAAATACTTTTCTTATCACAATAAACCTTAGCATATATTTTTATGCCTGTCACAGAATTTTTTAAACTATCAATTATGAGAAAAATACAGTACTACCGGTTAATTGTTGCAACCTTTTGGATTTTATCTCTGTTGAGTTCGCCAACATTTGTTAGCGGTCAGGAAGGAGATTGGAAAGTATGGGTGAAAGTCTCACCATGCTCAGGGCGATTCGATTGGATTTCTGTTGCCAAGGAAAATCCCACAGGAGGAGGAAATTTTTTTTACCTGGCGAATTTTATTTTTCCCGGAACGGCTTGCTCCAATTTCGGTTGTACATTCTCGGCGGCAACCGCAGTCGCAAACACAATCCGTCCTTCCAGTGAATTTTTCAAGTATTGCTGCCGCGATTATTCCGTATGGGAAAACAGCAGGACGGGTAAAAGGTCGGTAGTGGTGGGCAAATTCGGAACGGCATCTTCGGTTGAAGGATGGAGCATGATCAAAGAGGATTTATGCTGCGAAGAGGCTGAAGCTTTGGCCGGAATACCGGGAGCATGCAGTGGAACAGGCGATCAACAACAAATCATAAATGAAACAAACTGCTGGCCGGGCAGCTATGCCGCATGGAATAAAGAAGCGAAAAGAGTAGAATGCTATTGCAATCCTGGCCTTGTTTGGAACAGTGAAAAGACTGCCTGTGTAGATCCGAAGGAAGTGGTGAAGAATACAGATTGTTCGATATACCCCGGCAGTTATGCCGCCTGGAATGAACAGGCACAAAGGGTGGAATGTTATTGTCCAGAAGGCAAGACCTGGAACAGCAACAAAACGGCTTGTATAGATAATGTATCGCAGGTAAACTGCTGGCCTGGAAGTTATGCTGCATATAACCCACAGACCCAACGCACAGAATGCTTTTGTAATGCAGGCCTGGTGTGGAACAGTACTAATACTGCCTGTGTGGATCCTAAGGAACTGGTGAAAACTGCAGATTGCTCCATGTATTCGGGAAGTTATGCAGCCTGGAATGAAAAGGAAAAAAGGGTTGAATGTTATTGTCCTGAAGGCAAAATCTGGAACAGTACAAGAACCGGCTGCATAGATAAGGTTACACCAGTAAATTGTTGGCCGGGAAGTTATGCAGCATATAACCCCCAGACCCAACGCACAGAATGCTTCTGTAATCCGGGCCTGGTATGGAACAGCACAAAAACTGCCTGTGTAGATCCGAAGGACCTGGCAAAAAATACAGATTGCTCGATGTATCCCGGAAGCTATGCCACATGGAATGAGCAGAATCAAAGAATGGAATGCTGGTGCCCTGCAGGTAAGGTCTGGAATAGTACAAAGACAGCTTGTGTAGACCAAGGCAATATTACCACAGACGGTACTGGTACCTGGACTTTAGTATCCGTTACTACAGCCCCTGCTACGCCTGGGCAGGGCTGGAGTTTTAATGCGCAAGGCGGCACAGCACACTGGGATATTTATAATGGTGATAAGGCAGACTTTCAATGGACGCCGCCACCGCAACAATTCAATAGCAATGGTTTTACTGTTTCTTTAAATGTTCAGAGCAGGCCGCTTCCTAATAGCAGGCTGGCCGCATTGATTGGTGTGGGTGCCTATGGTCTCACATCAAACAACCCCAATGAACAAAGCGCTTATGCCAATGCCCCTGAAGTAAATGCAAGCGCTTCAAGATCGATTAGCTTTAAGCCAACATCTGGTGCATCAGAGATTGAAGTGAAAATCGAATTGATGTGGGGTAGCGTGAAGTGCTATTACAAATACCGGAAGAATTGATGAAACACCTCCTGAACAGTAAAGGTGGAACACCAACCCAGGTGAAAAAGCTGCAAAAAGATTTGGAGTTATGTGCAGGGTTTTTGTCGAACCACTACTTTCTATGTTTGGGTATTAATTACATTTGTTTTGGTATTGCATATATTAAATGCTTTGCTTCGATGAATGTTCAATAAAGGTATAATGTACAAAAATGTGATGTCAACCTGCCGGCAGGCAGGTGAAGCTAAATAGAATTATTTGAGTTGGTTAAAAAAATACCCTCGTCATCAAACTGAGGCACTTTTTTAATTCTTTTAATTATTTAGTTTGTCGATTGCCATACATTGTTTCCAAAATTCATATCAGGAAAAACTTTCTCCGCATCTATCTCCACTTTTTTAAGTACTTCGGTAGTGGGCAGTTTCACTTTCCAGGTATTGGTATTGTTCCATATCTCTACGGGTAATTTTAAAGTTCCCTTTACCCCACTGGTTGTTTCATAACTGATATTAACCGGCATGGCCATCTGGTCCTGGTTGCCAATGGTTACAATGGCACCGTTGGCCGCATCCTCTTTTTCATATTTTACAGAGAGAATAGCCTGATCCAATTTATAATTTTCAACAAACCAGCCTTTCCAAAACCAGGATAAACTTTCACCCGCAACATTATCCATACTCCGGAAAAAATCCCAGGGCGTGGGATGTTTATAGGCCCATCGCTTAATATATTCCCTAAAGGCATAATCAAAACGGTCAGGACCAAGTATTTCATTTCGCAATAAGCCTAAACCCTGTCCGGGTTTAAAATACAGGGCAAGGCCAATATTATATTCCTTCATGGCATCTGGGGTCAATAAGATGGGCTCGGTTGTTTCGCTAAACATATAACCGGTCATCTGTTCCATATTTCCCGGCTTATTTTTGTATTCTCCTTTATTAAAATCATCATCAGCAAGCGAATTGATAAACGTATTGAAACCTTCATCCATCCATCCATATTCACGTTCATTACTGCCTACTATCATCGGAAACCAGGTATGCCCGAATTCATGATCGGTAACTCCAAACAACCCCTGGGTTTTTGCTGTGCTCCCGCAAAAAACAATTCCGGGGTATTCCATACCACCCACATTACTGGCTACATTGGTAGCACATGGATAAGGGTATTCGAACCAGCGCTTGCTGTAATTTTCAATGCTTCCCTTGGTATATTCGGTTGACCTGCCCCATCCTTTCTGTCCATTACTTTCAACAGGGTATGCACTCATGGCGAGTGCCGTTTTGCCACTGGGCAAATTTATCTTTGCCGCATCCCAGATAAAACTTTTACTGCTGGCCCAAGCCACATCTCTTGCATTTATGATGCTGTAATGCCAGGTAAGTGTTGCTGCATTTGGCCTGGAAGCAGGATCGGTTACTTCTTCGCCGGTACGTATAATAACTGTTTTATCACTTTTTTTAGCTTCTGCCATACGGCCCTGCTGTGCCTTTGTTAATACTTCGGATTCATTCAGTAATTCACCACTGCAAACAACAATATGGCTTGCCGGTGCAGTAATATTTACATCAAAATCGCCATACTCTAAATAAAATTCACTTGGGCCAAGATAAGGCAACGTATTCCATCCCTGAACATCATCAAACACACACATACGCGGATACCATTGTGCCACGGCAAAAATATTGCCATTCTTTGTTTTTAAAATGCCACACCGGTCGGCGCCATATTCGGGTAAGCTAAAAGAAAAATCGATTTTAATTTTTAAAACTTCTCCGCCCGGTTTCATGGCCTTTGGTAAACGTATCTGCATCCTTGTATCGGTGATGATATAACTTACATTTACATTTTCAAGTTTTACCGAACTGATATTAAAGCCACCGTTAAAACTGCTTTTACTGTCACCATACCGGCTACGGCTTCCTAAAGGCATTCTTGCCTGGCCCCTGCTTTCTTTATTAAATAAATTCTGATCCAGTTGCAGCCATAAAAAAGGCAATGTATGGGGACTGTTATTTTTATACGTGATGATAACACTTCCTTTTATAAGATTTGTTTCATCATTTAAAGAAGCATTTATCTGGTAGTCGGCCTTGTTTTGCCAGTAACCCACATTGGGTTCGCCTGTGGCAGCCCTGGTAATGGTTGCACCTGATGGATAAAACAGGGGAGAAAATAATGCATGCGGATCGTACTTTGATTGAGTGTTTGTTTCATCCTGTGCAAAAACGGGACATACAGAAAATAAAAAGAAGAGAACGGAAAATAATTTTTTTGACATAACCTGATTTTAGTGTTCGAAGTTACGCTAAAACCCTGTGCTTCAAATACCCGGCACTACGGAGATCTTTTATTGCCAGTCTTTTAAAAAAAATTTCCCTTTTTCTTTAATAGCAGGGTCATCTTCGGTTTGATTGGGAAGGGTTAACATCAGTTTGATACTGGCGATGGCTTTATCTTTATTGTTATTTTCATAATAGGCTTTTGCCATTTCAAGATAATTTAAAAGGAACCCAGGTGTTAAGAACTTAGCTTTTTCAAAAGCATATATGGATTGTTTCAGGGAGGCCTGTGGTAATCCTCCATATACAACTTTTACGATGGATCTTTCCAGCATATTTAAGTTACTGACCTCGTACTGCCACCTGCCCAACACATGCCATGCTTTAAAATTCCCTGGATCATTTTTTAAGGCCGCATCAACATACTTTTTAACTTCTCTTGCGTTAAGTATCTTTTCCTTCCCGCTTTTACTCATCGAACTCCGTCCCAATGCCATTGCCATGGCACAATTGGCATCTGAATTTTCCGGATTAATTTTTAAGGCAGTTTCTGCATAAATTTTTGCTGCGGTATAGTAGTCGGCTCTGAGTTGTATATTCGTTTCACGCTGACCGATACGGACACATAATTCACTGCACTTATTTAATGCATTGATGTTGGTTGCCTGCAGTTTTAGAACTTCTTTAAATTTCTGAAAAGAGGCTTTCTCATTTGGAATGGCTTCTAAGCGATATCCTTCTTTAAGCAATACATTTATATCCTGGGCAAAAGTAAGCACTAAGGCGAAAAAGGTAAAGAGTATGGATAAAAGGACTTTCATTCTAAAATTCTTTTGTATAGCTAACGCCAACTGTGCCTTCAATATTAGCTATTGGCGGATTTTTTTTCTCAATAGTAACTGAAATGGACCTTATACGGGTATCTGTTAAATAGATCTGATCTGCCAGATCCTGTGCCACTGTTTCTAAAAGAGCAGTAGGAATGTGCATCCGCTGCTTTATCAATTCAAAAATTTTTACATAATTTATGGTTTCATCAATTTTAGTTATGGGCTTTTTTTCATCAAACTGCACATCAACATCTACTTCATATTCATTACCTAATATTCTTTCTTCTTCATGTATTCCATGATGTGAATAGAATTGCAGGTTATTAAGATGGATGGTGAACATGCGTAATCATTGATAATTAAATAATGGATAATGTCATCCGTTCATTGGGACTAATTTTTTAAGATTGGGTATTGCTGAATGATTACCAACAATGAATTGATCAATACTCCATTTATCAGTGTATTCCTTTCTCACTGAGGTACCTTTCTGCATCCAAAGCCGCCATACAGCCGGTGCCTGCAGCAGTTACGGCCTGCCTGTAAATTTTATCCTGTACATCGCCCGAGGCAAATACGCCTTCCACATTTGTTTTAGAGGTGCCCGGAATAGTTTTAATATAGCCGGCATCATCCATATTAAGCCAACCTTTAAAAATGGATGAATTGGGTTCATGACCGATGGCCACAAAAAAGGCACTTACCGGGATCTCCATCTTTTCCCCTGTTTTATTATTTTTAATACGAACGCCATCTACTTTTTTATCTCCCAATACTTCATCTGTCTCACTGTTCCAGTTAATTTTTATATTGGGGGTATTAATGACCCTGTCCTGCATTACTTTACTGGCTCTCATTTCACTTCTGCGAACGATCATATGCACCTTCGAACATATTTTTGAAAGATACAGCGCTTCCTCTGCAGCCGTATCACCGGCTCCTACAATGGCCACTTCTTTTCCTTTAAAGAAAAACCCATCACATACCGCACAGGCACTAACACCATAACCATTTAACCGTTGTTCACTGTCAATACCCAGCCATTTTGCTGAAGCCCCTGTAGAAATAATTACCACATCCGTTTCGATCCATTTTTCTTCATCAATTTCTACTTTCAAAAGACGCACAGAAAAATCAACTTTTGTAGCTAAACCATAGCGGATATCAGTACCCATGCGTTTGGCCTGGTTTTCAAAATGAACCATCATCTCCGGCCCCTGTATGCCATCGGGGTAGCCGGGATAATTTTCAACTTCTGTGGTGATGGTTAATTGTCCGCCGGGTTGTATACCCTGGTACAAAACAGGATTCAGTCCTGCCCTAGATGCATATATGGCTGCCGTATATCCTGCCGGCCCCGATCCTATAATTAAACAATGTACTTTTTCTGTTGCCATAACATTCTGTGTATTAATCTTTACGAATTTAAAGGAATATTTTCAGTTAAGGGATTAACGGGCTATAACGGTTCCGGTCTTAGACGCATAGCCACAAAAAGCTCCCAGTGCCCCGTTGCTAATATTACCAATCACTTTGCCGGGTTGCGAAAAAGGATTGCCGATACTTTGCTGGTTAAATTCCCATGTGTTCCAGAAAGTATAAGTGGCTTTATCAATATTTGATAATTTAAATGAAATGGTATCACCCCTTGTAAAAAACCGTTCATCTCCGGTTGGAAGTGGGGCATTCCTGTCAATACCCTGGTCAACCTGGCCCGAATAAGTAGTTCCGTCAACCACCTCATCATTAAAAACGGAGTTAAAGCCGGGTAGAAACCGTTCACTATTCTTTTTTGTAAAATAACGTACATAATTTCCCAGTCCCTGAGGATCCGTTACTCTTGTCATTAAAACTCTTTTAGACGTATCTACATTTGGTGGTGGCGGTTTAATCCAAAGCGTATCAAAAATTTTTGTCAAAAGCGGAATGGTTGTTTTGGATGTATACACTTTGTCTTCTGCTTTTATGGTAAGTGAATATTGTTTGTTGAACTCGCCTACAAATGCGGTAGCCAGATTTGCCGAATCGATACTGTAATAATAAATAAAATAACCATTGCCCAGGGGAACGGTGTACTCCTTAAGTGTATGTGTCACCGTCCCGTTGCTCATGGTTACTTCTGCATTATGCAAAAATGAATTAGCCAGGATCAACGGGCTTATTGCACCAAAATAATCCAGGCTTTTACTAAGGGCTACCGTTGGGGCCTGTCCGTTTTCTATCTGTGCATCCACAACCAAAAGTGCTTCTGCCTCCTTTAGACTAAAATCTATATTCTTTTCGCAGGAAAAAAATAAAAGACCGAAAGCGGTAAGTGTAATTATTTGCTTCATGTATAACAAAATTACCGGATGAAAACCTGAATCCGTTCATTATGCTGTTAATATTATTTAAACAAATTAGCTGAATAAAAATTCCGGAATAATGAATACAAAAATCCTCCTGTTTTAGAAGGAGGATTATTTATTTGACATAAATAAATAGTATTAGCCCAGGTAAGCTTTTAAAGCTCCGCTGTATCTTGCTTTTTGTAAACGTTTGATGGCTCTTTCCTTGATCTGGCGGATACGCTCTTTGGTTAAGTCATATTTTTGGCCAATCTGCTCAATGGTAACACCATTTTCGCCATCCAGTCCAAAATAAGCATTTACTATTTCAGCTTCTCTCGGGCTTAATGATTTTAAAACCCTGCGGATCTCATTTTTCAAAGAATCGTGCATAACATCTTCATCCGTTTCATCTCCACCTTTTAAAAGGTCACCCATAGCAACATCTTCCGCTTCATGTACAGGTGCATCAAGTGATGTATGACGGGTGTTGCTTTGAAAAATGTTATTGATCTCAGTTTCACTCATCTCCAGTAATTCAGCCAGTTCTTCTGTTGATGGCTCCCGCTCATGTTCCTGTTCAAAAGCCATGTACGCTTTATTAGCCTTATTATAAGTACCAATTTTGTTTTGCGGAAGACGTACCAGTCTGCCCTGCTCTGCTAAAGCCTGTAAAATGGACTGGCGGATCCACCACACTGCATAAGAGATGAATTTAAAACCCTTGGTTTCATCAAAACGTTGGGCTGCTTTAATTAAGCCCAGGTTTCCTTCATTGATCAGGTCACTAAGGGAAAGGCCCTGGTGTTGGTATTGTTTAGCCACAGAAACCACAAAACGTAGGTTGGCCTGTACCAGTTTGTCTAATGCACGCTGATCCCCCATTTTGATCTTTTGGGCTAAAATGGTCTCTTCTTCCGGAGTAATCATAGAAATCTTCGAAATTTCCTGCAAATATTTTTCAACTGCCTGAGAATCACGGTTGGTAATCTGCGTTGCGATCTTAAGTTGCCTCATTTTCTTATATTAAATTCGTAATAATAACACTAAACAGACAAGATTTGTTGGGAAAAGGTTGCAAAAGATTGGTTAATGCTTCAAATTCCAGGTATTAATATCTGCAAAGTTAATAAATAGTAGCCGGATTTCATAGTCATAGTGTATAAAAGGGAAGATTGGTGGATAAATGGATAGGTGAATTAGGCATGGTTGATTTGAAATACAAAATTAGGTGCATGTGTAGAAGCCTAATTACAAAATCCCAATTACTTAAAACTAGCTTCTTATATTTGACTTATGATTGCAGATCTACGTTCTGATACTTTTACAAAACCATCCCCGGCAATGCTGGAAGCTATGTTTAAAGCACCGGTTGGAGATGATGTTTTTGGTGAAGACCCCTCCGTAAATCAATTAGAGGCCATGGCTGCCGGTATGTTTGGAATGGAGGCGGCTCTTTTTTGTCCAAGTGGTACCATGACAAACCAGATTGCCATAAAATGCCATACTCAACCGGGGGATGAAGTGATCTGCGAAAAGGTTAGCCATGTATATATTTATGAAGGCGGGGGTATTGCTTTTAACAGTGGCTGCCAGGTAAAACCTTTAGATGGTGACCGGGGTAGAATTAGTGCTGAACAGATCATCCTATCGGTTAACCCTGATGATCCGCATAAAGCAAGAACAAAGCTTGTTAGTTTAGAAAATACAGCTAATCGTGGTGGGGGAAGTTGTTATGATATTACTGAACTTCATAAGATTAGGGAAGTTTGCTTAAATAATAAACTAATTTATCATTTGGATGGGGCAAGGCTTTGGAATGCACTAATTGCTAAGGATGAAACCCCAAAACAATATGGCGAAATATTCGACAGTATCTCTATTTGTATGAGCAAAGGATTGGGAACACCGGTTGGCAGCCTGTTATTGGGCAAATCTGATTTCATTAAGCAGGCAAGAAGGGTTCGTAAGGTATTTGGAGGAGGTATGAGGCAGTCAGGGTATTTAGCTGCAGCAGGAATTTATGCATTGGAAAATAATATGCACAGGCTGGATGAAGACCATTTTCATGCAAAACAAATAGCTGAAGCTTTAAGTACGAAAGATTTTATTGGTAAAATAATGCCTGTTGAAACAAATATCATCATATTTGAAGTTACAGGTGCTTATACGGCAAAAGAATTTTGTAATACACTTCAGCAACATAATATTTTATGCCTTTCCATTTCTAAAACAGAGGTCAGGATGGTTACCCACCTGGATTTTACTAAGGAAATGCTAAAAGTCCTCGTTCAGGTAATTGATTTATTATGACCGTATACTAAAATCATTGTACTTCCGTTACAGCCCAAAACAACTAAATATGAAGTTTCAATCAATTATTGCAATAGCTATTGCAGCACTGTTATTTCAATCCTGCCAGAAAGATACCGGGGCCGGTACAAGTGAAGCCAAAATAAATTTCATTTTTAAATTTGATTCAACACAGGAAAGGCTCAATGCCCTGGGGCAGCCGGTTACCATGCCTGCAGGGCACGCAGGCCAATCACCACGCTTTAATACCATGAGTGCCCATTATGTTGAAATGACACCTTCACCCTTTACAGCACTTGGTGCCGGTGCTATTTTATATAAGGCTCCTCAGGTTAACACAGGGGGAGCAACGGCTATTGATTTTTCAAATTCGAAATTTGCAGGAAATAACCAGGTGTTTTTAAGTGTACCTGTTAAGAGCTTTGCTGCCGGTACTTATACCTGGTTAAGGGTTTCTCTGGCATACCAGAATTATAATGTGTATATGAATGCCCTGGGACAAACAATAGATGCTACAGTAGCCTCTTTCATTGGTTTTAATACGTATATAAACAGTTATAAAGTAAAAGACTCAACGATACAGGTAAATGCCAATAAATTACAGGGATACTGGGCTGTTGAGGGCAAAATATTCGGGTTAGGTTTTTTAACCAATGGACAGGCTCCTCCCGGAGCCACTACTGTTCCCAATCCCTTATTTGCAAGTTCACCCATACCGGCAGGTAGTTGCCTGGTAACCGCTCAGTTTGCTACACCCCTTGTTGTTACGGGTAATGAAAACACCGATATCAACATTGTGGTTTCCTTATCAACCAATAAAAGTTTTGAATGGATTGATGTTGATAACAACGGCACTTACGATCCCAACAACGGTGACCTGGTAATTGATATGGGTATCAGGGGAATGATACCAACAAAACAATAAAATGAAGTGCTGATAATTTTGAAACCGCAGTCATAATGTCTGCGGTTTTTGTTATACAAACTTTATCTTCGTAATTATTCAATTTGTTTTATTTATGTTCCCAAAAATCAATCCCACGTCTACTCCTGCCTGGCAGGCATTGCTTCAACATAAACAGTTGTTTGAAAATGTGCTGATGAAAGACCTTTTCTTTAATGATTCTGAAAGGTTCAACAGGTTCTCCATACCGTTTAATGAAATACTTTTTGACTATTCTAAAAATATCATTACCGAAAATACAGTAGAGTTATTATTGCAGCTGGCTGAAGATTGCAAATTAAAAGAAGCCATTGAAGCCATGTTCACCGGTGAAAAGATCAATGAAACGGAAAACCGTGCAGTATTGCATACCGCTTTGAGAAATTTCCAGGGCAACCCTGTTTTAATGGATGCTGCCGATGTTATGCCCGGGATTAAAAATGTACAGGAACAAATGAAAATATTTTGTGCAGCGGTACATGCAGGTGAATGGAAAGGTTTTACCGGAAAAAAAATTAAATACATAGTAAATATAGGTATCGGGGGAAGTGACCTGGGGCCGGTAATGGTAACAGAAGCATTAAAGCCTTATTGGGTTGCTGGTATAGAAACGTATTTTGTAAGTAATGTTGATGGTACGCATATTACCGAAACCTTAAAGAAAATTAACGCCGAAGAAACTCTTTTTTTGATTGCCAGTAAAACGTTTACCACCCAGGAAACCATGACTAATGCGCATACCGCCAGAGATTGGTTTTTGCAGCATGCTAAAGAGGAATCCCATATTGCCAGTCATTTTGCAGCCCTCAGCACCAATGAAAAGGAAGTGACCCAATTTGGAATTGATCCAAAAAACATGTTTGTATTCTGGGACTGGGTAGGTGGCCGTTACAGTTTATGGAGTGCCATTGGTTTATCTATTGCTTTAACCATCGGCTATAACAATTTTGAACAGCTTTTAAAAGGGGCATATGAATCAGACAGGCATTTTAGAGAAACAGAATTTAAAAATAATATTCCTGTACTGATGGCTTTGCTTGGTATCTGGTATGGTAATTTCTTTGGGGTAAAAACAGAAGCCATTCTGCCTTACGACCAGTATTTACACCGCTTTGCCGCTTATTTTCAACAGGGCAATATGGAGAGTAATGGTAAGTATATTGACCGTAACGGAGATAAAGTGAACTATTCAACCGGACCTGTAATCTGGGGCGAACCCGGAACCAATGGCCAGCATGCTTTTTACCAGCTTATACACCAGGGTACACATATTATTCCCTGCGATTTTATTGCACCGGTCATCAGCCACAATGCAACGGGTGATCATCATCACAAACTGCTAAGTAATTTTTTTGCACAAACAGAAGCATTGATGAATGGAACTCAGCATGATAATCCATACCGGGTATTTGAGGGTAACCGGCCAACCAATTCTTTTTTAATCAGGCAAATCACACCCTTTACGTTGGGTCAATTGATCGCCCTATATGAACATAAAATTTTTGTTCAGGGAGTGATCTGGAATATTTATAGTTTTGATCAGTGGGGAGTTGAATTGGGTAAGGTTTTAGCTAATAAAATTTTACCTGAGTTACAGGGGGAAATGCCTGTAAATGCCCATGACAGTTCTACCAATGGCCTTATAAATGCATATAAAAAAATGAGGTGAAATTCCAAAGTCTAAGTAGCTTTATAGAAAATAAATTTTATGAAAGTAGTTTACCTGGCAGTACTCTTAATTTTTGTTTCAGAATTTGCGTTGGCCCAGGATAATTCTTTTTCTATTCCCCAAAAAAAATTATTGAAATTATATCCTACTCCCGGTTCAGTTTTCGGGATTAATCCCTCACCAACAAAAATTTACGGGCTATCTAATTGGGATAGAATTTATGCTTTGCCACAGGATAATATGCCCTGTCTTATACCTGATCTGACTACCATTGCTGCTATGCCAACTTTTAAATATTTTACTTCAACCAATGCCATACCCAATCCTTATAAACAAACAGAGATTATACCGAACATGAAGGATACCAGTTCTGATATTATACCTCAATAAAAAATCCTCCCTTTAACGAGAGGATTTCCGGCAATTAGTTTTGGTGTAAGTTTACCACTTATCTACTTCTTCATGGCCTCCGTTATCAACCTTCGGACTATCCGCAGCCGGAGTTTCTGCTGCAGGTATTTCAGGAGCAGGGGTTTCTGTTTGTTCTGCTGCCATTTCAGGAACGGCAATACCCGACTCAGCCATTTCAACGGTTGCCGTTGCAGAAGGAGTTGATTGTTGTGCCTGTCCGTCCTCACCTTCATAAGGGGTATCATGGTTAAAAGCATCAAAATCAAAATCGGGCATTAATTCAGTTTTTACATAATCAATAGCCTCCCCCAAACCTTTAATAAATTTGTTGAAATCTTCTTTATACAGGAAAATTTTGTGCCTGTCATACCCGTCTGAATCGAACCGCTTACGGCTTTCAGTGATGGTTAAATAGAAATCGTTGCCCCGGGTTTCTCTTACATCAAAAAAGTAAGTTCTGCGTTTTCCGGCCCTGATGCGTTTGCTGTAAACGCTATCCATTTTCTTTTCGTTGTTTTCGTACGCCACTGTTTTGGTTTTAATTTTTTACGATTTCCCCATTTGGGGTGCAGCAAAGATAAAATTGTTTTCCATTAAACAAAATATTACCCTGATTATTTGGGTTTTAACGTATTGAAAACCAAAAGATCATTTAATTCTCTTTATCCTGCTCCTGTTGCCGGTTATACATTTCTGTATAATATCCGTTTAAATCAAGTAATTGCCGGTGCGTACCCTGCTCTACTATGCTGCCCTTATCTATTACAATTATTTTATCAAACTCAAACAGCGAAAATATCCGGTGCGTAATGATAACCGCCGTTTTATCATCCAGGTATTGATATAAATTACCAATGATCTCCTTTTCTGTAAGGGCATCAACAGCACTCAGGCAATCATCGAAGATGATGATCCGGGCATCTTTTATTAATGCCCTGGCAATGGATATCCGTTGTTTTTGTCCGCCACTAAGGGTTACTCCCCTTTCCCCTATCATAGTTTCATATCCGTTTTCAAATTTTTCGATCTCCTTATGAATACTTGCCTGTTTTGCTGCATGAATAACGGCTTCACCTGAAGCATCATCATGGCCAAACCGGATATTATTACTGACTGTTTCGCTGAATAAAAATATATCCTGGGGTACATAACTGATTTGTAAACGCAGGGAATTTATATCCATTTTATTAACCGGAATACCATCATAGGTGATTATGCCTTTTTGCGGTTCATACATATGCAAAAGGAGTTGGGCAAGGGTTGATTTACCTGAACCTGTTCTGCCCACAATGGCTATTTTTTCTCCTTTATTTACCTGTAGCGAAAAATCTTTTAAAGCATGAATACCGGTGTGCGGATAAATAAAATCCAGGTTGGTAACTGTTATATTTCCCTGCAACTCAGATTTTACCGGTTCACTTTCATTTTTTATTGTTGGTGCTGTGTGCAAAAACTCATTGATCCTTCTTTGGGAAGTAGCTGCTCTTTGTGTCATGCTTGCCGTCCATCCTATAGCACTTACCGGAAAAGTCAGCATTTGAATATACATCACAAATTCGGCTATCCTTCCCACACTGGCTCCCTGTACCTGATTAACTACATCAAGGCTGCCAACCATAATAGTTATCAACGTACTTAAGCCTATTAATAAAGCCATGCTGGGAAAGTAAATGGCTTCCGTTCTGGCTAAACTCAATGCATTATCCCGGTATGCTTCGCTGTTCTTTTTAAAAAATCCCAACATGGCTTTTTCCTGAACAAATGATTTTATTACCCGGATACCTGAATAGGACTCCTGTGCATTGGTGGTAAGGTCACTTAATAATGATTGAATGCGTTCACTCTTTTTATTGATTATATTATTTACCAAAAAAATGGCAATGGCCAGGATGGGTAAAGGGGATAAAGCAACCAGGGTAAGTTTAGGACTGGCCTTCAACATAAAAAAAATACTGAACCCGATCACTGCGGCCAGGTTAATAAAATACATGATGGCAGGACCTGTGTACATTCTTACCCTGCTTACATCTTCTGCAATACGGTTCATCAGGTCGCCGGTACTGTGCGTTTTATAAAAATGAGTATCCAGTTTCTGGTAATGTGTAAATATCTCATTCTTTTGATCGTACTCCACATGCCTGCTCATTACAATAATGGTTTGACGCATTAAGAACATAAAAAAACCACTGATAACAGCTATCACAAACAGGGTTAAACCAGCATACAATATCTTATTGGAGGGATTTTTTTCAAATGTTGAAATGACTTTACGTACTGCAAAATCGTAATTTTTTTCACTTTTTTTAATATCAATTGTATTTGCTTCAGCAGATCTTATTGACTGAACAACCGTATTAACTACATATCCTGTCAGTTGGGGAGCCAGTATACGGAAATAATTGGTTAATACTACAAAAACAAAACCCAGCATAAAATGCCACCGGTATTTCCAAAAATATTTATTGAGGGAAGAAAGATGTTTCATTTCTTAAGCAAATGTAAAAGAAATTCCCGCCACATTCTGCAGCGGGAATTTATTAGTGATCCGGGAAAATTATCTTTTTATTGAATCACCAAACGTTTATTGTATTTTATTGATCCGGCCTGTAAAAGCAATTCATAAACGCCTGATGATAAATTATCCCAATTAAAGATCTGCCTGTTCAATCCCGGCTGGCAGATACCATTTTCCCTGTGTATCAATTGGCCCGCACTGTTATAAAGCAAAACAGAATAATTTAAAGAGCCTTCCGGCACATAAAAATCAAACGTAACCCTACCGGCAGAAGGCACAGGATAGAGCCTGTTCACTCCTTCAATGTTAAGATCAAATGGATCTGAAAGCAGGCTGGCACAGCCGTTAACTATGGTCTGTACCTGGTAGGTACCATTTGTAACCGGATGGAAAACTATGCCATTAGCATTTGGGACAGCAGTACCATTCCGAAACCACTGGTTACCGGATGCAGCCGAAGACCTCAGGTCGCCAACATATTGTGTGATCGTTGGTTTAGCCGGTTTTGGCGTTACGGTAAGCGTAATAGAATTGGTAGTAACGGTTGCCGGTGTTACACAGTTGGCATTAGAAGTTTCTCTGCAGGTAATTACATCTCCGTTGACAGGTGCAGGAATAGTAATGCTGCTAAACCCGGTTGTACCCGGTATAATAACAGCATTTCTTAACCAGGTGATAACAGGCGAGGTACCCGGGTTGCTGTTTGTAAGGGTGAATGTTGCGGCTTCGCCCGAACACAATGATATTTTAGGTGATGTAATGGAAGCGGTATGAATCATATTAGCAGTAACACTTACCGTTAATGAATTTGAAGTTACGGTTGCCGGTGAAGCACAGGTTGAACTGGTTGTTTCACTGCAGGAGATCACATCATTATTAGAAAGGCCGGCTAAAGTGATGGTGGTTAAACCGCTGGTTCCCGGAATACCAATACCATTTTTAAACCAGTTAATAGTTGGCGAAGAACCACCATTGCTTGCCGCAAGGTTAATAATAACCGTTTCGTTTGCACATATCGTAATATCAGGGGATGAAATACTGATACTGTGTATAAGATTTGTATTTGCTGTTATAAAACCATTCACTGTTTTTGTATTGGATCCGCCCGGGTTTGTTACCGTTAGCGAAACCGCAAAACTACCGGGACTATTATAAATAATGGTTGGGTTTATGGCCGTTGAGGTAGCCGGTATACCACCTGCAAACGTCCATGCATAAGTACTTTGGCAATTGGTACTGGTATTGGTATAAGCAACAGATTGCCCTACACAGATATTCACCATATTGGCGGTAAAATCTGCAACCGGACTTGTAACGGCACAGGTAGAAACAACCGGGCTTTCCCATACCCCCCTTCCGTAAGTAGCTACTCTTATTTTGCCCGAGGCTTTTTGTATTTCCAGTTCGTTAATGGCAACCAGGGGTAAATTATCCGAATAAGCTGTCCAGTTAGTGGTAAGTTCATCTTTATAATAAACACCAATATTCATTCCCACATAAATGCCCCTGGGGGTTAAATCGTCAACAACAACTGTCCTGGCTGCAATAGCCGGAAGATTCACAGAAATATTGGTGAAGGTTGCTCCGGCATCTGTTGAAACCAATACCCGGTTTGAAATGCTGTTACAGGCTATCCATATTTTGGATGGATTTGCCGGGTCAACTGCTATATCATTTATTGTTGAAGGTGCCGATCTTGTTGCCCAGGTGGCGCCATCATCAGTGGTAACATATAAAGTGGCACCATCCGATGCATAAATATAATTAGGATTGGATGGGGCTACTGCCAGGTCAGCCAATGTTGTTGTTATGCTGCCACCCGAAATATTTGTCCAGCTTGTACCACTATTGATTGATTTATAAACACCGGTCCATCCACCGTATAAAATAGTTTCATTTGTAGGATGAATCCATAGCGGGGTTACCCATTGGCCGGGAGATGGTTTTGGTAATCCACTGTAACTGTTTCCTCCATTGGTGGATCTGTAAATACTTCCGTTTTGGCTGGTACCCCATAACTTAAGATGATCTGTAGGACTTACCAATCCTTCCATGCCATCTGCACCCAGCCAGTCAACCCACGTGCCGGATGCCTGCCTGGCAACGCTTCCATTATCCTGGGCACCACCGGTTATTACGGTTGCATTGGTTTGTGAATTGGCGATACGGTAAAATTGCCTGATTCCTAAACCGGTGGAAAGATCGATCCAGTTGTCTCCCAGGTCAATACTTTTATAAATGCCCCCGTCTGAAAGTGAATAAATAGTATTGTTTACCCAGTACAGGCCATGCACATCAGCATGATTATAACCTATCCCATTTGGAAGCGACCATGCAGTGATGGCAGTAAATGAAGTTCCTTCGTTAACCGACTTCCAGCAAATGATACCTGCAATATATATTTCTGCAGCATTAGTGGGAGATATATCCATCGCCATGTCATACGTGGCCTGGCCTGTTGTTCCTGATCCATTGGTTTCGTATCCAAAATAATTGGTTCCGCTTGCCGGGTTTCCAATGACTGTTGTAGTAAAGGTTAATCCTGCATCTGTTGATTTATAAAAACGTCCGAAAAGGCTGCCCGCAGCCTGAACTGCATAAACATAATTAGGGTTGGCAGGTGAAACAGATACCAATGTACGTCCGGTGTTGGTAATACCCTGCGCCACACCAACCGTTGTCCAGGTAACGCCATTATTAACCGAACGGACCACATCATTGCCCGAAGCATACATGATATTCGGGTCATTGGGTTTAAATTCAATATCTTCTTTACTGCCGGTCAGAACCTGTATCCACGATGTTCCACTATTGGTTGATCTGAAAATACCATTGCCTGCACAGGCAAAAACGGTGTTAGGGGAAGAAGGGTGGATAAGAATCTTTCTGATATTGCCTGTAGGCCCTCCACCTGCAGAGGCCCAGGTAACCCCGGCATTCACTGATTTTAAAATTCCTGATCCATTTGTTCCTGCATACACTACATTTTGATCAGCGGGGTCAATGGCCAGTGCATAAACCGACATCCAGGTTGAGTTATTATCAGTAAGTGGTATCCAGTTAGCGCCGGCGTTAGTAGATTTCCAGATACCGCCCCCCGGCGATCCAACATAAATTACAGATTCGTTTGCAGGGTGGATGGCAACGGCTGTTAACCTGCCTGTTCCAGGATTCCATCCGCTTGTCCTGTTCCAGCCAAACGGGCCTAATTCTGTCCAGTTTCCGTTGGTTATTATGTTCTGAGACATTCCGCTCCGGCTTTGTAAATAATTGTCCCATTCGGTTTTTGGAGAAATGAAATACCCGTTTTCATCCGTATGAAACTTACGTTCATACAGCCAGCGCTGAAACTGTTTATAGCCCGTACCACGGCCTGTTCCTGCACTGTCAAAATATCGTTTGGCAATGGTTTCTGCTGTGTTTATAGAAATATCCGTTCTTTCCATCAAGTCGAAAATGAGTTGCTGGGCAGTGGCATTTAGTGTAAAAGAAATAGTAAATAAAAGAAGGATCATTTTTTTCATAAAGAAAGGTTTCTGTTTGAAGGCTAAAAGTAATAAAAGTAAAACAATAATTCATAAGAAATAAGCTGCTACACAATTGTATCATTAACTATATATCATATAAGACGTTACGAAAGTTTAAATAAATAATTGTATTTATGATAAGTAAACGTTGTAAAAATGCCATCCGTATTTACAGAAAAATTTATTGAGTATAGCAAGATGTTACCTGGAGAAATGAATATAAATTAAAAACCATTTCACTAAAGCAATGGAGGGTAAAGCGGAGAGCGAGGGATTCTCCGAAGGATGCTGTGCAGAACCCCCGGACCTGTTACAGTCAACGGTTTTTCCAAAGGATCCTGCGGGCAAGTCCGCCGCGTTCGACTACACTGCTACTATAAAACTTCTTTTTCTCTCAAGTAAATTTTTCCCTTTTCTGTTTTAAAAAACATTTCCTGTCTATATGCTTCAGATTTTGTTTTAAAAGTTTCGGTATAATGAATAATAAGGGGAGTTCTGCTTTTAGTACTTCTTACCTTACCTATATTATGTTTATGCAACCTAGCTTGTATATCTTTAGAATGTCCATAATAATAGCCGTTGTCCTTAAGACTTTTAAGTACGTAAGTATAGAACATAAAAAAAAGGCTTTTATAGCCTTTTGCGGAGAGCGAGGGATTCGAACCCCCGGACCTGTTACAGTCAACGGTTTTCAAGACCGCCGCGTTCGACCACTCTGCCAGCTCTCCGCGGCAAAAATACGGTTACGAAGATTTTATTCCAAAAGTTTTACTAAACTATTTGTTGCTGCACTTTATCTTTTACTACTACCAGGTCCTTTAACTCAACAGTGATGGGCATTACACCAACCAGAAGCACCGCTTTTTTTCCACGGATTTCTTTTACAATACCTACCTGCCGGTTCTGTTTCATCCTTACTTTTAGCCCTATTTTAATTTCACCCCCCACTTCTTCAAACTTTTCATTCAGCTTCTTCTGCTGTTTTTCAACAGTTATCTTTTCTTTTTGATTAAATAAAAGCGCATGTATCATTTTAATGACCTTGTCCTTGTCATCGGTTTTTCTCCATTCGGTTACCATTGCTTTTAAACGCCTTTCCATGTCTTTCAGATAAACCAGTTTATCCGCTGCGATTTTATTCTGCAACTGAAGCCTTTCCACTTCCTGCAGGTGCATTTCTTTTTTTAATACCATTTGCATTTCTTTTTTCAACGATTCATTTTCTTTGAGCAATTTGTTGAGCTCCATTTTTTCTTTATCTATATCCTGCAGATCCTGTTCAGTCCGGTTTAAAAGTTTATCCAGAGTAAAATGATCATCGTCTGCCAGTTTTCTTGCTTTTTCGATCAGTCTTTTTTCCAGCCCGATCCTCTCTGCAATGGAAAATGTATAAGAGCTTCCGGGTTTGCCAATAACGAGTTTATAAAGCGGTAATAAATTCTTTTCATCAAACTGCATGGCACCATTAATGATACCCGGCACTTTATTGGCCATAACTTTTAAATTAAGATAGTGTGTTGTTACAATACCAAAACTGTGTTTGTGTGCCAGTTCCTCCATAATCACCTCGGCAAAGGCTCCGCCCAGGTTGGGGTCACTCCCGCTGCCCAGTTCATCAATAAAGAACAAGGTTTTTCCGTTTGCATTCTCCATAAAATGTTTCATGTTCTTTAAATGAGATGAGTAAGTACTCAGCTCAAATTCCAGGCTCTGTGTATCACCGATATGGATCATGATCTGTTTAAAAATACCCATCTCACTGTCGGGGTGAACCGGAACCAGTAAACCACTTTGCAACATCAGTTGCAGGAGGCCTGCTGTTTTAAGGGTAACTGTTTTTCCACCGGCATTTGGCCCGCTGATGACCAATATCCGTTGTTTATCATTCAGGGTAATGTCCACCGGAATGGTTGGTTTGTTATTTGTTTTATTATACAGATATAACAAAGGATGGTAAGCCCGGATAAGATGTACATGCGCCTTGTCAATAACAGCCGGGTAATTGCCATTGTATTCAATGGCAAACCTGGCCTTGGCCCTTATGAAATCATATTCACCTGCAATATCATGATACGTTTTTAGCAGGAAGGAATAAGCACTTAAATCCTGTGTGAGCCGTCTTAATATCCGGTACAGTTCCCTGCTTTCTTCATGTTCCAGCGAAAAAACAGCATTATTCAGTTCGGTGGTTTCTTCGGGTTCAATAAAAGTGGTTCTGCGGCTGTCACTTTCGCCATGCAATATGCCCTTTATCATTCGCTTTTGTTCGGCAAAAACAGCCAGTACCCTCCTGCCATTCATAAAACTTTCTTCAATATCGGCCAGGTAACCCTGTTTGTTCAGTTTGCCGGCTATCCTGTCAAATATTTTACGAAGTTCATTTCGTTTGCGGTACAAACTCATTCTGATCGTTGCCAGTTCTTCACTGGCACTGTCTTTTACATTACCGTTATCATCCAGTATCTCATCGATCATTTCAATGATCGCTTTTTCATAATACGCATTCAGAATTATTTTTGTAACAGCCGGGTATGCCTTTCTCCTTTCTGTATCAAACCAGCGGAAAATGTTATGGGTATTATCGGCCAGTCTGCGGATCAGCAAAAATTGTTCGCCACTTAAAACCGCACCGGGGATACCGGTCAGCTTTAACTCCTTACTTAAGTTATGGGTAAAATCATTGGGGAAATGCTGATTGCTTTGCAGTAAAAGTTTAAATTCATTGCTTTGCTGCAGTTCCGTAAGTATAAATTCTTTTTTGGTATGGATACGAAGATTGTCTGCTTTGTCTTTTGCATATGCTGTACGGCACTGTAAAGCCAGCAGGGTCTTTACCTTTTCATATTCTAATTGTACCAATGCCGATTCCGGGAAAAATTTCATTTGCTGTTACCCTTTATTTGCCTTTTTGTTAAAGGCAAAGGTACAGAAATCAGGCCCGATAGATACCGGTATGTACAGCATACCGGTAATTAATTTTTACCGGAAAGTGAGAATGAAACAGTAAGGGCGGGTAAGAAAGTATTTAATAACTCCCCCCGTATTCACGAAAAAAGGATTGCATTATTTGTCAGGTTGCCGGCCAGGTAGCGATCTATCCTTCATACATTTGTATTTCATCAATGTTAAACTTTTGTTGCATTAACTTGTTAAACGATCTGTGACAATTACCTTTACGTAATTAAGTGAAAATTATAAACCATGCTTAAAGTATTATTCATTTCCATTGTCAGTCTCACCGGGTTAAATTCCTGTGCCCAGAAAGATAATTCTGCAACAACTAAAAAAGAAAATAAGGTCATGACAAGTTCGAATGTAAAATTAGAAACGGCTACCTTAGGAACAGGATGTTTCTGGTGCACCGAAGCCATATTCCAGCAACTGGAAGGCGTAGAAAAAGTAACCAGTGGCTACAGTGGCGGCAGCGTACCCAATCCTACCTATGAGCAGGTTTGCAGCAAAACCACCGGTCATGCCGAATGTTTGAATATTATGTACGATCCGGCAAAGATCAGTTTTGATGAACTGTTAGAAGTTTTCTGGCAAACACATGATCCTACAACCTTAAACAGACAGGGCGCTGATGTGGGAACACAATACCGCAGTGTTGTTTTTTACCATAATGAGGAACAAAAATCAAAAACCGCCAAATACAAAGCAGAACTGGATAAGAGCGGGGCATTTAATGATCCTATAGTAACCAGTTTAGAGCCATTCACCATATTTTATCCAGCCGAAGAACATCATCAAAATTATTACCGGAGTAATGGAGAACAGGGCTATTGCCAGTTTGTAATAAGGCCCAAGGTTGAAAAATTTGAAAAGGTATTTAAAAGTAAACTGAAAAAACAGTAATTGACGGGTACGTTAAGAGGAACTATTTTTTAGTTCCTGTTTCTGTTACAGGTCTCGGTTCTCCCCTGTGGCAGGTAAAACAGGTTACGGGTATTAACAAAAGGGAATCGGGTCTCACTTCTTCATTGAAATAAAAATATTTTTTATTGAGTTCAAAAGTCATACGTAACATGTTCCGGCCTATTTCTTTTTCCGGTTTATCATCTTTTTCAAATTCCAGCATATCCAATTTTTTATTGTGCACATGGCAATAATTACAGGTAACGCCTAACCCATTGGAAAAGCCATCCATTATCCTGTCCAGCGAATCGGCTGCTATATTTTTTGGCAGTACCTGTAAGTTTTTAAACCCTTCAATTTTGGATTGCTTTACAGCAGCCATGCCGGTAAAAATGAAAGCTGATAAAACAGCCATTACTTTTAATTTTTTAAATGATCTCATGAATATGGTTTTAATGTCTGACTGTGTAAATGCCATTCGAAAGGCAGTTATAATTTTTTAACCTTTCTTAACTCCAGGAGGTTCAGACTGTTTGGATAAAAGTTCAGAATATTTTTATGTACCAGGTGTATGGCCATATCATACCAAAGCGGCACAACCGGGGCATCATTAATTACTATACTATCCATTTGCTGATATAGTTTATAACGGAGAGTATCGTTTTTTTCAGATAATGCTTTTTCATATAAAAGATCAAACGATGCCTTTTTATACCGGGTATAGTTTGGCGGAGCCGGGTTCTTACCATAAAATACACTCAGGTAATTTTCAGCATCCGGGTAATCTGCGATCCAGCTCCCCCGGAAAAAAGAAGCCTGTGATTTGGACGTTTGTTCCATCAGTAAACTTTTCTGAATTACTTCAACCTGTACTTTAATACCGATCTGTAAAAGTTCATTGGCAATATAAGTGCCCAGGTCGCCATAAATAGGAATGGTTAATAATTTAATCTCCGGTAAATTTTTCCCTTCTGGATAACCTGCTTCTGCTAATAACTGTTTTGCTTTATTAACATCATAGTGATATCCTTTTACCGCAACGGAATCAAAGGAAGGTAACCCTGCCGGCACAAACCCACTTTCTGCAGCAATACCAATACTGTTTCGCAGGTAAAGCATCATTTTCTTTCTGTTGAATCCGTAATTTATCGCCTGGCGTATTTTTTGAAATCGTAATGGAGAATGTTTAACCAGTTCATTTGTACTATCCACTAAAATGCCCAGGTATTCAATATTCAGGTAAGGATGTTTGTGCAATTCAATTTTGCCCTGCCAGGTCTTTTTAAGATTTCCTGTTTTTGTTAATACTTCATCTTTAAAAGAAGGATCAATATCATCAATAAAATCCAGCCGGTTCTGTTGAAACTCTAAAAACTCAGTTGCCTTACTGTCGTAGAACGAAACTTTAATGCCATCTAAATAAGGCAATGCTTTACCGCGGGCATCTTTTTCAAAATAGCTGACATTCTTTTTCAGAATCAGCGCCTGCCCTTCTTCCCAGGCTACAAAGCAAAATGGCCCGCTGCCGACCGGGTGCCGGCGAAAATCAAGTTTATATTTATCTACCGCCTCTTTAGGAATAATTGAACAGTACTGCATACTCAGGATGCCGAGTATTGATTGAAAAGGACTGACCAGTTTAAGTTGAAACGTGGTATCATCAATAGCCATAAATCCATGTTTGGGATCTACCCTGTTATTAAAGATCCATGCACCGGGGCTTGCCGTATTTTTATCTACGATCCTTTTAAAACTGTATTCCACATCATAGGCTGTCAACTTACGCCCTTTGCCATTAGAGAAACAGGCATCATCGGTAAAAAAAACATCATTCCGCAGGTAGAAGGTAAAGGTCAGGTTATCCTCCGAAATGATCCAATGCTTTGCCAGCGATGGCTGCATCTGCATATGGCTGTCAATTTCTATTAAGGTATTATATAATTGATGTGCAGCCCACATTACCTGTTTGCTTTTGGCAAAAGCCGGATCAAGGGAGGCCAGGCCGCTGCTTTCGTTGTAACGGAATATCTTTTTGTCGGTATGCTGATGCGAAGTGCAGGATATAATGAATATGGATAGAAGGAAACCGGAAACGAGATACCGGATACAGGATACAAGATGCCAGATACAGGATACGAGATACAGGATACAGAATACGAGATACAGGATACAGGATACTAGATACATGATGCAGGATGCTGGAGGTAAAGTATTCAGATAGCTTTCCGCCGGCTGGCGGAATGGGGGGCAAAATGCTTTTAATTTATTTGTTGAACGGTTCATGTATAACGTGAAAGAAAACTAAATTAGCACTTATATACAAATTCACATGAAACAACTTGTTAAGGTCTTCGCCGTTCTTAATTTTTCATTCTTCATTTTTAATAGTGCAACAGCCCAACCCTTACATCAAAAAAAGGGGTTTACCCATGCCGATACCTTACGTGGTACTTATGGCTCTTCCCGGGATTGGTGGAATGTTTTGAAATATGACCTGCATGTGAAGTTCAATATCGGAGATAGTACGATCAAGGGGCATAATATCATTGAGTTTAAAGTGATAAAAAAAGGAACGGTAATGCAGATCGACCTTCAGGAACCAATGATCCTCGATGGGTATCAGTTTAGCTTAGATCGTCCGGCTTCATCCGAACTTCTGCTAAAGTCTTTCCGGAAAGAAGGCAATGCCTATTTTATAGATGTGAATGATTCTTATTTCAAACCAACCGCAAAAAATAAAATCTATTTAACTGTTTTCTATCATGGTAAACCCCGTATTGCCATTCGCCCTCCATGGGATGGCGGCCTTATCTGGAAAAAAGATAAAAACAAGAATCCCTGGGTAAGCATTGCCTGCCAGGGTTTGGGAGCCAGCGTTTGGTATCCCTGCAAAGATCACCAAAGCGATGAACCGGATAGTGCAGAGATGCATATTACCATACCGGATACATTAATGTGTGTGGGCAATGGCCGTTATCGTGGAAAAATAAATAATAGTGATGGAACAGCTACTTATGACTGGGCTGTAGTAAATCCGATCAATAATTATAATCTCATTCCTTACATTGGTAAATACACTCATTTCAGCGAAGTGTATGAAGGTGAAAAAGCCCGCCCGCCCGCCCGTGCCGGATCGGACGGGGGTGACCCGTTCGGACGGGGTAAACTGGATATGGATTACTGGGTACTGGAATATAACCTGGAGAAAGCCAAAAAACAATTTACCGATGCCCCACGCATGATGAAGGCATTTGAACACTGGTTTGGCCCCTATCCTTTTTATGAGGATGGTTATAAACTGGTGGAATCACCTCATTTGGGTATGGAACACCAGAGTGCAACGGCTTATGGTAATGGGTTTAAGAATGGTTACCTGGGGAGCGACCTTAGCGGCAGCGGTTGGGGATTGAAATGGGATTTTATCATTGTACATGAAAGCGGCCATGAATGGTTCGCCAATAATATTACAACTAAAGATATTGCGGATATGTGGGTTCATGAGGGGTTTACCAATTACAGTGAAACCTTATTTACTGATTACTGGTATGGCAAAGAGGCCGGGAACGCTTATTGCATCGGGACACGAAAAGGGATACAAAATGATATACCGATAATAGGAACGTACCATGTTAACCAGGAAGGCAGTGGTGATATGTACCCCAAGAGCGGTAATATGTTGCACAGCATACGGCAGGTGATCAATGATGATGAAAAATTCAGACAGATATTAAGGGGACTCAATAAAGTATTTTATCATCAGACAGTCACTACCAAACAGGTGGAAGATTATATCAACAAAGAAAGTAAGCATAATTTCAGTAAGGTATTTGATCAGTACTTAAGAACAATTCAAATTCCGGTACTGGAATACAGGATCGATGGGTACAAACTTTCATACCGTTATACCAATTGTATAAAAGGCTTTGACCTGCCATTAAAAATCAAGTTTAAAACGGAACAATGGATCAAACCAACAGAAAAATGGAAAACGCTCGATCTGTATCCCGAAGGCGATAACGGTTTTTCTGTTGATCCAAATTTCTACATCAAAACAAAAAAGGTAGAGTAATTTCTTTATACTGTTATGAGGCTGTGTCAAAAGTATGTCATGTTGAGCTTGTCGAAACATATTTGAGTATAAAACGTATGTTCAAATGACTTCGACAAGCTCAGTCTGACAGCAATGTTTGACTTTTGAGACAGCCTCATCTATTTTATGCTTTTGTTATAGATATACAGATTTCTCCTTCGTCGAAATGACAAAAGATAAAAAAGGTAGAGTAATTTAGCAGCAAATAAAGCTATGTCGCAGATTCGTAAGCAAAGTATCATTTCTTCACTGGTGGTTTATATTGGCTTTGCTATCGGGTTTTTTAATACCTGGTTATTTACAAAGGAAGGCGGTTTTACCCAGGCCGAATACGGACTTACCGGAATCTTTATGGCTATTGCCAATATTATGTATTCTGTAGCTAACCTTGGGATGGTGGCCTATATTTATAAATTTTTTCCATACTATAATGATAATCTCCCCAAAAAGAAAAATGATATGCTCAGTTGGGCTGTCTTTTTTTCTTTACTCGGTTTTTGTTTGGTGATCATCGCCGGCATATTTTTTAAAGACCTGGTGATCCGGAAATACGGAACCAACTCCCCCGACCTGGTAAAATATTATTATTATGTTTTCCCGTTTGGTTTGGGCTTAACGCTTTTTGCCATATTAGAAGCTTATGCCTGGCAGTTAAAGAAATCGGTATTTACCAATTACTTGCGGGAGATACAGTTCAGGGTCTTTACCACCCTGCTTATCATTTTAAGTTTTACCGGTATCCTTGCATCCTTTGACCTTTTTATCAAAATTTATTCCTTTTCCTTCCTGGCAGTTGCGGCCATCCTTTTATTCTATCTGGTGTTTACCAAACAGATTTCATTTACTTTTTCAATAAGCCGGGTTTCTAAAAAGTTTTTTAAAAAAATAGTTTCACTCATCTCTTTTGTTTATGGGGGCAGTTTGGTTTTTACGGTTTCAATGGTCATTGATACCATTATAATTGCAGCCGTATTGCCTGACGGGCTTGCCCTGGCCGGTGTGTATACATTGGCACAGAACATAGCCAGTTTAATTCAGGCACCGCAACGGGGTATTATTTCATCATCGCTGGGTTCACTGTCAAAGGCATGGAAAGATAAGGACATGGCAAAAATAAACAGGATCTATCACAGCTCTTCTATTAATCAATTGATTTTTTCGGTAGGGATGTTTGCACTGATCTGGTTAAACTTTACCGATGGCGTTTTTAATTTTCATTTGCAGGAAGGTTACCTCGATGCAAAATGGGTTTTCTTTTATATTGGCTTAATGCGGATAGTAGATATGGGTACCGGGGTAAACAGCCAGATCATCGGAACATCTACCCTTTGGCGTTTTGATTTTATTACCGGCATCATTTTACTCTCCATTACACTTCCGCTGAATTATATATTAACCAAATATTATTATGGTGTAATGGGGCCTGCCATTGCTAACCTGATCACGTTCAGTATTTATAATGCGATCCGTTATTGGTTCCTGATCAGGAAATTTGATCTTCAGCCTTTTACTGTTAAAACGGTGTACACCATTATACTTGGAGTGGTTTCTTTCTATTGCTGCTATTTTTTATTTGACAACCGGCATGGATTCACGGGAATGGTTGCAAGGAGTATTACATTTCTTATGTTGTATATAGCCGGAAGTTTTATGTTGAAATTATCCCCTGATTTTAAACCGGTATGGTTAACCTTTCAAAAACGGTTGGGCATAAAAAAAGGAGATTAAACATCTCTCCCGGATTTTTTTTGATGACTGCTTTTATTCTATCGTATTGCGTACTGCAATTTTTCCACCACCCGTATATTTCTTTTTGTAGTACGGTTCATCAAGGTTGCTGATCGTTACTCCGTTTCCAACGCTTGCATGGGTAAAATATCCATTTCGTAAATAAACACCTACATGGTTCACTCCCCTGCGGGTTTTAAAGAATACCAGGTCACCTTCCTGCAGATCTTGTTTATCAATTTTTTCACAGGCTTCATACTGATCACGGGCAGTCCTTACGGTAACCAACCCATAAACATCATGTAATAAAGTACCTGAATAAGCACTGCAATCAACTCCTTTTTGAGTTGCTCCGCCATAGCGGTAAGGAGTAGCCCACCATTTTTCTATAAATTCATATAATACCTGGTTAGTGATGGATTCAACATCCATATCCAGCAATTGGGCATATTTAAATTGGAGAGCAGAACAGTTTTCAATACCGCTACCGGAATGGTTAACCAATGGCCTTGTAGAAAGGGTCGTTATTTCATCAGTTCTTTTAACAGTCCCTTGCTCATTTACCGGAGTTCCGGCATTCATTTCTATTCCCTCAATAAATTTTTCTGATTTTTTTACATATAAAGCATCACTCAACCGTGATACATTTACGGAGATTTGTGCAGAGGCCGGTATGATTGTTCCTGAAAAAATGCCCAGGGCGACAGAAACAAAAAAAAAGTGTTTCATACGTAAATTGGGGGTTTTATACGTAAGTACAACTTAGTCTTGTGTTCTTTATTCGTCTTTTACTTCTTTGATCTTACTGTTTATCTTTTCTTTCCTGTGATTCTTGTCCTACAAACCGGTTACTAATTAAATTTTTCTAATGTTATGTAAAGGTAACGCCGATAAACCGAAAATGCAACCTGTTAACGTAAATTTATGATCTTCAGCTATTTCTATATTTATTATCCTGTGGAAAAACGAATTAGAGAAGCTCTTTATTGTTAACGATATTTGTGCCCCAACCCCTAAAGGGGCTTTTTGGACTCTGATTTAATAAATAGTTTGCTATAAACTATTACAGAGTTTAAGAAAAGGGAAAGTATTTTAATCATCTTAATCTAAAAGTCCCTTTAGGGATTTAGGGCACATGAAATTTTCTCATCTCCACGTTCATACACAGTTCTCCCTTTTAGATGGGGCAGCTTCCATAAAAGGGCTTTACAAAAAAGCCATTGCTGATGGAATGCCTGCCCTTGCCATCAGCGATCACGGTAATATGTTTGGTGCATTTGAATTTGTAAAAGAAGCCTATACGCATAAAAATGATGATGGATCTTTAAAAGTAAAACCAATTGTTGGTTGTGAGTTTTATATCACTCAGGACAGGCACCGGAAAACGTTCAGCAAAGATGAAAAAGATCCGAGGCATCACCAGATACTTCTGGCAAAAAACAGTACCGGCTATAAAAACCTGGTCAAGCTTACATCATTGGGATATATTGAGGGCATGTATTCCAAATATCCACGAATTGATAAAGAGCTTATTCATAAATACCATGAAGGGCTGATCGCCACAACCTGTTGCCTTGGGGCATTGGTACCACAGACCATTCTGAAAAAAGGGGAAGCCGAAGGGGAGAATGAATTTAAGTGGTGGCTGAATATTTTTCAGGATGATTATTATGTGGAATTGCAGCGACATGGTATAACTGAACAGGAAAAAGTGAACGACGTATTACTGAAGTTTGCAAAGAAGTATAAAGTAAAAGTAATTGCCAGCAACGATTCGCATTATGTTGATCAAAACGATTTTAATGCACATGATATACTGCTTTGTATTAATACGGGAGAAAAACAAAGCACCCCTGCCCTGCGTGAATTTACGGATGATGATGTGTTTGCAAAAAACAAGCGCTTTGCATTTCCCAACGACCAGTTTTATTTAAAGACCGGCGAAGAGATGGCCAGGGTCTTTGAAGATATTCCACAGGCTATTGATAACACCAATGAAATTGTAGATAAGGTTGAACTGCTTGACCTGAAAAGAGAAATTCTTTTACCACATTTTGTGGTACCGGCTAATTTTAATTCACAGGATGATTACTTAGAAAGCTTAACCTGGGCCGGTGCAAAAGAACGGTATAAAATCCTTTCTCCCGAAACGGAAGAGCGGATAAAATTTGAATTGGGCGTCATTCACAAAATGGGTTTCGCAGGTTATTTCCTTATCGTAAGTGACTTTATTAAAGCCGGCCGTGATATGGGTGTGTTTATTGGCCCGGGCCGTGGTTCTGCTGCAGGAAGTGTGGTAGCCTATTGTATCGGCATAACCAATATCGATCCCATAAAATATAATTTACTGTTTGAACGGTTTTTAAATCCGGAGCGTAAATCAATGCCGGATATAGATACGGATTTTGATGATGAAGGAAGACAGAAAGTAATAGACTATGTGGTACAGAAATATGGAAAGAACCAGGTAGCACAGATCATCACGTATGGTACCATGGCTGCCAAATCAAGTATTGCCGATGTAGCCAGGGTAATGGACCTTCCATTGGCCGAAAGCAGGGCCATATCAAAACTGGTTCCGGAAAGGCCGGGTATAAATTTAAAACGCTTATTACATTCCCCCTTCACCATTAAAGAAGCAAAGGCCGGCGAAACATCTTTGGAAGAAAAAGAACAGCTGCAAACGGATGATATAGAAAATGTAAGAAAATTACGGGAGATATATAACGGCGATGATCTGCAAAGCAAAATTTTGCATGAGGCGGAAATACTGGAAGGCTCTGTACGTAATACCGGCATTCATGCCTCAGCGATCATCATTGCACCACAGGATCTGACGGATCTTATACCTGTGGCCACTTCAAAAGAATCGGAGTTGTGGCTAACACAAATTGAAGGAGGAACCATTGAAGAAGCGGGTGTAATTAAAATGGACTTTTTGGGATTAAAAACATTAAGCATTTTAAAAACAGCCCTTCATTTAATTAAACAAAATCACGGGGTTTTGATTGAGATAGATTCCATTCCTTTAGATGATGAACAAACGTATAAACTGTATCAGCAGGGAGATACCAACGGTACATTTCAGTTTGAAAGCCCGGGTATGCAAAAATATTTAAGGGAACTTAAGCCTGATAAATTTGATGACCTGATTGCGATGAATGCCTTGTACCGCCCGGGCCCGATGGCTTATATCCCGGAGTATATTGACCGCAAACATGGCAGGAAGCAGGTGGTATACGACCTGGCAGATATGGAAGAGTTCCTGAAAGAATCCTATGGTATAACCGTTTACCAGGAGCAGGTGATGTTGCTATCTCAAAAACTGGCGGGCTTCAGTAAAGGCGATGCTGATGTATTGCGTAAGGCAATGGGTAAAAAACAAAAATCGGTACTGGATAAAATGAAAGTACAGTTTGTTGAAGGAGCTATTGCAAAAGGCCATGAAAAAAAGATATTGGAAAAAATATGGACCGACTGGGAAGCATTTGCACAATATGCATTTAACAAATCACACTCTACCTGTTATGCTTTTGTGGCATATCAAACAGCTTATTTAAAGGCTCATTATCCCAGCGAATACATGGCGGCTGTATTAAATCATGCCGGCAGTATTGATAAGATCACCTTTTTTATGGAAGAGTGTAAGCGAATGGGGTTAAATGTGCTGGGACCTGATATCAATGAATCGCAAAATGGTTTTGCCGTAAATAAAAAAGGAGAGATCCGTTTTGGTTTCAGCGGCTTAAAAGGGGTTGGTGAGAATGCCATAGAAAATATTATTGATGAAAGAAATAAACATGGTCATTATACCTCCATTTATGATTTTGCCAAACGAATAAACCATCGCTCTGCCAATAAGAAATCATTGGAAAGCCTGGCTTATTCAGGTGCTTTTGATTGTTTTAAAGAGATTACCAGGGCTCAATATTTTTACCAGGCTGCCGGTGATATGCAGGGACTGGAAAAGATACTGAAGTTCGGAAGCATTTTCCAGGCGCAAAATGCAAATGCATCCAATACCCTGTTCGGCGATCTGCAAATGCCGGATATTGTTCCACCCAAATTGGCTGTTTGCGAACCCTGGCCCCTTGCCATACAACTGGATCATGAAAAAGAAGTTACCGGTATGTTCATGAGCGGCCATCCTTTGGATAATTATAAATTTGAAATGCAACATTATAACATTACTCCCCTGGCTGATTATAATGAATTCAAAGCGGCAGTAAATACCCATCCTAATCCTGCGAAACAGTTTAGGTTGGCCGGGCTTGTTATAGATGCCCAGCACCGTCTTACAAAAGCAGGGAAAAATTTTGCCGTTTTAAGTATTGAGGATTACAGTGGTAAAAGTGAATTTATGTTATGGAGCGAAGACTATGTAAAATATACCAATTACCTGGAGAAAGGATTGATCGTTATGGCAGAAGGAGGTTTCAGGAAACGTTATAATGGTGATCAATATGATTTTAAGCTGGAAAAACTTCATTTGCTGGAAACGGTAAAATCAAACCTGACCAGGCAGGTTATTATAAATGTAGAACCACAATTCATTAATGCCGAAATGGTCAATTTTATTGATAGTAATGTAAAAACAAATCCGGGTAAAACGTCTTTAAAATTTAATATCATTGATACCCGGCATAAATTTAAAGTGGGGATGTACAGTTTGGATAGAAGTTTAACTATGAATGATGATATGGCTGTTTTTTTAAATGAGAACAAGGATATTGAAGTGAGTGTGGTGACGGGCTAGTAAGTTTAAATGTTGAATAGTTTCAAAGGTTTAAGAAGTTTTTTAAATTAATTATTACCCTGGGTTAAGTAAAATTGTAAACCTCTTATACATTAAACCATTTAAACCTTTCCTGCTACTCCACCATAAAAATCTCTCTTCTCCCCCCTTCCACACAATCCATATAACCTTTCATGATCTCTTTTAATTCATCGCTCATGGTGGCGGAACGCATATTGCTGAAAAAGCTATCCATATCTTCTGTTTCCGATTCAACCACAACCGTCCAGTATGTACTGACAATATCTGTAAGTACTTTCATATTTTTCATTTGTCCCATCTTTTCAAAATGGGGAGCGGCTTGTTTAAACATTTTTACCAGGTCTTTGGCCCTTCCGGGTTTGGCCTGGAATACTTCTCTTATCAGATACATGGCAGTTAAGTTTTAGCCTGTAAAGATAATTACCGGGATCTTTAAATGCAACATCTTTCTGGCTTTGCTTTGCGTCACAATGGCTTTTAGTGTACCAATTCTTTTTCGTCACATACTGTGGATATGTCATAACAGCATATTAACATATTTGGAACTAAATTTGCAACTCCCTAAGAGTTAAAAACAAACATTAAATATAAATATTATGGCACTTGAATTCACAGATGCAAACTTTAAGACAGATGTATTAGATTCTGATAAATTATCAGTCATTGACTTTTGGGCAGAATGGTGTGGCCCCTGCCGTGCAATAGGCCCGGTAATAGAAGAACTGGCCAAAGATTACGTGGGAAAAGTAAATGTAGGTAAGGTTAATGTTGATAATAATCCGCAGATATCCATGAACTATGGTATTACCAGTATTCCTGCCATTCTTTTTGTAAAAGGCGGCCAGGTAGTTGACAAATTAGTAGGTGCACAACCTAAAGCCAATTTTGTAAAAAAGATTGAGCAGCATAAATAATAATCGCTGTCCCGATAGCTATCGGGATTGATTGATCTCAATTCGCTGATAAAAAGAATCCCCCTGATGTTTCGGGGGGATTTTTAGTGCAAACAATAGTTGAGTTGTCCCGATAGCTATCGGTATTAGTGTGGCACATTTTCTAAAGCTTTTGGATCGTGTTTGTGTTTAAATAAAAAGAAAAACAGAATGGCTACAACTAAAACATAACCGGCAAATGCCAGCCAAATGTTGTGCCAGTTCCTGATACCGTCTGATGATGTATAGTATGTCTGAATAAGCCAGCCGCTTATCAGGCTGCCCAGCACGGCACCAATGCCATTGGTCACCATCATGAAAAGTCCTTGTGCACTTGATCGTATACCTGCATCTGTTGTAGTTTCAATAAATAATGATCCCGAAATATTGAAAAAATCAAATGCCATACCATATACAATACAGGAAAGAACGATCATCCATAAACCACCGGCAGGATCACCATAGGCAAACAGGCCGAAACGTAAAACCCATGCCAACATTGATATCAGCATTACATTTTTAATACCAAAACGTTTTAAAAAGAAAGGGATAGCTAAAATAAACAGTGTTTCTGAAACCTGGGATATTGACATGATCAGTGTAGACCTTTTTACAATTACCGAATCTAAATAAAGAGGATTTTTTGCGAACTCAGATAAATACACATCTCCATACATATTCGTTAATTGTAAAGCAGCACCTAAAAACATGGAGAAAAGAAAGAATAAGGCCATTTTAGAACTTCCAAATAATGCAAAAGCCTTTAAACCCAGTTTTTCCACAACTGAAGCATTTTCAGCAATAAGTTTTGGAGGGGGGCATTTAGGAAGCGTAAAAGAATAAAGACCTAATGCTATTGCCGCAGCAGCTGAAATGTAAAACATATTCCCGGAGGCCTTATTGCCGGAAAGATTAGTGAACCACATAGCCACAATGAACCCAATGGTGCCCCAAACCCTGATGGGCGGGAACACTTTTACAACATCATAATTATTGTTTTTTAAAATGGTATATGAAATTGAGTTTGATAAAGAAATGGTTGGCATATAACAAAGCATGGCTCCAAATATTACCCACCAAAAAGCAGCAGGATTTTCTACAGAAGGTATGTAGGCTAAAAACAAAGCACCTATAATGTGTAATATGCCATATAATTTTTCAGCACTTATCCATCTGTCGGCTATGATACCGGTGAGTGCCGGCATTATTAGTGACGAAAATCCCAACGTTGAAAATATAGCCCCAAATTCTGCACCACTCCATTGCCTGGTGCCAAACCAGTAATTACCTACTGTAATTAACCATGCACCCCAAACAAAGAACTGTAAAAAACTCATCAAAGTGAGCCTTAATTTAATTGTCATATAGCTTTGTTTAAATTTAAGATGTGGAAGATATACATTTATTACACACGTAAAACAATCTTTAGAGGATTTTCGCAAAGGATGATTCAACAAAATTTTAGCATTTCAACAGACGTAATGGCGTAATTTTGTAAAAAATTAATTGATGAAGGATTCGAAAGAAATTTTGATTGAAGCCGTTTCAGATAAAGGACTCAAAAGCATTGCCCAAAAAGTAAAAAATAGGGAAAGAATTACCGATGAAGAATGCCTGTTGCTTTTTGAAAAAGGCAGCCTTGCTTTTGTTGGTGCATTAGCCAATTTTATTCGTGAAAGATTGCATGGCGACAGAACCTATTTTAACCGTAATTTTCATATTGAGCCAACCAACGTTTGTGTATTCAGTTGTGCATTCTGTTCATATTCCCGCTTGTATGCACATAAAGAAGATGGCTGGGAACTGAGTATTGACCAGATGCTGGACATTGTAAAAACCTACGACGGCAAACCCATCACTGAAGTTCATATTGTAGGCGGAGTACATCCAAAAATGAACATGGCTTATTTTATTGAGCTGATGCAAAAGATAAAAGCACACCGGCCTTTGTTGCACGTTAAAGCATTTACTGCTGTTGAACTGGATTATATGTTTCGCAAAGCAAAGTTAACAGTAGAAGAAGGTATGAAACAATTACAGGCCGCCGGCCTGGACAGTTTACCCGGTGGTGGTGCCGAAATTTTTGCACCGGAAATCAGAGAACAGATCTGTGCTGATAAGGTAAATGCAGATGGCTGGCTGGCCATACATGAAGCAGCACATCAACTGGGCATGCATAGTAATGCCACTATGCTGTATGGCCATATTGAAAAATATGAACATCGGATAGATCATATGCGGAGGTTAAGGGAGTTGCAGGATAAAACGGGCGGCTTTAATACTTTTATTCCTTTAAAGTTCAGGAATAAGGACAATGAAATGAGTTATGTGGCCGAATCAGTTACTACCGAAGATATGCGGTTGTATGCCATAGCCAGAATTTATTTAGACAATTTTCCACACCTGAAAGCATACTGGCCTATGCTTGGCCGGCAAAATGCACAGCTCAGTTTATCTTTTGGAGTAAATGATATTGACGGCACCATTGATGATTCTACAAAAATTTACAGTATGGCCGGCAGTGAAGAACAAACACCAACTATGAGTACCGGGGAACTGGTTAGTTTAATTAAACAGGTGAACCGACATCCTGTTGAGCGGGATACTTTGTATAATGTAGTTAAAGATTACAGCGATATTGCTTTTCCGGATAAAGGTTTTGACATAACCCTTAACTGATCAGATCAAATAACCATTGCCTGAAGAGCGGGGTATTTTGTTAAACCGCTGTTCAGGCAAAAAAGCTTCTTAGAAAAATAATCTTTTAATTTTTGGTTAAAAGCTGCGACTGATTATAAATATCAGCCGTAGTCAGCAGTTTTTTAGAATTGGGGCCTGTTTTTAATTTGCTGTTATAAAAATCTGATGCCTTGGGGTTATCTTTAACCAGTTCGCTCATTAAGTCTGGTGAATAGGAAACTACATCACCTTCACCCGATTGTAAAAAATACTCGGTTACTGTATTATTTCCATTATAGTATTTTCTGCTGTATACATTAAGCTTACCTTCTGCTATTCTTACCGCAAAACCGGGAAGCGTTTCTGCAGCAACATAACTTCTCTTTTTTGTTATTAGTAAGCTATGCGAAATGGCATAACGATTTTTATCCTGGTATGCCAAAACATCTTTTGCATAAATGATGATCTTGTTATCTGCCAGAAGATGTGGTGTTGTTAAGACACCCGTTACCAGTTTTAAGGTTGTATAATACAGTGTAGAACCATCCGTCATAATTACAAAGCAGTCAGAGGGAGTTGACTTCGTATTTTTAACATCATTCTTTTCCTCAATAACCGGATTTTTAATGGTAGCAAAGGAATTTAATAAAATAAGGGAGGTGCACAGCAATGCAATAGTGGGTCTAAGTGTTTTCATAAATAAGGGTTTTTATAAAAACGGAATACCGGGAAGAATTATTGTAACCGGTCAAATATATTTTCCAATTTTAATATACCCTTTATATGTACTGGCCGGATGTGTTTATAAAAACGGGTAAAACAGGGCAACCTGTAAAAAAAGGGTACTTATTAATGAAAAAAGCTATAATTGTTTATTGGTACTTTAGTTGACCAAACCGGTATATTGCTGAGTTACTTTTTTTATAATATAGCCGCTGATCCATCCCACATAGGCATATTTTGCATATATGAACTTTTTACCCGGATTGATCGTATTGATCTCCTGTATCAATTCATCCAACCATATAGTGCCGGCTAAAAGTGCCTTCCTGTCATAGGTATTTAAAACCCGGTTAATATTTCTTTGTGATGCACGGGCATCTTCGGGATAGGAAATAAAAGTAAGATCGGGTTTACTGATTTTATCATAATCAGAAAAAAGAAGCTTACGGAATTCTGAAATATCCTGGCTGGTAAGATCTGTATAATTGCTGTTTACACTTTCGGGATGCATCAAAGAAGCTATTGCCCAAACTACCCCACCGGATATATACATAATATCCCTGGTTTTAATATCCTTTTTAATTGAAAATTGATTTACGACAACCTTCTTCAGACTATCTCTCCAAATTTGTTCGGCTGTTTTCACATACTCATTTATGTCTCCCTGAGTTTTGGATTCTATTAACCGTTGAAAAGATTTTGTGCCCAGGGGAAAAGTAACAGGTATAAACGTTTTGTTTGTATTAAAATACCCGCCTTTTGTATTACCACTGCCAACATCCAGCTGGTTAGCTGTAAAGCGGCGTTTTTGAGGCACAATGCCCAATAAACTGAGTTCCGATTCCTGCGTTGCCGTTATCGAAGTTATAGTGATATTGGGGTCAAGGGTTATAGGTCGTATCACAGAAGCAAAGTAATCTACTTTATTATATTTATCCAATTCCTGCTTTAAGCCACTGCTGATGACGATATGTACTTTATCCGGTTTAATCTGATGCCTGTATTTGATGATATCCCAAAGAACGGTAATGGCATCAAACGTTTCTTTTTCACTTTGATATGAAAGCGATGCGGCATCTGTATTTATTGATGTATCTGTTTTTAACGTATAATCATACTCTCTGTCTTTACTGAGTTTTACTTCTATCACACTTAACTTAATTCCTTTTGCACCTATTTCTATTCCGGCGTACATGTCCCCTATTCCCTGTACACTTTTCAACAGGCTCTCCACAATGTTTGCTATTACGGTAAGTTTCTGGGCCCTGTATAATCGTATGGCAGTTGTGTAATGTGTAATTGCCATTTCAGGTTGTTCTAATTTGGTATATAAATTACCCAACCCTTCATTGGCAAAAGCCTGGCAATAATAATCAAAATTTGCTTTTGCTTTCGATAACCCTTTTTTAAAGTATTCTTCAGCGGCATCAAACTGTTGTGCTTCCATCAGGCTGGTCGCTGTTTTCAACATTCTGAAAGTGGATTGACTTTTTATTGTTTGTGCAGCAGCAATGGTGCCCACAAATATTAAAACCGTAAGTAGAAAATTTTTACGCAGCATCACTATATTTTTTAAATTGGAAATTCTAATTCGTACTTCTTTTCGTAGTGTTTTGTCAGGCAAATGTATGATTCGTACCTGTTACACCCTTATCTTTTATAGGATTTGGAATGTGCCCTGAAAAAGTTGTGACCATTATGTGCAAAACATTACTGTATCCGGTATTAAGGCCGATCACATAAAATAAAGTCTGCATTTATAAGCCCGGTGGTAAGTCTGATTTGAAGCTACTATGGATATGCGGAACAGGAAAGTTCTTTGGATAGACACCAATAAGCTGTCCGGAACATGGGTTCCGGAACTGAAAAAAAGGGTGCCTTGATATAACCCCGGGTAAAAATTTATTGCTTAATAAAAAGTACTACCATTAAAATTAAAGCAACAAACAACAGTGTGAGGCAACTTACAGCCAGATAAGCAATCGTTCTCATACAATAGGATTTAGATTGTATAATTTTGCCCAAAAAATATACCAAACTTCAGTTTTGGTAATAAATATTATCCGCAAAGTTTTTTTACCTAGTACAATTACGAAGATATCAATGTGTATTGAATGATTGGAATACCTCTTAATTAAAAAAAGTATTGGAGCGGAAAAATAACCGGTCAAACTGTTTGATTTACCGGGAATAAATTTACATTGTAGATCAAAACTTTAATAATGAAGAAAAGTTACCTTATAATTATGGTGGTTTTTATAAGTATACTTGTGGCAGCATCCTGCAAAACAGCTGGCCGTATGGCTGCTAAATACTGGTTAAACCGGGAGATCAAAGAATTTGTATCCAATTGTGAAGATAAGGCAGGTAAACTAATAGGAAGTGAAAGTGCCCACCAATACTGTGATTGTGCTGTTGATATTGTTGCTGAACAATACCATAATTACCAGGATGCAAAAAAAATATCTGTTATGGAGATACTTGACTTTATTAATAAGTGCAAATAGGGCAGTTCACTGAAGTGATACGGCTAAAAATCTTTTTCCGGTTATCTTTTTATCTGCCAGCAATGATCTTAATAAAGGCCTGGCGGGGTATACTTCAATTTGATAAAAGATCGATTTATGCTACACGTATAACACTAACCGTTCTTAACTCCTTCCCATATCATGTTCAAAAACAATGAATACATAATCTTTGATATTGAAAAATTATGTATTGACTATTGAATCACTTTTAAATAGCAACAACAACATCGATGATCTGTTTTTTATCCGTGCTTTCCCAGCGAAACCTTACGGTATATACTTTTGCCGGGATTCCCTTTAGCCGGAAAGGTATTTTTAATGTATAATCTACCTTACTGTTTTCCATTGCTCCATCCACCTGCTTTAATAATATATCTGTAATTTTTATTTCTTTCAGGTCACTGTCATAAACCCAAAAATATTCCTTCCCCTGAAATATCCTTGAAATACCGGCTCCTTCAATGGACGAAATATCAAGGCTGGTATAGGCCATTTTTGGAGAAACTTTAATAGTGGTATCAAGGCTAACCAGCACCTCTTTGGCTTTCAGGCCGTTTATCATAGCCGATGATCCAATGGCTGATTTGATTACCGAAACATTCTTTGAAATTTGCAACGCTTCACCCGGCCTTGCCATATTCACCGGAAATTCGAGCCTTAACTGGCTTTTACTTTTAAGATCGTATAAACGGATTTTGATAATGCCATTCTGATTTGTTTTCATTATATCGGCGGTTAAACCAAATTTTATACTGAGCGACTTAAAATCTTTAGCCGCAAAACCGCTGGCTTCATTTTTTAAAAAAATATTAGGGTTTTTTGAAAGCAGTACACCACCAGGCGATACAATGATGAACTCTGCGGCTGGATACACTGTTTTATTTTTTTCTTCTGTAAAGCCCGTTGGCTGTTGCAGGGTTATTTCTATTTCCTTATTTAAAGGTAACCGGTTGCTTAAAAGCTGGGCACCGTCAATTTTAACATCTATCGCTTTGGCCCATATCCCTTCTTTAAAATACCGGATGCCGGTTAATGGTAAAATGCCATTGTTTTGGGCAATGCATTGATTCATCCATAGAATACTGAAGGCAGATAAAGTTATAAAGATCTTAAACATGGGCGTTGTTATTATTTAAAAAAAATAATTCCAGCAGGCAATAAAACCCGGTGAAAAGTTATAGATCATCTGTACACGGGATTTTAAAAAACTGGAACGTTTGAACAATAGTTTTATTATCAACAAACCAAACAATGCATTTAACTATTCAGGTGATGACCTTCCTGAAATACTTTTTGCTTCCACCTGAAGAAAATCGAAGACAACAATATCGTTCTCTCCCTTATTTAACCAGGATACAGGGCAAAATAACCGTTGTTGCGGTCCTATATTCCAAAAGCGTCCTAAATTATGTCCATTTATATAAACCATCCCTTTTACGTAATTACCCATGTCAATATAAGTATCTCCTGTTTCTTTTAATATAAAACGCCCGGTAAAAAAAAGCCCTGGCTTAACGTCCTGAGAGCTTTTATCAATTTGAATTCGCTGGTCTTTAATAAATAAATCATCCATGGGATATAAACGGATATCCCAATTCATCAGTGTCATGCCGTTCAATGTTACCCGGTCGGTTATGCCCTTTCGGTCAATCATGTATTGTGCAAAATTTATATGCCCCATGCCCTCTACTAAAATTTCCAGTTCAGGATCTGCACTCTCTGTTTTGGGCAATGTTACTTCCCACTGGCCTCCATCCCTGTAAACGGTATCTATAAATTTCTTGTTTAAAAATACAAGGGCATAATCATGCGGTTCCCAGATTTTCAGTTTCCCGCTTTTATGACCAATCAGTTTTGTTTTGTATGAAATGATCCCCTGGTTCTGGCCAAAATTTTCCATAGGAACGGGTTGTGGAGATTTTAACGAAGGGAGAATAAAATTTAAAAGATGATTGGCAGCGGCCATTTTAATTGCCGCAATATCAATTGTTTTTATGGCTACGGGTACTTCGGGTATTTTATAGTCAGCATACTGCTGTATTAACCGGCGAAGCATAAAATATTTTGACGTTGGCAAGCCCTGTTCAGTAATGGGGGCATCATAATCGTAACTGGTGATATCGGGCTGGTATTGTGTTGGAGAAAAAGCATTGGCACCTGCCGTAAACCCGAAATTAGTACCACCATGTATTACATAAAAATTAATTGACTTTTTATTTCTCAATAAATAATCAACTTCTTTTTTCAGATCAGTAGTATCAGGCCTGGCCCATTTTTCTCCCCAATGGGTTAACCACCCGGGATAGGTTTCACTGCTGAAGGATGGTACATTTGGATTTCTTTTTTTTGCTTCTGCAAAATCATTATCTCCCGTGCCGCTGTCAAGGCCAATTGCAGCACCATCAATACTTCCGGCTTCCAGCATATATGCGGTAGGGCCGTCCGATGTATAAAACGGTATCGTAATTCCATTTTGTAACCAAATTTTTCTTAATGCTTCAAGGTAGTTCCTGTCATTTCCAAAACTTCCATATTCATTTTCTATCTGCACCATCAGGATTGGGCCGGCTTTTGTACATTGTAACGGAACAACTTCTTTGGCAAGTTGCTTAATATACCTGGTGACCGCTTTCATATACCTCGTATCCATGCAACGTATCTTTATATCCGGTATCTTAAGTAAATAGGAAGGTAATCCTCCAAAATCCCACTCAGCACAAACGTAAGGTCCTGGCCTAAGTAAAACCCACATATTTTCCTCTTTACATATTTTTATAAATTCACGGATATTATGATTGCCGGTTTTAAAATCAAATTGGCCTTCTTTGGTTTCATGATAATTCCAGAAAATATAGGCAGCAATAGTATTACAGCCCATTGCCTTTGCCATCTGAATGCGGTGCCGCCAATATATTTCAGGTATACGTGCCGGGTGCATTTCGCCACTGATCAACTGAAAGGGTTTTCCATCCAGTAAAAAATCATCTTTACCCAAACTGAATGGATGTATTTTAGTTTGTGCTGAAATACCGGATAAGAACAAAAAGAAAAGCAGCGCTGTTATACATAATTTCATGCCGGGTTGTTTGAGTAATTTTATGCCAATTTACAATGAATAGTATATTAAAAAATGGAACGAAAAAGAAAATGTCTGAATTTTCAGAAACGGGGAAGTTAGTGAAGATGACATCTCTGAAAGCAGGTACAAGGTGTATTTAACGGGTTACCGGGCAAAGGTTTGTACTTGCTCATTGTGTATACCTATTCTAAATTCAGGGTTACTTATTTATATAACGGGAAAAAAAATGTGTTATACCATTTTTAACGGCTAAAATAGAACCGTATAAATTAGTTGCCCAATTCCGGTATTTACGTACGATATTTGAAAATATGAACCGAAAATTTATTTTGCTGTGTTTTTTCTTTATGCCTGCCTGTCTTTTTGCACAAAAACAAAAAGCTGATAGTCTTTATCAATTGCTGGCTAAAGAAAAAATAGATACAAACAGGGTTACATTGATGTGGAAAATCGGGAATATTGTCTACTTGTATGATCCGGTAAACGCTTTAACCATTACCAGTGAGGCCCTTTCACTCGCTAAACAACTCAAATACATAGAAGGCCAGTCAAGATCGATGGGTATCCTTGCCAATATATTTCAAAAATCAGGAAATTATCCCCGTGCCCTGGAGTTTAATCTGCAAAAATTAAAACTGGAAGAAAAAAGGAATAACCCTGGCAACCTTGGCAGCGTGCTGATGAACATTGGTATTGCTTATGTTTACCAGGAAGAATACCGGCAGGCCCTGCCCTATTATTATAAAGCAGATTCAATCATTCAGCAAAATAACATACCTGACCTTAAATATAATATTGCTTTAAACCTGGGCGATGTGTATGATAAGCTCAATATTTCAGATTCGGCATTCAGTTATTTCAGTAAATCGCTTGGTATTGCCAATGAACAAAAAAATAATTATCTAATTGGGGTTTCCATGATCGGGATAGGACACAGCTACCGTAAAATGGGAAATTACATGTTGTCGCTGGCCAATTATCAAAGCAGCATACCTTATATAAAAGAAGCCAGCGATAATGACCTTTTGTGTGAAGCCATGCTGGGCCTGGCTATACTGTACAAAAAATTAAACAAAACGGATTCAGCTGTATATTATGCAAGCCTTTCCGGTTCTATAGCTGAAAAGGCAGGGTTCCTGCCCCGGCATCTGGATGCCGTGAATTTCTTATCGGAACATTATGCAAAGCTGCGAAATGTGGACAGCGCATTCTTCTATTTAAATTATGCAAAAGTGCTGAATGATTCCATTAACAGTAAAAGCAGTATACGGGAATTACAAGTCCTTTCCAGTAATGAACAGCTCAGGCAACTGGAAATTGAAGAGAGTAAGATGATCGCTAAAAAGGAACGTAAACAGCAATTGCAATTGCTGTTCATTGCCATATTCATACCAGGCTTTTTCCTGTTCACACTTTTACTCAGCAGGATAAGAATACATATCCGTGTAGTTAAAGTCCTGGGTATCCTTTCATTGCTGATATTATTTGAATACCTGACCTTATTGCTGCATCCTTATGTTGCTAAACTCACCAACTATACCCCGGTGTATGAAATGTTTATTTTTGTTACTATAGCTGCCATACTTATACCCGCCCATCACCGGTTTGAAAACTGGCTGATACAATGGTTAATAAAAAACCGGCCATTATATGCCGGTGATAAAATCAGGTTTAAATCAACTAAGATCCAAATAAAGAATTAACTACCCGGTACTGTAGGCCTTGTTGTAGCAGTGTCTTTCTTCATGGTATCAACAACTGCAGGTGCCGGGGCTACTTCCATAGGTTTTTCTGTAGCTACAGTATCTTTTGTTGCTTCTTTGCTTTCTCCTTCGCTATTACAACCTGTAACTGCGAATGATACCAATAATGTACCGGCAAGAATAAATTGTAAAGTAGTTTTTGTTTTGGTGTTCATCATTTTTAAGGTTTTAGAGCGCAAGGTTACAATTAATATCCCATAATTTCAAATTTTTTGAGTAAAAAATGCACCTGCTACCCTACTGCCAATAATTTTATTGACCGTATAATTGATTAAATAAAAGTTTAAATGTACCATACGATTGTGCCCTGAATGTAATTTCAGGCCCGAATGCAAATAATTTACCCTTTCCAACATTGGCTTCAAATGCGGTAACTCCATTTTTCAGATAGGCCTGTCCCCATGACCAGCCGCTTTTTAATGGCTTATCATTTGCAAACCATCCTATCGGTTTTACCATTCCTGTTTTTACTGCATCCGGTGTTATGTGAAATACCGGGCTGTTATCAAAATAAACATTGGTTTCTGTTTGTAATCCCGAAGCAGATAAAAGAGTATTATCCGTGGTCATTCTTAAAATACTCCCCGGTGTATAATATTTATCTCTGCCCAAAGGTTTTTCAGTACCATTGTCAATTTCAACCATGGCATCAGTAACCGGTAAATTAAGATAATAAGCCAACTGGGTACTGCTTCCGATGGTTACAATATTACCTCCCTGTTCCAAAAATATTTTTAACCGGGGTATTGATCTATCAGCACTCATCCTGCCTGTCCTGCTCATGTATTCTGCCGGTATGTTAGTTATATTACTTCCTGTATTTTGATTGTTCCGGCTGGCATACGACGGTACAGATCCGCTGACAAAAACGATGACATCAAATTTTGATCTGAGATCTCCGGTATCAATGTCCCTGGCATAAATATTAGTGAATGAATAATTAAACTGCTCCATGATCCACCGGATCCATCCCGAAGGCATCGAACCACCATAGGTATCCCACAAGGCTATCCTGGCTTTTTTTATTTTTAATATAGATGCCGGTTTTTCAGAGATCGCCAATACCTGAACACTGTTTTCTTTTACTTCTTTTTCCAGAATCGATCCTGTAATTGCATTTGCTGGAATGAAAAATGAACCGTTGCTGTAGATAGAATTTTTGCTGACATTGGTTATTCTGTAAACATCAATATCCCGGTTAAGCAAATTATTTACCGTTTTAAAAGATTGATTGATCCTGGCATCCAATACATATCCTTTTGCGGGGGTTGACTTAACTATTGACCCATTCAATCTTAACAGGTCACCAACCGGGTTTTTTACAAACGGGCCGTCAAAAGCCTCCATTATTCTGTCGAACTTTACTCCCATTTGAAATGCTAATGTCCACCCTGCACCATCATAAGGAGCAACCGGAAGCCCGCCGGGATATTGAAAATCATTGGGATGATCCTGTGGCTCAAACAAATCGATAATATGCGGCCTGAATGCCTGGCCCGTTTTAACGATAAAGGATTTGGCCGGATAATTTTTACCGGCAACCATAAAATCAGTGGTAGCTTTTTGTACAACAACTCCGGCCCTTATCAACGCATTTAAAAAGACAACAGCGGTGCCCAGGTCCGTTTGATCAGCCGGAATGATATATCCATAGGCATCTTTATATGCTGTATTTTTCATTACACTGTCAAAAAATTTAACCGGTATAGTATTACCAGTACGACTGGGTTCATTATTAGCAGTACTTTTTATCCGTTTTAGCGAGTCCTGGTTCAGTTTATTCATCGCTTCTATTTTTGATGGAGATAAAGTCCAGGTATCTTTATTCCCTTTGTCAATAGAATTTTTTCCCATGCGGTAAATATTATACAATAACTCATCCCTGTTACGTGAAGCATAATTTAAAACCGCATAATTTAAAGAAACAGAATAATCAATGGATTGCCGGAAAAGCCATTTTTGTGGAGTAACAGGATTTGGTGTTGCCGCATTTGGAATTAGCCGGCTGGTAACAAGTGGAATATCAGATGGATTTGGGCTTCCGATTATTTCAGTTAATAAACCGAGCATGTTATGAAAGTAGGTTGTTGTACGCAGTCCTCCATTATACCAGGTAGAATAAGTTGAACCTGATTTACTCGTATATCCCGGTTTACCCTCTGCATTTAAACGGTTTTGCATAGCTGCACCCATTGCATCAAGGCCGGTAATGATTAACGGATCATAAACATAATTAAAAGGGTCTCTGTATGGGGCACCTGCCACTACCGAACCTGCCGGCCCTGACTGGTGATGATTATACATGATCTGTGGTATCCATTCAATATATAACTGACGGCCGATGTTTTGAGATTCCTTCAGGTTGAACATATAAAAATCGCGGTTATTATCATGACCGGCATATTTTTCATATAGCCTGGGCAGGTTTGAGATACTCCTTTTTTCAGGGACCGAATCCCTCATATACCAGTTACTCACCAATTCCTGTCCATCGGGATTTGCATGGGTCATTAGGATGATAACATCATTTAGTATTCTGATAGTTTCATCATCATTTCGGCTAAGTAACTGGTAAGCTGTTTCAATGAGCTGGTGTATGCCAACGGTTTCTGTGGAATGCAAACCGCCGTCGATCCACACTACCGCTTTACCTTCTTTAGCTAATTGTTTCGCTTCCTCCATTCCCATTTCCGCATTGCCTAATCTTTGTGAGATCAGTTTGTATTGCTCCAGTTTTTTATGATTTTCAGGTGCCGTTACGATCAACATGAACTGGTCTCTCCCTTCTTCCGTTTTACCAATGACCGTATATTTTGCCCGGTCTGAGGAACCGGCTAATTTTTTAAAATAGGCTTCTGTTTGTACGAATGTGGCCAGATGATAATTATCCCCGATATTAAATCCAAAATGGGCTTTGGGTGAAGGAATGTTCTGGGCAGTTACTGTTGGCAAAATGCAACAGAAAAATAAAAAAAAATAAAAACTTTTTTTAGTAACCATTGGGTTTGTTTTTGAATGCCCAAAATAATCATTTATTATTCAGGTAAACGGTTTTTTAAAAATAGTTTTATGAATGTCATAAGTGCCTTAAAAAGAAAGTATTTTATCGTTAAAGTGAATGGGTTATGAAGTAAATTTGTTACACTTCATTAATTAAACCCGTCATTTATGACTGAAAATGATATGCTGCAATTATCCATATATATTGTCAGCGGTTTTGTGGCCGGGCTTATTATTTATAAACTGATACTGCCTTTGGTAACCGGGCTGGCCGCCAAAACCTCCCTTAAATCAGATGATCTTATAATATACAGCATTCGCAAATGGACCATTCCCTGGTTTGTTGCCCTGGGCCTTTTTTTGGGATTACGCCGCATTGATATGGACCTGAAATATCAAACCTGGCTCGAAAACGGATTAATGGTCTTTTATATTTTTTCCATCACCATAATTTCTGCCAGGATCATTTCGGGGCTGGTAAGGATAAAATCGGCTGACTCCGATACCGTTATTCCTTCTTCATCTATTATAAGTAACATAGTCCGGATCATTGTTTACTGTATCGGGTTATTGGTAATACTGCAATCACAGGGCATTTCCATAACACCTATGCTTACTGCTTTGGGTGTAGGTGGTTTAGCTGTGGCACTTGCATTACAAAATACGCTGTCAAATTTATTTGCCGGTTTACAGATCATATCTTCCGGAAAATTCAATCCCGGCGATTTTGTAAAACTTTCATCCGGAGAGGATGGGTTTATTGAAGATATAAACTGGCGAAGCACTACCATAAAAGGTGAATCGGATCATATTATTATAGTCCCTAACTCCCGGTTAGCCGATATGACCGTTATCAACTATTACTTACCGGGCCAGGAGTTATCTTTTTTGATAGAAGTTGGTGTTAGCTTTGACAATGACCTGGATCATGTTGAAAAAGTAACAAAGGAAGTGGTCAAAGAAACACTTGAATCAACAGAAGGTGCCATAAAAGATTTTGAACCGGTGATCCGTTTTTATGCATTTGGCGAGAACAGGATCAACCTGCGTGCTATACTAAGGGTAACCGAATATTCTTACCAGTTTCCCGTACGTCATGAATTTATAAAAAGGCTGCATCAACGATATCTAAAAGAAGGAATTAAAATCCCCATTCCCATGCAGACCGTCATTATGAAGAAGACGGAATAATTAAAAGGTGTACTATACTTAATGATCACCGCGGGCGGGGTTAAGTAATCAAATATTCCTTAAAATAATAGCATAACTTTAGGTACTACCATTATTTAATTAAAAATCTACCATCATGACCGCAGCAGCCAGATCTGTTTGTTATTTCGGGTTCTATTTATATGCAACGGGTCTTTTATTAATGACCGCTCCAAACTTTTTATTAAGCATCCTGCAAATACCTGCTACTAATGAAGTATGGATAAGGGTTGCAGGTGTTGTTGCATTTTGCATTGGCTATTATTATCACCGGGCCGGTGCAGGAAATATCCATGCATTTTTTAAGCACACTATTCCAACGAGGATATTTGTGTTTATTGCCTTCTGCACTTTCGTACTGCTGAATTACGTTTCCCCGGTGTTGATCGTATTTGGGGCAGCCGATCTTGCCGGTGCATTTTGGACATGGACGGCCCTTAAGAAAGAAAAGTAAAACCTGGAATGTAGCCGTCTAAAAATTCTTATCTGAAACATGATAACGATGATCAGGATAGGTAAAACCGGATACTGATAATTAAAATGAGCTGGATAAAAACCATTTCACCGGAAGAAGCAAACGGAAAATTAAAAGAAATTTATGAACGGGTAAGCACTCCGGGCAGGCGGGTTGATAATATACTCCAGGCACACAGCCTTAGGCCCCACACCCTTGAAGGCCATATGAATCTTTATAAAAATGTGCTGCATCACAGCAGTAATACTTTACCCAAATGGTTCTTAGAAACGATCGGAGTGTATGTGAGCCTGCTTAATAAATGTATTTATTGTGTTGACCATCATTTTGCCGGGTTAGAAAAATTAGTAAAAGACGAAAATAATAAAGCCATTACTATCAGGGCTGCATTGGAAAAAGATGAGCCGGAAATCTTTTTCCGGGATAAAGAATTATTGTTGCTGCACTATGCAAAAAAATTAACATTGCTCCCTGCTTCTGTTCAACAAAAGGATATTGCATTGCTGCAAAACAGCGGAATTGAAGATGGGGAGATACTGGAAGTAAACCAAGTTACGGCCTACTTCTGTTATGCTAACAGGACTGTGCTTGGATTGGGAACTACAACAGCAGGTGATGAACTGGGATCATCGCCGGGTAACCATGCAGATCCCGATGACTGGAGACATACCTGATTGAATAATTATTTTTGCTTTTTTTTATCCTGCTTTGCAGCAACGGGTAAAAGTTTAATATAGGTAAGTTTAAAACGGTTCTCTACCACATCGCCCTGTACTTCAGCTTTACGGATGGCATTACAGAAACCGTCCTTTTCATGTGCATCGCCAAAATCATCAATAGCAGCACCATCAACATAATACGCCTTATCCTTTATCCGTACGGCCATGTCGCAGGTGTTGCCGGGTAAGCCAAATTTACATTTGCCACAGGAAACTTCAACATCCATCACCGGTTTTGTTACATCCGGCAATGACGCTTTATTTTCAGTTGTTTGGCAAAACGCAGCAGAAACTGAAAAACTTAAAAGCAAAAAAGTAAAAAGAGATTTCATAAATTGATCGTTTATTTTATTGTGCTGTAAATGTAAGGATATAAATCTGCTTTTTCGCCATTCCTGTGCAACGCCATTTATTGAAGATGACAAAAACAGTCAGATGGCCGGTAAATAAACTACCTTGTCCTGTACAGCACCGTAAATGAATAACCCATTTGATATACTGATAGATGGCTTCCTGGAAAACAGGATCGGCATTGATGTTTCTTTTTTAAATGAGACGTTGAGCAATGGATTACAGCAAAACATTCTGCAATTAAAAAAAGAAGAGATGATGTTTAATGCCGGCATTGGCAATGATAAGGTTAAAGATGACGCTCAAAAAATGAGGGGCGATAAAATTTACTGGCTGGAAAAAGGCCACGAAAATATTTATGAACAGGAATTTTTGAATCACATCGAAAATTTTATCGAACATCTAAACAGCACCTGTTATGCCGGTATAAATGAGTACGAATTTCACTATGCCGTTTACGAGGAAGGGAGTTTTTATAAACGGCACAGGGACCGGTTTAAAAACGACGACAGCAGAAAATATTCGCTTATTAATTATTTAAACAATAACTGGCAGGAAGAAGACGGCGGTCAATTACTCATTTATCAAAATGAAACGGTGCAAAAAATTTTACCAAAATCTCAAACCGCTGTATTTTTTAAAAGTGATGAAATGGAACATGAAGTGGTAATGGCCAACCGCAGCAGGATGAGTATTACCGGGTGGCTGAAAAGGGTAGGTTAAAAATTGGATATCTCTCAGTCAATTAAATGTTCAATAATCAATTTTCAATTCAAAAACAGGCATCTCTAAGCATCTTCATGTATAGCAATCCTTTTTCCCTGGCGAAATCAATATTTCGGTTCGGAATATTTTCGGGGTTTGGATAATTTTCCAATGCTTTGTCAATACTTGCTTCACGTAATAAATGCAGCATGGGATAAACCGATCTGTTGGTATAATTGGCCGCATCATTTTCCGCAACGCCGGCAAAACGGTATAAGGGATGAAAACTGGCCAGTTGATAAATGCCTTCGTAACCATGTTCATTTAATAATCGTTCTGCAAGTCCTGCAAAATCAAGATAATCATCAAATATTTCAAAAGCATTTGGAAAGATGAGGAAGCTGGTTTCAATATTTTTTTCATTATCCAGCCGGATCGCTTCTATTAAAAAAGAATCCATACATGCAGCCATTGTAACACTTTCCTCTACCTGGTAATGTACGGTTTGCTGTTTTATCACATGGGCGGCAAAAGGACAGAAATTACAGCCTACTACTACATCGTTGATCCATTTTTTAGTTTGATCAATTATTTGTTGAGAGCTACTCATTACATACAACCTGTTAGTTATGGGTAAAGCTAACTGTATTTACGGGTACAATTTGGTAATACACGCCTTAATATCTCCATCTGTTAACGAAACTCTCTTATAGCCGGTGTAATGGCAGTGGACCTTGATAAAAAATAGTACTTTACGATCTGAGCAAAATGGCCGGATAATATGAGCAAGGTCATTTTAAAGAAGATAGAAGAAAAGTAGTTTTGATCTATGCCCATTATATTAGCTGCCCAACATATTGCCGAATTAAAAAACTGTACTGATAACGGTAAAATAACAGAACTGCTGCTATCCTTTTCCTCTTACCGGCTAAGGTTCCCCCCGGTAATAAAAAATTATCACGACTTACTGTTGTTTTATTGTGCCTTTCCTTTCAGTAATAAAATATTGATGCTGGCTAATGCTGAATTAAAACGGATCGCTGAAGCAGCAGGTACAAAAAAAGGAAATTCACTTTTAGCAAGTGGTATAGCACATACCGGATTGCTATGTTCTTTCAGCCTTGCTATTGCGGGTTGGTTGGTACATAAATTCCCGGATGATGTAGAACTGGCCGGCAGTGATGCATCAAAAGAAACGGTTGCCAATATCTTCCAGGCCCTCTCTCCTGCTGTTGAATTCGAAAAAAGTTCACAGGGGGGCTTACATTTAATATCAAGGATAAAATGGGTTACCGGTTTAAACAAAAATACAGATCAGCTAAAATGGCTGGTTCAGTTATTTGAAGAAAGTCAACTTCCGGAACTTGTAAAAGAAGAGTTATATGCTGAGCTGAAAGTATTTCTCCGGTGGAAGCTGGATAATGTTCTTTTTTCCAAAAGCTTTTTACGGATACCTTTTCAGAAACTTTATTATCACAAAAAAAAGATCAGTCAGGTTGACAGCCACAAGATCATCAAGCAAAAAACAGGTAAGCCTGTTTTACTTTCAGCAACAGGTAAAACGGCATTACTCGATTGCATGAAAGCTTCACTTGCATTTCAATACAGGGAAACAGACCCTGTTACGTATGGTGATACCGGAGAACTTGAATTATTTGATATGGGCAGGGGGTTACAGATCGCTTTAACAGGTATGAAAAAAGAGAAAAGGCTTGCGCTGGAAAGTTATGTGGGTTATATGGCATTTAAAAACGGTGTTCCCGTTTCCTATGGAGGTGGCTGGCTTTGGGGGCATCAGTGTAAAGTGGGTATCAATATTTATCCGTCTTTCCGTCGTGGGGAATCGGCCTGGCTATTTTGCCAGGTATTACGTGTTTACTACCAGTATCTGGGTGCCCGGCAATTTATTGTAAAGCCTTACCAGTATGGAAAAGGAAACCCGGAAGGCCTGCGGAGTGGTGCTTTTTGGTTTTATTACAAACTCGGCTTTCGACCTGTTGATGAAGAAATAAAAAATAAAGCAGAAACCGAATGGAAAAAGATATGCTCCATAAAAAATTACAGGACCTCCCTGAAAGTGCTTCAGTATTTTACTAAAAGCAAGATCGTATGGATATCTGGCAAAAAATGGTCACCTGGTTTTGATGCTGCCAATGTAAGCAGTGCTGTAAGCAATATGATCAACCTGAATTTTAACCATAACCGGGATCGGGCGATAACAGCCTGTTTAAAAAAATTAAGCCGGGAATTTTCTATATCATCATTAAAAAATAAAACCGTGTATCAAAGGCAGGTAATGGAGAACTGGAGTTTACTTGCCGGGTTATCAGATGATCTTGCTGAATGGAACGCTTTGCAGAAAAAAAATTTTGTTCAACTTATTAAACTCAAACAAACAGGAAAAGAAAGGGATTATATTTTGCAATTACAAAAACATCAACGGCTGTGGAAGTCTTTACAGATGGCAATAATGAAACAGGCAAATAAAATGACAATCGCTAAACAAAATTAATGTGCGACTTTAATATATCGCCGGCTAATGAGTTGTATGCATAATCATGATCTCACCCTGCTGGCATAAATATTTCTGAGTGTGTTTAGCGAAGTTCCCAAAGTGATGATGGTTGCAGTAGTTTTTCTTCTCACATTGTTGTCAAAATTTGTGTCACAGTATGTGTTTTTTTCCATTGTCTTTTTCAAGTTGTCCTTAAAATTTTTTCTATTTTTCGCCCCTTTGCCAATTCGTCCACTAACTTGTCCAAATACCTTGCTTGTTTGGTTAGAGGGTTTTCAATTTCTTCTATCCGATAGCCGCAAATAATTCCTGTTATGAGTTGGGCATTGGGGTGTAGTTTTGCTTTCTTGAAAAATGTTTCAAAAGTTGCTTTTTCTTCAATCAGTTCCTGTAGCTTATTGTTGTCAAAGCCCGTCAGCCACTCAATTACTTGATGCAATTCTGCTTTTGTTCTGTTTTTGCTCTCCACTTTTGTAATGTAGTGTGGATATACAGAAGCAAAAGTCATTTTTGCTATTCGTTCATCGTGTTCAGGGGTTGTTTTCATTTGTCAGGCTTTTTAAACCATTTTTGAGCCGAAGGTCTGCGGTGCGGACAGCCGGGCCAGCAGCAGGGTTGCCGTTTTCCTTCTGATAATTCTTCTATCATACGCTGAATATGTTCTGCTCTCGTTTCCGATTTTTTGACAATCGTAACCCAACAAATCCATTCGTTGCGTTGAATTGACGTAAGGTTATTCCACCGCTCTAGAATATCAGCTTCGGCTATAAATGCCTTTTTCATATCGTCAGGCACTATGTGCAAAACTCCTTCGGCTATTATTGTCATAGTCATTTTACCTTTGTTTGTTATTTCAATCGTTCCAAAACGCCTTTTCGTTTCACAATGTTTTTATAGTCCCACTGAATTTCTTTAGATTTTTTCAACCAACGTTTCAGGTCTTTGGTGTTAATATCTGAAACGGCATTGTAGAAAACAGAAGCGTCTTTAAATTTTGCGCCACGCACTACCAAACCCGGTTCATCAAAACCTGCCCCGCTCCAAAACATTAATCTCATTCCACGCTTCTCTTTGCTGTATCCCACAATGGGATTGCCAGCTAAAAACCACACAGGATGCCCGTGCCAAACTTTTTTTTCTGCCCCGGGTAAGCCATTGCTAATTTCCTGTAGCAACAAATCACAGATGTTTTTGTCGGCTGCGGTTTGCTTGCTGTGGTAAGAAAGAATGTCTTTGTTGATGCCAGACATTTTCTTGTTCATCTTTATATTGGATTTAGGGTTATCGTTGTCTTCCGCTACACGAAACTTCACTATCTTTTTTATCAATGTCAATGGCAATGGTTTGTCAATGGGAAACTGTATTGCACCTTTTGAGGTGTTATACTTTTCAAGTTCCTGCTTGAAATGAACAACCGGATTAGATGTCGGGTAAAATCCGATGTGGTGTTTGTAAACGGCATAGTAAACCAATACCTTATTTTGCCGGAACGCCGGCATACCGTAGCTAATCGTTTCTGTTACCTTTGGTGCGGCTTGCTTAATTGTAAGCCGAAGTTGTTCAAGAATTTTTTGAATGCCGGCAGGAAACGAGGAATGATACCCGTCTATGTTGCTGAATTTTAAATTACTCTTGTTCATATATCAAGTCGTTTTGTGTGGTTGTTTAACATTGCTGATGTTTGTTTGTCAGGCCAAACTTGCACAGTTCATGTTGTGGGCAGTTATTATTTCATTAATCACTACTTCTCCTTTTCCGAATTTGTCAATAAATAAAGTTCATTTAAGCTCTGAAAGTATTAACTTTTTCTGTTTAAGTGTATTCTTCATTGCCTTTTCTCTGACTTTAGGGTCGTTACTGTTTATTAGTTCAAAATATTCAACTGGAACAACCTGCCACGATAAACCATATTTATCTTTACACCAACCACAAGAACTTTCTTGTCCTCCGTTTGCTGTCAATGCACTCCAATAATAATCTACTTCTGCTTGGTCTTTGCAATTGATAACAAACGAAACAGATTCATTAAACTTGAAGAAAGGTCCCGCAGTCAAAATATTGAATTCTAACCCATTAATTTCAATAATTGCAGTTTCAAAATTTCCTCCTCCTGCTTCTGGTGGATTTTTATATTTGTGATGCTCTTTAAGTTTACCGTCTTTGAAAATAGAAAGGTAATAATCTGTTACCGCTTTTGCATCTTTCGTTTCAACCCAAAGTGAGGGTGTTATTTTTTGAGTAATCATATTTTTATTTTTACTCGTTTTGCTGGTGTCATTTGTTGCTAAGGTTTGGTTGATTGAGTTGTCAGAGTTATTTGACTGACTTGAATTTGAACAGGAGGTTGTCAAACTAATAACAATCGTTCCTAGAAATAATAATTTATTCATTTTTAATGTCTAATAGGTTTGTCTATTTGTCAACGGTGTCTTGCCGCTAACGTCAGTTTGTGAAAAAACCACTGTCGTGTTATAAATATACACAGAATGTGAATAGCTTCAAAGTCGTATGATTTTTGCACTAAAATGGTATGCAATTTATACAAGGAAACAACCGCCATCAAAGTTACTTTGCCACACTGGAAGACCAGGTAGCAGCAGACAATCCGGTAAGACTGATAGATGCTTTTATAGGCAAACTGGAATTACCAAAATTGGGTTTCAGTAAAACGGTGCATCATAGTGAAGGCCGTCCGCCGTATGCCCCGCAAGTACTTTTAAAACTGTACCTGTACGGTTATCTCAATAAGATCCGCAGCAGCCGCAAGCTGGAAAGGGAACATGCCTGCAGGTAGGCAGGTGCAGCCGCAATATAGAGTTGCAATGGCTGTTGCAAAACCTGCTGCCTAATTACCATACCATTGCCGACTTCAGAAAGCTGCACAGGCAGGCTCTGCAAAATATGTTCCGGCTGTATGTACAGTTTCTGGGTGATGCGGGTCTGTTAGGCAAAACGACCATTGCTGTAGATGGCAGCAAGTTTAAAGCGGTGAACAGCAAAAAGAATAATTACAATCAAAAAAAGATAGACAAGCACCGCGGTTTTATAGAAGATAAAACAGAAAAGTATTTACAGGAACTGGAGGAACTGGATACAAAGGAAGAGGCTGGCGATAAATTATATTGTCCAGTAGGCGAAAATAAAAGCAATGGCAAACATCATAATGAATATTAAAGCTATCCAGACTATGATTGCCCGGATAATTGTTGAAACCCATTTATACCCAAATACTTTTTTTGATGCTGGAAGAAAATTGAAAAGTATAGGAAAGATGAATTCTATTAACATGGCCTTTGATTGACCGAAATAATAACCAGGATTAATCAGCATGCGCCATGCTAATTCCAATAACATAACAATCGATACCATTAGCATTAACACAATCATAGAATGGATGGAGAAGATCAGTGTATCATAAAGCAAAAGGGATTTTCTGTAAAAACAGATATAATAAAGAAGAGCTAAAATAGGGACTCAAAGGAAAAGAAAAAAGTACATAATTTTTCCGAATTTATTCGCCTGTTGTTCAGAAGTGATATTCTGGCTTATTAAAGATTTCTTACTCTGTGCAAATAGCCGTGAAATGGGGTTATTAGCCATATGATTAGTTTCCAGCCACAAACAAATACTGTCTGTTGGCATACGTTTCAATTTACGCATCTGACCATATGATATCGGCTTGTTTTTAATTATCAAGTTGAATGGCGGATCTATGATAAACATAGTTTGGGAGTCGCTGGCTTGATCAAATTCTTCGCTCATTGTTAAAACATCTGCGGAGTTATTGTGTTTACTTATGAATGATTTCTCATGCAATACAGTTACAAATATGTTTAAAGCCAAAACAAGTACAAACATCCTTACCGGTGGTGTATATCGACCTCGAATGTTGTCAATATAATGCTTTGTCATTGTTCCTGGTTTCAGAAAAAGCGTTTTTAGAGAATGCCAGAACTTTGTGTCGAAGTGAGTGATACTTTCAAATAGTTCATAGACATAATGGAAAAAAGGGTAACGAGGATTGTGATTTTCTTGTCCGCAATTGGGACAAAAATTCGTATGTTCTATATCAGCACTGAATTGAAACTTACAGTTTGGGCATAAGTGTGTTTTAATCCGTTTCTTAGCCATGATTGTTAAGCATAATTGATATTCAAAACGTTACATTAGATTCCTGAAGCTGCCTTAGCATTTGACTCGTCCTGATTTTGGTTGACTTATCCACTTTTTTGGAGTCAACTTATTTTAGGACTATACATCATTTTGTGTCCTGTTTTTAGTTGACTTATCCACTTTTTTGGAGTCAACCTATTTCAGGACTATACACCCCAGGTTAGCGGTTTGTTGTTTTCTCGTCAATCTAAATTTTTTTCACTTTAACTTTTTTACCGTTGACAAATTCTGTCTCGTCCATTAAGTTTCCGTCCTCTTGGTATCTTGTCCAAAGACCTGTTTTTATTTCATTGTCAAACGAACCTGTTTGCATAAGCTTCCCATTTTCACGATACCATTTCCAATCTCCTGTCATTTTACCAATCGTATAATTTCCAATAGCTTTCAGTCTACCGTTTGCAAGATAATATTTCCATTGCCCTGTTCGTTCTCCGTCTTTAAACTCTCCTTCACAAGAAACAGAACCGTCCTTGAAATATTCTTTGTGAATTCCGTTTTTAAGTTTTCCGTTTGTGTCAAACTTACTGTTATCCATTTTCATAATTACAATCGTTTTGTCAGTTATTTCGTCTGTTCAACTCCGTCTCGTATTGCCAATTCATGTGTGTCAATATTTATGTCTCTCAAAGATTTGAACTTAATACAATAGCCCGTTACACTTGCCTTGCCTATTGTTTTTCCGTAGGTTTCGAGCAGATACTTTTTGTCGTCAATACCGATAATATAAACTGAAATTCCTGTCGTGTTTGCACTTAAACCAATTTGATAAAATTCTTTCGTCTTTCCGTCAGTATATTTTATTGTTTGAAGTCCATATCCAATATTAGGATTAGAAACAATTTTTCCCTTATCGTCTTTGCCGTCTAAGAGCCATAATTTACAATTTGGCATCGCTTGAAGTATGCGTTGGTGCAAAACTTCAATATCAGTACGTTTTGGTTCTGATTGGCTGTCAATATACTTTTTGATTTGTTCTTTTATGTTCATATAAAATTACTGTTGCCAAACCTTGTTAGCGGTTCGTTGTTCTTGTATTCTGTCCATAATTGTTACCATTGTTGAAATCTAATACCAATTTGATTGTCTTTAATTGCAAATTCCTTTGCGCCCCAAGGTCTTGTTGTAACATTGTTAAGATTTGGATGAAGTAGATGAGGATGAGATGCAGATACTTTTGCATAAACTTCTTCAATATTATTTGTCTCAAGTCTTAACTCTGGATAATGTTCTTTCGCTAATTGTTCATCTTGAAAAAGTATGATGCTTATTTCTTCTTTTTTTAATACGCAGTAAGGTTGTGAAGTATTGAAATCTTTGTGTTCAATTGTAAATTGTAGACAGTCGACAAATAATTTAAGTCCGTCTGAAATGTCTGTATAAAATACACTGG
>JANOGE010000068.1:0-2434 GCA_031414035.1 Chitinophagaceae bacterium | reverse complement strand
ACCAGTTCCGATAATTTTGCCTCCTGGGGTGGGGGAGGTAAAGAGTATCATGTAGAGGACTTAAAGCAACTTATTAAGGCTGTCGATTATATTTCTATGCATACGTATCCCATGCACGATACGCATTACAATCCTGTATTTTGGGGCATATTGGAGAATGAAAAACATTTATCTGAACGTGAAAAAAATGATGCTTCAATGATCAGGACAAGAGATTATGCCGTTTCTCAATATAAAGCTGTTTCAAATTATATGAAAACATTGGGAGTAGAAAAGCCAATTCACATAGGTGAAACCGGTTGGGCTACTTTGTCTAATGAGCGTTATGGCAATGCCGGTTCAAAAGCAACAGATGAATACAAATCGGCGATGTTTTATAAACTCATGAGAGAATGGACAAATAAAGAAAAAATGTCTCTTTTTTACTTTGAAGCTTTTGATGAGCAATGGAAAGACAGCCAAAATCCATTGGGTTCAGAAAATCATTTTGGATTGATCAATTTACAGGGCCAGGCTAAATATGCCCTTTGGGAGATGGTTGACCGGGGAATTTTTAAGGGTTTAACCCGCAATGGCATGCCCATTACAAAAACATACAATGGTAATGTTGCAACATTATGGCTGGATGTAAAAACGCCGGCTGCTCTTATTAAAAAATAATCAGTAATGAAAAATTTTACATTTTTGATAATACCGTTTATTATGGCTGCATCAATGATTGGTTGTAAAGTATCAAATGATCTGGTAACAGAAGTTTATGAAACTTCTGCACAGGGAAATTCATTAAAAAAAATCAATGAATTTTCAGCAAGTGAAAACCCGGTGGTTGTTAGCATCAATCCTGAAGAAAAGTTTCAGACCATTACAGGCTTTGGAGGTTCTTTTACCGAATCTTCTGCGCATTTGCTGTATAGATTAAGTCCTGCAAACCGTAAAAAAATCATGGATGCTTATTTTAGTGAAGCCGGCGCCAACTATTCATTAACCCGTACGCATATTAATTCCTGTGATTTTTCTTTGAAACAATATGCTTATGCAATGGTTGCCGGGGATAAAAAACTGGATAGCTTTTCAATAGAAGAGGATAAAAAAAACAACCTCATCCCGATGATACTGGAAGCAAGATCCATTTCAAAAGAGGGATTTAATATCATCGCTTCCCCCTGGACAGCACCACCCTGGATGAAAGACAACAAAAAATGGATTGGTGGAAAATTATTACCGGAATATAACAACACATGGGCTTTGTACTATTCCAAATATATTGATGCCTACAAAAAAGAAGGTATTGATATCTGGGGACTTACTGTGGTAAATGAACCACATGGCAACGGAAATAACTGGGAAAGTATGCTTTTCTCTCCGGAAGAAATGACTGCTTTTGTGCAAAACCATATGGGGCCGATATTAGAAGCCAATGGGAAAGGCAATGTGAAAATTTTAGGTTATGACCAAAACAGGGCAGGTATAAAAGAATGGGTTGATGCCATGTATAAAGATGAACAAACATCAAAATATTATGCCGGCACAGCCATTCACTGGTATGAAAGTACGTATGAAGTATTTCCGGAAGCATTGCAATATGCACATAAAAAAGCACCCGGTAAATACCTGATTCAAACAGAAGCCTGTGTAGATTCAGAAGTGCCCCATTGGAACGATGATGCCTGGTATTGGAAAAAAGAAGCTACAGACTGGGGCTGGGATTGGGCAAGTGAAAAAGATAAATACTTACATCCCAAATATGCACCGGTTAACAGGTATGCAACCGATATCATCGGATGTTTGAACAACCGGGTAGATGGCTGGGTTGACTGGAACATGGTTTTAGATAAGCAGGGGGGACCCAACTGGTTCAAAAACTGGTGTACTGCACCCATAATTGTAGATCCGGAAAAGGATGAAGTTTATTTTACACCCTTGTATTATACCATGGCGCATTTCAGCAAATTCATCAGGCCGGGTGCAGTAAAGATTGGTTGTACCATTAATGATAAAGAACTGTTGGCTACAGCCGTAAATAATCCGGATAGTAGTATTGCGTTGGTTCTTTTTAACCCCACTGAGAAGGTAAAAACCATATCCATACAATTGAACAATAAAACAAAAAATATTTCTATCAGCGCAAAAGCGTTGCAAACAGTCATTATAAAATCTTAAAACCAAACTAAATGTGTCACTCAAAATTCATTAAATATGTCTAATAATTCAAGCCCGGCAAATAGGGTTCCAATGGGGCAAAAAATAGCCTTTGGTTTAGGTATGCTGGCCAACCAGATGTTTCCGGCAGCCTTAGGTATTTTTATGGTTGTATTGGTTGAAAATTTAGGTATGCCAACCTGGATGTGGGGCATTTTATTTTTTCTACCCAGAATATTTGACGCTTTCTTTGACCCGATCATGGGTTTTATCTCAGACAACACAAAATCTGTTT
>JANOGE010000067.1:0-8894 GCA_031414035.1 Chitinophagaceae bacterium | reverse complement strand
TATTGTATTCTTTGCCATATCATTTCTCATTGCCAATTTTTTTCTTGCTTATTTGATCAGCATGGATGAGTTGATAGGTTATATTGAACATCCGGGTGCACATGTGGGTACCCTGGTTTCACTGATGATATTTACTACTGTTTTCTTTTTTGTGTACTGGTGGTTTAGGGAACAGGTATGCATTGTGGTTTGTCCGTATGGCCGGTTACAGGGGGTTTTACTGGATAAAAATTCCATTGTTGTTGCTTATGATCATAAGCGTGGAGAGCCAAGGGGGAAACTTAAAAAAGCGGATGATCATGATTGTAAATGTACCGACTGTAAAGAAGAGGGAGCCTGTAAAAGTATGGCTGCAAAATTTGAAGAATATACAAAACAGGGCGATTGTATTGATTGTTTTGCCTGTGTAAGGGTTTGTCCAACTGCCATTGATATCCGCAATGGAACACAACTGGAATGTGTTAACTGCACCGCCTGTATTGATGCCTGTGATGATATCATGGTGAAGGTTGATAAACCAAAAGGGCTGATCAGGTATGCATCTGAAAACAGTATCAGCAATGGGGTAAAACTAAAATTCAATGCCAGGATAAAAGCGTATTCTGCTGTATTGCTGCTTTTACTTTCCCTGCTGACTTTTTTATTGGTAAGCAGAACTGACCTGGATGTAACCTTGATGAGAACATCAGGTATGACTTTTACTAAATTGCCTGATGGCCGGTTAAGTAACCTGTATAATTTAAAACTGGTAAACAAAACACATAAAGACATTGATTTTATGTTGAAACTGGAAAACCTTCCCGGAGAAATTACATTGGTTGGCAGTGGAAAACTTACCGTAAAAAAAGAAGATTATTCAAACCTCCAGTTTTTTGTGAAACTTAAGAAAGAGGATATAGCGAACTGGAAGACGGAAGTAAAGATCGGCATATATGAAGGCGATCCGCTCTCTGAACCCGGTGGAGAGAAAGCAGTGGGAAAAAAAATTAAAACGATCATGGCTAAATTCATTGGGCCTGAATTATATAACTAAAAATAAGTAATGATGAGCTGGGGAACTAAAATATTGATCGTATATGTTGTTTTTATACTGGGCATTCTGGCAATGGTTTTCAAATCATCTACCCAAAAAACGGACCTGGTAACAACCGATTATTATGCCAAAGAATTAAAGTACCAGGAAAAAATTGATGAGATGCAGCGGGCAGAAGCGTTAAGTGCCCCGGTGGAGTATGTAATAAAGGACAATTCGCTTATTATACAATTTCCTAAAGATTTTGCCGGCAAAAAGCTGGCAGGAGAGGCGGTATTGTATTGCCCTTCGGATGAAAAAAGAGACATTAAAAAGAGTTTCTTTTTGATGGATGAATCATTGCATATAAATATTTCTGCTGTTAATAGTGGTTTATATGAATTGCATTTAAGCTGGCAGGATGGAGGAGTAACATATTATTTTGAAAAGAAAATATTCATATAAATGATACAGTTGTTTTTTATGGCTTTTATGATAGGTATTGTGGGCAGTTTTCACTGTGTTGGTATGTGTGGCCCGCTTGCATTAGCGTTGCCATTAAGCAATAAAAATTTTTTTGCAAAGCTGGCAGGCGCATTCATTTATAATGCAGGCCGTATTGTTACTTATTCTTTTTTTGGGTTGGTATTTGGTTTATTAGGTCAAACGGCTGCATTTTTTGGGTTTCAGCAATGGTTGTCCATTGGTACCGGGGCTTTAATCCTTTTGTTTATCATTCTTCCTAAAAAGTATAATATACAAAGTAGTGCAGCAAATTATACCAGTGGTTTATTTACAAGGATACGATCAATGCTGGGCCGCCTGTTTAACAAAAAAAATAATTCATCTCTGTTTGTAATAGGATTATTGAATGGTTTGTTGCCCTGTGGACTGGTGTATATAGCAGTTGCCGGGGCTATAGCTGCAGGTGATATAGGGAATAGTGTTTTATTTATGGCAGCATTTGGTTTGGGTACCCTGCCCGTTATGTGGACAATTGCTTTTTTTGGAAATTATGTTGGGATATCGTTGCGGCAAAAGATCCGCCGGGTGTATCCTTATATGATGGCTATGATGGCATGCCTGCTTATTTTAAGGGGAATGGGTTTGGGCATCCCGTATGTAAGCCCTAAAATGAACGTCGAAAAGGAAAAGGTACAGGGATGTTGTACCAAAGACTGACGAATCTCAGGTTTTGGAATGATGTATATCCTGATAATTGTTTTGGAATAAATATAAGTTTGTAGCAATAAAATTTAATATAATAGTATAGCAACGTGTATTATATGGCTCCCGTTAAAATAACAAAACCCGAACAGTTTCATCATGAAAATAAAACATGGAGCCGTATGCTGGAGTTTTTTAAACAGGAAAATACGTTTTTAAAAAACCGGCTTTCTGAAGTCCTTGATCATGGTACCGATAAAGAATTTTTAGCCCTGGCCGAGCAGTTTCAGAATAAATTTATTTTAAAAGATGAATACTTTGATGAATTACGGCATGATATAAATGAGCAGGACCAAGCCTTGATTGAATTTACAGGCCGTTTAATTCATGATAAATTAATTAAACGCCAGGAAAGGCTGAGGAATGAAATGGAATTTTTAGAAAAGGACTTTAATATGCTGAAAAACGAGTTTAATAAATACCTTTCATCTGTTTTGTAATACCAGCTGTATTTAGTAAAAGCCCGGGTGCAATGCAGATAAATATGCGATAGTAAAAACCCGTTTTACGGTCAGCCGGGATAAAGCCTAATTGAGCATAGCTGCCAGTTTCTTTTCATTTGTGATGATGATATTTCCGTCTTTAATTTCAATTAAATGTTCACTCTTAAAATCACTGAGTGTTCTGATAAGTGATTCAGTTGCCGTACCTGCAATATTAGCCAGGTCTTCCCTGGATATGTGAATGGAGAATTTATCCTGAGTTTCTTTCCGGTATTTATTCTGCAGGGAAAGCAGGGCATCGGCTACTCTTTTACGCAACGAGTTATAGGCCAGGCCTAAAAGCTGGTTTTCTTTTTCTGTAACGTTTTTAGCAAGCAGTTTAATAAATTTATGGGTTACTTCTTTGTTGCTGTGCAATAAATTCTCAAAATCCTCTTTTGGAATAATGGACACTTCACTGTCTTCAATAGCTTCTGCTGTTTCTTTATATACCGTTTCTTCCAGCAATGCATTGTAACCAAAAAAATCACCTTCATTATAAAGACCAACTGTTAATTCTTTACCGGCTTCATTGGTTTTAGAGGTTTTTACTTTCCCTTTTTGAACATAGTATAAGCGGTTGGGATGATTGCCCTCTGTGTAAATGGGTTGTTTCTTTTTATAGTGATTGATATTTCGGTCTGCTGCCAGGTCCATCAGGGCATCTCTGCCCTTAAATTCATTCAGCATCTGGTTCATGCCATCAGCATCAGCGTTATAATTTTTAGAAAGTAATTCCGTTTTTTTAATACGGCTTTCTACCGCATTCAGCAATTCTATATCGCTGAAGGGTTTGGTAATATAATCATCAGCACCCATTTCCATGCCTTTTCTAAAGTCACTTCTTTCTGCTTTGGCAGTTAAAAAAATAAAAGGGATACCTGTAAGATCCGGATTCTTATTTATGAGATGTAAAACACCGTAACCATCCAGTACGGGCATCATAATATCACAAATGATCATGTCAGGTTTATCCAGTAAAGCCATTTCCACGCCTACTTTCCCGTTTTCGGCAGTTCGTACTTTATAACCTGCCAGTTCTAAAATTTCGGCAGTATTATCCCTAATTTCATTATTGTCTTCTATCAGTAACAAGTGTTTCAGGTGCATAGATGATAGGTATGTTTAGTTTGACAATGTTGTCTTTAATGTAATGATAAATTTAGTTCCTTTTTCCAATTCGCTTTCAAATTCGATTTCTCCTTCCATAATCTCAATGTATTTGCCAACGATATGCAGGCCAAGGCCTGTTCCCTGTATATTAGTAACATTGGTTCCCCTGAAGAAACGCTCAAATAAATGCACCTGGTCATCTTTTGAGATTCCAAGCCCATTGTCTTTAACCTGCAAAACAATCTCTTTGGCAGAAACAAAGCTTTCCACTTCAATAATACCGGATTCTGAAGAAAATTTTATTGCATTTGATAAAAGGTTGGTCATTATATTTCGTAATAAAGAGGGGTCTAAAAAAACAGTTTCATTACCGGTATGCCTGTTTATGATCTGTTGACCCGGTTTTGCAATGCTTTCCATTTCGCTGCAAAGCAAAGTAATCAGTTCCTTAATATTAAAATCGGTATTATGAGCTGTTATTTTCCCGTCTTCAATTTTTCCGATGGATAGAAATTCATTCAGTAAACCGGTAAGATTATTTACCGAGGATTTAATGCGTTGAATATGTTTATTTCTTTTTTCCTGTTCATCAGCTTCTGTATATTTGGCAACCAGCGAAGCCGAGGATAGGATGGTGCTTAATGGTGTCCTGAATTCATGCGACGCCATAGACACAAAACGGCTCTTTAAATCGCTGAGTTCTTTTTCCTTGCTCAAAGCCTTTGTCAGCTCATCTTTCGACACTTCCAATTCCTGTAATATTTCCTTTAACTGTTTTGTTCTTAATTCAACTTTCTCTTCCAGTTCATCATTCAGTACTTCCACTTTTTTATTAATTTCATATAATTGTTCCTTTTGTTGCAGAATAGCATTTTCAGATTCTTTTCTTCTGCTGATATCACTTAAAAATGCAATGGTAAAGCTGCCTTCGTTGGTTGTATAATTACTCAGGCTTATTTCTACCGGAAATTCGGAGCCGTCTTTTTTCACAGCAAAAAGATCTTTACCTAAACCCATTGGCCTGGGTTGCGGAGTCTCAATATACTCATCCCGTTGTTTAACATGATTGTGGTGATAACGGGAAGGTATCAGGGTTTCAATTTTTTTGCCTGTCAGTTCGGCCGGGTTCTCATATTCAAACAGGGAGAGCAAAAAGTTATTGACCAGTATAATTTCAGCTTTTGAATTGGCCACTAATATGCCCATGGAGGCATGTTGGAATAAGGCTTCAAATTTTTCCTTCTCCGGGTTCGGTTTTTGAATGGCCATAATTGCAGATGCTGAAGTTTTACCGTGTTATCTGTAAATTTACAACAATGGTATTAGAAGTACAGAAAAAGGAAAAATGTATTTTAAACTATATTTATAGCTAAGGATCACTAAACGTTTAACTAAACCGGAAAAATGTCGTTTAAACAAAGCACCATTATTGGTTTAACAGATCAGGAAGTTTTAAACTCCAGAGAGGTTTACGGGGCTAATGTGCAGGATATGAGAAGTAACGACGGTTATATAGCTGCATTAAAAGATGTAATTACCGAACCCATGTTTATTTTACTGGTTATAGCCAGTGCCGTTTATTTTATTACCGGTAATTCAAGGGATGGTATTTTTATGGCTTCTGCCATTGTTTTAGTATCGGCCATATCACTTTACCAGGATTCCCGGAGCCGTAATGCCATGGCAGCTTTAAAATTACTTACTCAACCTCACAGTAAAGTGATCCGCAATGGCGAAACGGTTGAAATTAAAAGTGAAGACATTGTTATCGGTGATTTTATGCTTATTGAAGAAGGTACTTCAGTGCCGGCAGATGGTACGATCATTCAATCCAATGATTTTTCTGTTAATGAATCAATTCTTACCGGTGAATCATTAAGTGTTTTTAAGTCTTCATCCGACCGGGAAAATTTTGTTTACCAGGGTACATCTGTTGCAGGAGGCCTGGCCATTTGTAAAGCAACCCGGATTGGTATTGAAACCCGGCTTGGGAAAATAGGAAAGAGCCTGGACTCTATCAAAGAAGAGAAAACACCGCTGCAAAAACAGATCAGCCATTTTGTGAAAAAGATGGCCGTTGCCGGGGTTATCATCTTTTTAATTGTTTGGGTAATCAATTATTTTCAGTCAAAAGATCTGTTCGACAGTTTGCTGAAAGCACTCACCCTGGCTATGAGTATTTTGCCCGAAGAAATACCAGTGGCTTTTACAACCTTTATGGCCCTGGGGGCATGGCGCTTAATGAAAATGGGCATCATTGTAAAACAAACAAAAACGGTAGAATCGTTGGGTAGTGCAACCGTAATTTGTGTAGATAAAACAGGAACGATCACGGAGAATAAAATGCAGTTGGTAAAAATATTTGTTTTGGGTACTCAAAAAGTAATCGACCCGGAAGATGATTTGGGGGATGTAGAAAAGGATTTGATTCGAACAGCCATGTGGGCAAGTGAACCGATACCTTTCGATCCTATGGAACTTGCATTACATCAGAAATATGCACAATTGTTTAAACCGGATGAAAGACCCGGTTATAAAATGGTTCATGAATATCCACTCAGTGGAAGGCCTCCCATGATGACCCATATTTTTGAAAATAAAGCAGGACAACGGATCATTGCTGCCAAAGGTGCTCCGGAAGCAATGATCAATGTAACTGGTTTATCTGAAGGTGACAAAGAAATTATTGCTGATGCCATGCAGGCACTAACGGCTATGGGTTACCGGGTATTGGCTGTTGCCGAAGCTAAGCATACAGGAGATGAATTTCCAAAACAACAACAGCAGTTTAGTTTTGCATTTAAAGGATTGATTGCCTTTTACGATCCACCAAAGAAGAATATCGGATCGGTATTTCAGGCTTTTAATAAGGCCGGAATAGCGGTAAAGATCATTACCGGAGACAATGAAGCCACTACCCGTACCATAGCCTCACAAATTGAGTTTAAAGTTGATGATCATTGCCTGAGCGGAGAGGAATTGATTAAACTGTCGGATAAGGAAATGGAAGAACAGGTTAAGCAGGTTAATATTTATACCCGGATGTTCCCCGATGCAAAATTACGGGTTATAGAAGCGTTAAAGAGGAATCATGAAGTAGTGGCTATGACCGGCGATGGCGTTAATGACGGGCCGGCTTTAAAATCCGCCCATATCGGAATTGCTATGGGTAAAAAAGGAACGGAGATCGCCAAACAGGCTTCTTCCATGATCCTTACTGATGATGACCTGGGAAAAATGGTTGATGCCATAGCCATGGGCCGCAGAATTTACAGTAATCTTAAAAAGGCCATTCAATATATTATCTCCATACATATTCCCATCATACTAACCGTATTTATTCCATTGGCTTTTGGATGGGTATATCCAAATATATTTACGCCTGTACATGTTATTTTTCTGGAATTGATCATGGGCCCAACCTGTTCTATCATTTATGAAAATGAACCCATCGAAAAAAATATGATGCTGCAAAAGCCAAGGCTGTTTACCAGTACATTTTTTAACCGGCGTGAGTTAACCACCAGTATTATTCAGGGGCTTGTCATTACAGCAGGTACGCTTTTCATTTACCAATATGCCGTGCAGCAGGGGAGCAGTGAAAATATAACCCGAACAATGGTTTTTCTAACCCTTATTTCGGCCAATATATTTCTTACCCTGGTTAACCGTTCTTTTTATTACTCCATATTAACGACCAGCCGGTATACAAATAATCTTGTTCCTTTGATCATATTGATCACAGTATTATTAATGGCTTTATTATTATTCGTAACGCCATTCAGCAGACTGTTTCAATTTGAAAAACTGAATACAATACCCATACTATTCTGTATTCTGACCGGGTTCATTTCCGTTATCTGGTATGAAGGAGTAAAATATTTGTTCAGGAGAAAAATTAAGTAAGCTTAACCTGTTGGGCTATTTCTGCCATTTCAATTCCGTTATGGCTTTCTTCGTAAACACATTCCATATTCCTGATCAAGAGAACCTGTGGGGATTCGTGGTTTATTTCAAAATCTGCGGCTATTTTATCGGAGATGGAACGGAACTTTAACAGATCGAGGAAATAAAAATCGGAGGCATCAGGTTGTTCATTCCTTTCTAAACGGCTTTTAGCCATATGGCTTACAGAACAGCGGGTGCTGTGTTTGAAAATTACCTGCGCTTTGGTTTTAGATAACTCTTTTATTTCAGCCAGCTGATATTCATTGTTTAAATAGATCCAGTTCATATTATTGCGGGGTACGCTAAGGCTCTAATGTATTATTCCTTCGTTCATCGGGCAACCTGATTTTCGGCTTGGGCTGCAGCTGCTGATAACAGCTGTAATGCTTATTAATACTATAAAAACAAAAAATATTTTTTTCATCATTTTACTTTTAAGTTAAAAAACTTATTATTGCAAAAATAAGCTTTATTGGGATAATTTACCAACGGTAAACGGTGAAAAACTATTAATATTACCTTCGGCATCAGTTTTATACAATAAACCGGGCAAAAACGGCCCATAATTTTTAAGTCTTTTAACCTATAAACAGTAAAATCCAAAATGTTACAACTTAAACGTCCTATTGCCTTCATCGACCTTGAAACAACCGGAGTCAGCCTTTCATTAGACCGTATTGTAGAAATTGCCATCATTAAAATTTTACCCGATGGCAGCCGGCAGGTAAAAAGAAAACTTATTAACCCGGAAATACCCATTCCAAAGGCAACCAGCGAAATTCACGGAATAACAGACGATATGGTGAAAGATGCGCCCACTTTCCGGCAATCGGGAAATGAAATAAAGATGTTTATCGAAAATTGTGACCTGGGGGGGTATAACAGTAACCGGTTTGATATACCTATTTTAATGGAAGAATTTTTACGTGCTGGCATGGATGTTGATCTGAGTACAAGGAAAATGATAGATGTTCAGCACATTTTCTATACTATGGAGCCCCGAACGTTAACAGCCGCCTATAAATTCTTTTGTGAAAAAGAACTGGTAGATGCACACAGTGCCGAGGCAGATGTAGGGGCGACCATTGAAGTACTGATGGCGCAGTTGGAAC
>JANOGE010000066.1:0-101843 GCA_031414035.1 Chitinophagaceae bacterium | reverse complement strand
TATCTGCAACACCCGGTGTATGAATTACACCGGGATGAATTTCTTTACCTCGAACAGGGCCATCACCTGGCCTGGGGTTATATGGAAGTGCCGCCCATGCTTTCATGGCTGGCATGGTTTACACATTTTTTGGGTGGTAGTTTTTTCTGGGTAAAATTCTGGCCTTCATTATTTGGTGCATTTACCTTAATCATAACCAGCAGGATGGTAAAAGAAATGGGTGGTGGTTTTTTTGCCATTTTAATTGCGGGCCTGTGCATCATGTTTACCGCTTACCTGCGTGTACATTTTTTATTCCAGGCCAATTTTTTAGATATTTTCTGGTGGAGCCTGAGTGCGTACCTGGTCATTCGTTATATTAATACAAAAGCCACCCGGTATCTCTACTTCATTGGACTGGCTTTTGGTTTTGGCTGGCTGGCTAAAAATTCAATGGCCTTTTTTATAACCGGCTTTGGCATTGCTTTATTGCTTACCCGGTACAGGAAACTTTTTCTGAACAAACATCTTTACGGTGCTGCCCTGCTTGCATTTTTAATCGCCTTGCCAAATCTTTTATGGCAGTATAATCATAACTGGCCATTACTGCACCATTTGAATGAATTGAGAGAAACCCAATTGAAATTTATTGACCCTGCTGATTTCCTGAAAGACCAGCTACTAATGTTCTTTGCTGCTTTTTTTATCTGGATAATGGGCCTGATCTGGTTATATACAAAACCAGGCAAAGCATTCCGCATGCTGGCATGGATTTATTTTTCTGTAATTCTATTCCTCATTTTTTCCAGCGGAAAAGGTTATTATTCATTAGGTGCTTATCCTATGCTGTTTGCTGCAGGTGCTGTAGCCCTTCAGCAATGGACAAGCAGCAGATCAAAATGGATAAGATGGGTGACCGTTGTATTGATCTTATTTCTTTCCTGGGTTGTCTTACCAATGTCTTTACCAATTTGGGCACCCGGAAAACTAGCCTCTTTTTATAAAGAAAAAAAGTTGGAAAAAATGGGATTGTTGAAATGGGAAGACCAGGAAAATCATACCTTACCGCAGGACTTTGCCGATTACCTGGGCTGGAAAGAAATGACCGAAAAGGCCGAATCTTTTTATGATAAATTACCGGCAGCAATAAAAGACAGTACCCTGATCTTTTGCCGTCATTACGGACAGGCTGGTGCTTTAAAATATTATGGAAAGAATAAAGTTTTTAAAGATAAAGTGATCACCGATAACGGTTCATTTTTGCATTGGATACCAAAAAATATAAACTTTAAACACCTGATTTTTATTGGAGGCGGAAAACCTGCAGCAGATGATGAAGTATTTCAGCATTTTGAAAGAGTTACCGTTATCGATTCTGTAACCTATGTACATTCCCGTCAATCAGGTGATAAGGTCATCTTTTTTGAAAACATTGATGTAAAGGGTTTAAAGTTCGCTGCAGACGGATTAAAGAAGATAAAAGCAGTATTCAACCAATGATATTCTTTATTTTTGATCATTAAGGCTATTATATGAACAGACCTATAAGAGTATTAGTCGCAAAGGTAGGCCTCGACGGGCATGACCGTGGCGCCAAGGTAATTGCTACTGCTTTGCGGGATGCGGGCATGGAAGTCATTTATACCGGCCTGCGCCAAACTCCTGAAATGGTAGTAAATGCTGCTTTACAGGAAGACGTGGATGCCATCGGTGTTAGCATTCTCAGCGGGGCACACAATACCATATTTCCAAAAATCATTGCTTTATTGAAAGAAAAAAAGATGGATGATGTATTACTTACCGGGGGAGGTATTATTCCGGAAGAAGATATGGAGCATTTACATAAAATGGGCGTTGGAAAATTGTTTGCACCCGGCGCAACCACATCCGAAATAGCAGGTTATATCAAAAGCTGGGTAAAAGAGCACAGGAATTTTTAATCACCACGTTCAGAAAAGAAAATCATTTATGTACAGTACCATCCTCACATCATTGGAAAATGGAATCTTTACCATTACCATCAACAGGCCCGATAAACTGAATGCGCTCAATGCAGACGTGTTCACCGAACTGAATAAAGCTATTGTTGAAGTTGGAAATAACAGTGAAATAAGATCTGCCATCATCACCGGTGCAGGGCCTAAAGCATTTGTGGCAGGAGCAGATATTACGGAATTTGACGGACTCAATAAAGAGCAGGCAATGGCTTTGGCCAAAAGGGGCCAGGATGTTTTTTTTAAAATAGAGAACAGCAAAAAACCAATTGTAGCAGCCGTAAATGGTTTTGCTTTAGGTGGTGGCTGCGAACTGGCCATGGCCTGTCATTTCAGGCTCTGCAGCGAAAACGCTAAATTTGGTCAGCCGGAAGTAAATCTTGGTTTGATACCGGGTTATGGCGGTACACAAAGGTTAACGCAGTTAGTGGGCAAAGGGAAAAGTATGGAGTTGCAGATGACAGCACATTTAATTGACGCCAATGAAGCTCTGCAATTAGGTTTGGTTAATTATGTAACCACTGCAGAGAGTCTGTTAGTAAGAACAAAAGATATTTTAACAATCATTCAATCAAAAGCGCCCATTGCTATTGGAAAAATCATTGAGTGCGTGAATGTAGCAGTAGTGAGTGATAGCGCCTATACCAATGGTAAAAGCGGCTATGATAAAGAAATGGAATCCTTTGGCGATTGTTTTGTTACCGAAGATATGAAAGAAGGAACGGCTGCATTTTTGGAAAAAAGAAAGGCCAATTTCAAAGGAAAATAACCAACCTTTTAACCCTTAAACATCTTAAACGATTCCTATATCCACTTGTTCTTATATGCCAGGTTAATAATCTGGGCACGGGAGTTGACGTGCAGCTTCTCATAGATATGCGCTACATGTTTGCGCACAGTAAGCGGACTGATGAATAATTTTTCGCCAATGGCCTTATAGTTTTTACCGGTCACCATCTCTTTCAGTATTTCCATTTCACGGTCTGAGAGCAGGGGTTCTGTAAAGGCTGTTTCATTCATAACGGAAACAGGGGAATGTTTCAATAACTCCATAGTTTTTCTTGCAATAGCAGGGCTCATGGGTATGCCATTGTATTCAACTACATTGGTGATGACATCAATGATGTTCACCGCAGAATCATCTTTCAGCAAATAACCGCCGGCGCCGGCTTTAATGGCCTCAAATATTTTCTCATTGTCTTCAAAGACAGTAAGTACAATAAATTTTATGTCGGGATAAGCTGATGAAGCGAGGCTGATGGTCTGTATGCCGTCCATTACCGGCATTTCCAGGTCCATTAAAACAACCTGCGGCCTTTTATCAACAGGCAGTTGCTTGAGTTGTTCCAGGAAATCATGACCGTTCTTTGCTTCCAGCACCAGTTCAATTTCTTTATACAGCATCAGTTTTTCTTTTACCGTGGTGCGGTTAATTTGTTTGTCATCTGCGATTGCAATCTTAATAGACATAAAACAAAATTCAATTTTTCAGTATTAAATTCCAATACTCCCCAGCGATTATTTTTTTTAGCTTAAATTAATACTAATTTTCCAGCCTCTTGCTGATTATAAAATATATTACCCGGTGTACCAGGATATTTATTCTGCCTGCAATGCTTTGTGCAGCATTATACCTGTGCGGACAATCACCACATCCCTTAACCGAATATACTACCGAAAACGGGTTAAGCCTTAACTCGGTTAACGACCTGCTTTTTGATAAGCAGGGTTTTCTCTGGATCGCTACTGCCGATGGTCTGCAAAAATTTGACGGATACCGGTTCCAGACCTTCAGGCATGATGAATCAGATAAAAAAAGCATCCCCGAAAATTCAGTATCCGCAATTTATGAAGACATGAATGGCAATTTATGGATCACCGAACGTGCTCACATTGTATTCAAACCAAAAGGCAAGATCGAATTCATAGATCTTACACCGGCTCTCCCCGCCTTTCCTTTTAAAGTCCCGCTTTATTGTGTTGGTGAAACAGATTCAAGTGTGTGGATCATCAATTATCCCTACGGTATCTATACCATTAATAAAACTACGCTTAACATAAAAAAATTAGGTGCTTTTCCGGCGTTCGCAGACAAGGAAAGTATTTTTATGCTAACCCGGTTGCATTCAAAAGAGGAAGGCAGCTGGTTCATGAAGTGGTCAGATAAAACGGGTGACCTGTATACTATTACTGCTGATGGCATCAGGCAATTCAGCAATACCAATAAAATAACGGTGCTTTTCCTGATACCAGAAAAAAAAGACAGCCTGTTAATCATAACGGATAAGATAGCCTATAAAGCTTCAGTACATGATCCCTTTACTGTATCACGAATATTACCAACCACATTCAATGCCGCAGATTTTGATAATACCTATATGACACCCAGGAGGGTTGGTACCATGAAATTTTTCCTTGCCGGTACAAAAGAAATATGGCTCTATGATGCAGACCGGCAAAAGATCGAACCTTTTCCTTATACCGATTATTTTTCACGTGACCTTATACGCTACCTGCATGTAACAGCCACTGACGGTCATGAGAACAGCTGGCTTGGTTATAATGGTATCGGTGGTATTAAGGTGATTTCCCGGAAAAAATTCAGCTTATTTAAAAGACCTGATAAAAATACATTGCCGTATTCACTCGCTACCAGTCCCGAAGGCAAGGTCTTTGTTGGCATTTACCTGGGAGATATTGAAGTGTATGACCAAGAAGGCCGGTTCCTTCAGAAAATAAGATTACCTGAAGCAGATAAAAAATTCGGAAGCCCGAGAGCCATGGTACTGATAGATTCTTCTACCCTGATCGTAAAATCTGTCATTGATAAATTATATGAGATCGATATCCGGAAAGGGAGCGTACAGTCATTAACTTACCTGTTACCGCCCAATACAGATTCTGTGCCCGGCGAATTTGAGTTCGGTATGCAGAAGATCAGCGATGCAGAGATCTGGTTCAGTTACAGGAACAGTATTTTCTCCATCGAAAAAAATATTCATAAAAACCCCGGCTACAGCAGCAGGCTCATCTGTACGCTTCCCCTGAATGAACGGATCAATAATTTTTTCAGGAATAATAAAGGGCAGCTTTGGATCGGTACTATTGCAGGCGCCTGGTGTTTTGAAAATAATAGTTTTCAAAAGATGAAGTTACCTGCTGTTCATATAAAACATATCAACCAGCAACCCGATGGTAAGATATGGGCAACAACAATGGATGGAATATATATATTGAAAAACAAACAACTGTTCCGGCAACTGAATATTAAAGATGGCCTGCCTAATTCATTTGTATATGGCGTATTGTTCGACAATACCGGTAATGCCTGGGTAAGCACCAATCGTGGACTGGCAAAAATTGATACCGCTTATAAGATCACTTCTTATTCGGCAAAAGAAGGATTGCAGAGCGATGAGTTCAATACAAAGGGCTACTGCAAAGGGCCCGATGGTACCTTATATTTTGCCGGCGTGAACGGGATCAATTTTTTTAAACCGGAGAAGCTGGTCAGCAAAGGGAAGTCATCCCAAACACTGCTTACGGGCATTGAAGTGAATAACCTGCCCTACCTGCCAAACCTTCAACCGGAATTCATCAAAACCATAAGCCTGTCCAACAACCAGAATAATATCCGTTTATCTTTTGCCAACATGGATTTTACAGTGCCCGAAAGAAACCAGTATAAATTCTGGTTAAAGAATTTTCAAACCGACTGGTCATCACCCCAGACCAACAACACGGTACAATATATCTTACCACCTGGTGAATATGAATTGCACGTATCGGGCAGCAACTATGAAGGCATCTGGAGTAAAGAACCACTGATCTTACATATCCATATCCTGCCACCCTGGTACCAGACCAACTGGGCAAAAATAATTTTCACACTACTTGTACTGGGTGCGGTAGGTGGAATTTTTTATTTTATTTCCAGGAACAGGTATCAGAAAAAATTAAGGCAACTGCAGATGGAACAGGAAGTGCAGAAAGAAAAGCAACGTCTCAGCCGTGACCTGCATGATAACCTGGGATCGCAAATAACCTGGTTATCCAATAATATTACACAACTTGAAAATGCTAAAGAACAACAGCAGCCCTTTGAACAAAAAATGAACAGGCTGAAAGAAGGCACAGGCGAACTGATGCAGACACTCAGAGAAACCATCTGGATACTGAACAAAGACAAGATCAGTGCCATTGATTTTTTTGACAAGCTGGTAAGTCATGCGGCAAAATATACAGAGGCTTATCCTTCCATTCAGTTACAAACTGAAGAAAATATTTCAGCCGGTATTCAATTGAACTCCGGACAGGCCCTGCAATTATTCCGAATCTGCCAGGAAGCAGTGACCAATGCCTGCAAACATGCCAATGCTTCATTACTCAGCATCTCGGCCTCTTCAACAGAAACCGGGTTTTCCATCGTCATGACCGATAATGGAAAAGGGTTCAACCTGGATAATGAGAACCCCGGCCATTATGGTTTACAGAATATGAAACAAAGGGCTAAAGAAAGTAACCTGCAGTTAAGTATTGGATCTGCACCCGGCAAAGGAACTAATATCAGCATTACTGCATCTGTTTAATCACCGGTTTAAAAATACTCTTTTGGGAGTATTGCCTGCCCCCTGTCAAGAAGATAGTTTCGTAAAGTCAAAAAAGAAATCTTTATGAAAAAAAATATCTTCTTTCTTATCAGCAGTTTTTTACTGGTAATAAATGCTTCGGCAAAGATCTGGCGGGTTAATAATACCGGTGTGCCGGCAGATTTCAGCACTGCCCAGGGAGCCAATAACAATGCCAGTGTATTGAATGGCGATACGCTCCATTTTGAACCATCTGGGCAGAGTTATGGAAATTTATTTTTGACCAAGGGGTTGGTATTGATCGGCAACGGTTTCTTCCTGGGTACAGCTGCGGCAAACAGCAACCCCGACCTGCAGGCTAATACCGGCAGCAGTAAAATTGATAACCTGTATTATCAGGCAGGATCAGACAACAGTGTTGTTGAAGGCATGTATATTATAACCAGTGCCTACATCAGTTATGGAGGCGCTCCCATAACTAATATTTTGTTCCGGAGAAATTATGTTGGAAGCCAGTTAACAATGGGATACTGCACCAATGTTCAACTATCTCAAAACTATATAGGCGTTATCTACAGCATCAACAGCAGTGGAGCCTCAGTGAATGCAACCATCAATAATAATATCATTAATAGCGGCGCAGCATTCGATGCCGATGATAATGGCAGCTTTCAGAATAATGTAATGCATGTACAGGGTGCAAACTTCGTTTCCAGTTTTACAGGATGGACACTAAGGAATAATATTTCAGTAACTGATTATTTCAATCTTAGCAGTTGCATAGTGGAAAACAATGTAAGCTGGAACGGTAGCCTTGGTAACGGAACTAACGGAAATATTTTAATTGCCGATATGACCACAGTTTTTGAAGATCTCCCCAACAGCAGTCCCAGCTTCAGCCAGGACAGCCGGTTCCAGATAAAAGCAGCAAGCCCTGCCAAGACCAACGGAACTGGAGGAGGGGAATGTGGGGTATTTGGTACGCAGAATGGAACAGCCTATGTTTTATCCGGTATTTCAAATGTGCCGAGCATTTATAAACTCACTGCACCGGCAACTGTTAACGCAAATACACTGAATATCACCATCAGCACCAAAACAAATAACTAGTCGGGTCATGAAAAAAACTGCAGGCATCATTTTCTCTTTTTTGTTATTGTCCGGAGGATCGTATGCCCAGACCATTAACAAAATTGAATACTTTGTTGACACAGATCCGGGATTTGGCAACGGAATCAATGTCAGCATTTCTGCTGCACCTAATATTGCCGATCTTTTGATACCGGTGGATATCACTTCGCTTTTAAAAGGAATGCATAAGGTCTTTGTACGCTCGATGAATGATGCAGGCAACTGGTCTATAACCAATCGCTGGACCTTCATCAAGGATATAACAGGCCTTAATGTAAACAAGCTTGAATATTTCATTGATACTGATCCGGGTTTTGGTAATGGAACTGATGTACCTGTTACCAGTGGAAGTAATATTGCCAACATAGCTATACCTGTCGATATCTCATCTTTGTCTAAAGGGTTTCATAATGTTTTTATCCGTTCAAAAGATGATGCAGGCAACTGGACCATCAGCAACCGATGGCTGTTCTTTAGAGACATCGCTTCGGGTAATACCAATAAGCTTGAATATTTTATTGATACTGATCCGGGATTTGGTAATGCCACCGATGTAAGCATCAGTCCATCGATGAATGTGAGTGATGTATTGATACCGGTTGACATCATTTCTTTAACTCTGGGATTTCATAATATCTACCTGCGGTCAAGAGATGTTACCGGCAAATGGTCACTCAGCAACCGATGGCTGTTCTTCAGAGACATCGCTTCGGGTAATACCAATAAGCTGGAATACTTCATTGATACAGACCCCGGCTTTGGAAATGCCACCAACGTAAGCATCAGCCCTTCGATGAATGTAAGTGATGTATTGGTACCGGTCGACATCAGTTCTTTAGCCAAAGGTTTTCACAATATCTACCTGCGGTCAAGAGATATTGCCGGCAAATGGTCTGAAACCAACCGCTGGCTGTTCTTTAAAGACATTGCTCAGAATAATTTTTCAGGAGGAGAATATTTCTTTGATACAGATCCGGGTTTCAGCAACGGAACAGTCATTCCCTTTGGAGGCGGATTAGGAACCAATATTTCAGATTTTTCTTTCGGCGCCCCTTTAACCGGGTTGCCCAATGGCCTTCACTATCTTTTTATACGCACAAAAGAGGCTAATGGCAAATGGTCGCTTACCAATGTGATACAGTTTGATAAACAAGTGCCTTTACCTATAACATTACTGGACTTCACAGCAAAGGCAGCAGGCAAGCGATCACAGCTTAACTGGATAACTGCAACCGAGATCAATAACGATCGCTTTGAAATTGAAAGAAGCAGTGATGCTATTACCTTCACCAGGATCGGGCAGGTGCCCGGGGCTATCAATAGCAATGTGCACCTCAACTACCAATGGTATGATAACATTCCTGGTAATGGAAATAATTTTTACCGCCTGAAACAGGTTGATATTGATGGCAAATTCAGTTATTCACCCACAAGGCTGGTAAATTTTAAAGACAATAACTATTTCACGATCTTAAATAATCCAACAAACGGAACACCGGTTATTGCAAAGACATCGGAGCTGAATTCCACCATCTGTATTTTTGATGAAGCCGGAAGAAAATTAAAAGAAGTTCAGGTGATCAGCAATAATACTTCTATCCGGGTTGATAAGTTTGCCAATGGTATTTACCTGCTGGTGCTGCATAAAGATGGAGCTGTGAAGGCTACGGAGAAATTTGTAGTGAGCAGGTAGTCATTATTTTTGTACCAGGCTTTCATCTATCAGGTAAGCTTTTATTTCACTGATCTTTATTTTCTTCTTCCCTTCTATAAAATGTATCGAAAGATCATTTACATCCATGGTGGGGAAAGTAATTATCCTTTTTCTTCCAACCGTACTGTACGTATAACTTTCCAGCTGTCTGTCATTTCTTACCTGTATGTAAAATTTTTGAATGGACTGGCCGTCTTTGATAAATTCCTTCAACACCACGCAATTGATCTTTATAGTCTTCTTAAAATGAACATTGATAAATTCATTTTGAAAGTCTGCTATCACGGCATTCAAGCCCTTTGTCTTTAGGCTATCGCCTGATAGGATAGAAATATTTGCGTTTTTAACAAGATCATTTTTAAAATGTAATTCTTTCAATTTCCTAAATCCGACCAGTGCAGCAGAATCATATTGAGTGATCAATCCTCTCCCATCCGGTGGTACATTCAATAATAAATTGGCTCCACGGCCAACACTTTTTAAATACAGGTCAAACAACTGCTCCGGTGTTTTCACTTTACTGTCTTCTGCTTTATGGTAGAACCATCCCGGCCTTATGCTTACATCACATTCGGCAGGTATCCAGTGCTGCCCGTTTACATTCCCTGCATTCAATGTATCCTGTGGCGGGCCGCCGGCGCCTCTTGTAAATCCTGCAGTATCCAGTGTATTCCAGTTTGTTTTTCCGGCGAAGCCACTTTCATTTCCTACCCAACGTATGTCGGGACCAATATCGCTGAACACAACGGTATTGGGAGAAAGTTCATGAACCGTTTTTTCAAAACGATGCCAGTCATATACCTGTTTCTTTCCATTGGGCCCTTCGCCATTGGCGCCATCCCACCATAGTTCCCAAATGGGACCGTAGTTTGTAAAAAGTTCCTTCATCATATTCACAAACACATCGTTGTATTTCTCTGTTCCGTAATCGGGGTGATTCCTGTCCCAGGGAGAAATATAAACACCAAACTTCAATCCGTATATCTTACAGGCTGTAGATAATTCTTTCAACACATCACCTTTCCCATCTTTCCATTTACTCTCTCTTACTGTATGTTTTGAAAATTTACTCGGCCACAAACAAAACCCATCATGATGTTTTGCCGTGATGATGATTCCTTTGGCGCCACTGGCTTTTGCAATCCGGCACCATTGTTCACAATCTAAATTGGTGGGATTGAATACCTCTTCCTTTTCAGTACCATGCCCCCATTCAAGATCGGTAAAGGTATAAGGGCCAAAATGCATGAAGAGGTAAAATTCCATTTCGTGCCATGCCAGTTGCGCTTTGGTTGGCTTTGGTAAATTATTGCCGCTTTGTGCAAATGATCTATCTGCACCGGAAAAAACAAAACACAGCAACAAAAAGTATTTCAGCATGATATTATTTTAACGGAATAAAAGTGCAGCCGGTATTTCATTTTTTGTACTTCCTTCCGCCTGCATCAGTACTTTTAACTCATTACCGCCGCCACTGTCGAAATAAATCACTTTTATTTTATGATACCCTTTTTTCAATGCTGCTTTACCGCTTTTCTCAACAGTGCCGTGATCTCCGTCATTATCCACCACTTCTTCTTCATCAATAAATAATTTGCTGCCGTCATCTGACTGAGTAAAGAATGTATAAACAGCATCTTTAGCGATCTTAATGTAGCCTGTAAATTCAAAAGCAAATTTATCCACCCGGTTTTTCTTTGCAACAGAAATAATATCTGCAACACCTGAACTGATCAAATCAGTTTTAAATGAAGAAAGCATATTTATATTTTTCTCCGGTTGATAATATTTATATACAATTCCCGGTTGAATATTTCCTGTTTTTACTGCGCTCTTCCAATCATAAGTTTTTACTTTCGCCTCAAGTATGGTGCTTGATAAAACGCCTGCCTGGTATGCTTTTGCCTTAATTACACTTGTTTTATCGATAGAAAATGGTTTTGTATAAAGAGTGGATTGGGGCCCCGGCTCAGTACCATCAGTTGTATATCGAACCGTTTCTGCTCCTGAAACAGAGAAGCTGATAATGGGTTTGGTTGCTCCTTTTTCATATTCAACCTGAATGACCGGTTTGGGAGAAAACAGTCCGAAATTCTCAATCTTTACAGCAAAAGCATTGGGCGCTTTTATTTTATTTGGATTGTAATCAGGCAGATCAATGACCACATTTTCTCCCTGCTGATGCCATTGTAATTTCTCCTTTGTTGATAAGAAATTAACAGTGGTTTTTGCAGAAGGTTGGATATCCTTCAAAATTAATTTTTTATTATCGGGGTATTTTGGAAAAATGGCATACAATGAATTTGTATTTGCATTGTATGTATAGAAAATTTCTTTTATTGCATAACCCGGATCAGGATCAAGAGTAATTTTTAAAAGCATATCTCCACTCCTGTCTTTATATTCCCTGTTGCCTTCACTCCATTGTGAATGTTCTTTCCATCTTGTTGTGTTATAGATCGCTTCCCCGTTAATTTTTAACCATTCGCCTATTTGTAACAACCTTTCCTGCATGATAGGAGGGATCTTTCCATGTTCATCGGGACCAATATCCAGTAAAAAATTTCCACCACGGCTAACTTTGTCTATCAACTGCAGCACCAATGATTGTACAGAATTATAATCCCATGCATCTTCTTCCCGGTTATAACCATAGCTGTAACCCATGCCCCTGCTCTCTTCCCAGTAATGATCTTCAAAATCAAGTTCGGGTTGATATTCGGGTGTGTAAATTCCTGCATGTTTAAACCGGATACCCGAACCCCACCTGTCGTTTACTACAATCTTTTCCTTTACGGGGCTTTCATTATATAACCAGCTTAAAAATTCCTGACTCTTCCATGTTTCCGGTGGCGCTTCCCAGTCGCCATCGGTCCAGAAAACATCGGGCTGATAGGTATTGATGAGGTCCTTCATCTGCGGCCAAGCATGTTCTGCAGCATATTTATTTTTATCTGCCTTCCATAATGGATTAAACCATTCATAGAGGGAATAATACATGCCTGCATGAACTGAAGTTTTTCTCACTGCTTTAAAAAGATCACCTAACAGGTCTCTTTTAGGTCCTACGTCAACTGCATTCCATTTAAAGCCCCATGTTTTATCTGCTTCCTTGCTGGGCCATAGGGCAAACCCATCATGATGCTTGGATGTAAGTACAATATATTTTGCGCCGGATTGCTCAAAGACCTTCGCCCATTGATCGGGATTGAATAACTCGGCTTTAAAATCAATGGCAAGATCATAATAAGTGCGGTTACCAAACTTTGCTTTATGAAATTGTTGCCTTGCCGTATCCTTCGTCTGTAAACCCTGCTGGTACCACTCTGCATAATTACCTTTCGTACTCCAACCGGGAACAGCATACACTCCCCAGTGAATGAAGATGCCGAACTTGGCATCTTTGAACCATTGCGGAACCGGCCTGCTGTCAAGGCTTTCCCAGTTAGGTTGATAGATTTGAGTGAAAGAAATTAATGGGAGAATAAATGCAAGTAAAAAGGTTAATGGTTTCTTCATTATTAATTTTATCGGTTTTATTGATCTGTAATTTTAAAGACCCAGGCATATTTTCCCGGTGGATCATTTCTGATCTTCTCCGGAATAATGATACTTATCACACCGGTATCATTTTTATTAAACGCCAATGGTTTATCATATCCCAGTAAATAAATTTTGGTTGCCGGATTTTTTTCAAAACTGCTGATCATTAATTTTTCCGGTATCTGAACTTCATTTTCATCGGCCAGGTAAATGGCATACACAGCAAAGTTCTTTTTTGTAAAAACAAATTTTCCTTCTTTATACGGCTTGATAAATGTTGTTCCGTAAATAGCTTCTTCATTCACTTTCATCCAGCTGCCGATCTCTTTCAGCCTATTATAAGAAGAATCATCCCAGTCTCCATCAGGGCCGGGCGCTATATTCAATAAAAAATTTCCACCCTTGCTTACCGCATCACATAACATGTGAATTAATATGTTGGCCGATTTATTTTTTGCATTGGGAACATAGGACCAGGAAGTTGACATCGGCATACAACTTTCCCAAGGTATGGGATTGGTTTCACTGGGTATCATGGCTTCGGGTGTAAGATAGTTTTCATATTCACCGGCAACTGTTCTGTCAACAATCAGCATTCCCGGTTGCTTGCTGCGTGCCATGGCTGCAATTTTCGGCATATCAATATCCTGGTCGTAAGGAATGGTTCTTTGCCAGCTTACGGAACTGTCGATACTGCTGAAAGGGCGCACCCATCCTCCATCGAGCCAGAGAATATCCACCTTGCCATAATTACTCATTAATTCTTCAAACTGTGTGTAGGTAAAATCTTTAAATCGTTTCCATATCTCAGGGTATTTTTTTGTGTCGTAAGTCGGGTTCCTGTCCTTAGGCGGAAAATAACTCCACCAGTAATCAGGTGTATTCCAGTCCGGTTTCGAAAAATAGATACCCGGCATCATTCCTTCGCTTCTGAAAGCATTCAGTATTTCTTTGGTAACATTACTTCTTGGATCTTTTGAGAAAGGAGTTTTATCACCAGTAATTTTATAATCGGTGGTCTTTGTATCAAACATACAAAACCCATCATGGTGTTTTGCCATTGCCAGTACATATTTCATCCCGGCATCTTTAGCTGCAGCGGCCCATTTTTGGGGATTGAATTTTACCGGGTTGAAAGTGGTTTGTAAATTTTCATAAGCCTTTCTATATTCGTACCAGTTTTTTGCATAAGGCCCTGTTCTCTCGCACCAGCCTTCGTCTTCGGGGCAAAGGCTCCAGCTTTCCACAACACCCCACTGGCTGTAAGTGCCCCAGGTGATCATTAAACCGAATTTTAAATCGCCCCATTCTTTTAATTTCTTTTGTACAAGGATATCCGCCGGTATTTTATAATCAAACTTATTTTGTGCATTGGTATCAGGGAATAAAGAACAAAGGAGCAGTAAAAAGAAACAATATTGCTTATGTTTTGTCATAACCTTGTTTACTGCAATATAAAAAGAAAACAGAAGCATTACTATTTATCCCCGATGATGAGGACACCAGCCGCGGTAAATTGCCGTGGTCGGTGTCCTCACCGACAACGATCATTTTATAAATGACTCGATATAAAATGCAATCGAAGTATTACTATTTTAGCCTCCTGCCGTACCTTTGTACCGGTAATTTAAAAGAACCTAATTAAACCTATATGGAATACCGAATTGAAAAAGATACCATGGGCGAAGTAAGAGTACCGGCGGATGCTTATTACGGTGCACAAACCCAACGCAGCATCGATAATTTTAAGATTGCACAGGACATTAATAAAATGCCCAAAGAGATCATTCAGGCATTTGCCTATTTAAAACAGGCTGCTGCCATAACCAATAATGAAGCAGGTGTACTAACTAAAAAGAAAGCTGACCTGATAGGTAAGGTCTGTAAAGAAATACTGGATGGAAAATTAGCCGCTTATTTTCCCCTGGTAGTTTGGCAAACCGGCAGCGGTACCCAAAGTAATATGAATGTGAATGAAGTGATTGCTTACCGGGGTCATGTTTTAAATGGCGGCAAATTAAATGATAAAGAAAAATACCTGCATCCCAATGATGACGTAAACAAATCACAGAGCAGTAATGATACATTTCCTACGGCCATGCATATTGCGGCTTATAAAATTTTAATGGAGATTACGATCCCGGGTATTACCAAACTGCGCAATACGCTTGATAAAAAAGCAAAGGCATTTAAAAAAGTGGTTAAGATAGGGCGAACCCATTTTATGGATGCTACACCGTTAACCGTTGGCCAGGAATTCAGCGGTTATGTATCGCAATTAGACCATGGATTAAGGGCAATAAAAAATACATTAACTCATTTAAGTGAACTGGCGCTGGGTGGCACAGCAGTTGGGACAGGCATTAACACTCCCCCAAAATATGATGTGAATGTAGCAAAGCATATTGCAAAACTTACCAAACTGCCTTTTAAAACGGCTGAAAATAAATTTGAAGCATTGGCAGCACATGATGCCATTGTAGAAGCACATGGTGCATTGAAAACCGTAGCTGTCAGTTTGATGAAGATCGCCAATGATATCCGCATGTTATCATCGGGGCCAAGGAGTGGTATTGGTGAAATTTATATACCCGATAATGAGCCAGGCTCATCCATCATGCCCGGAAAAGTAAATCCTACACAATGTGAAGCCTTGACCATGATCGCAGCCCAGGTGATGGGAAATGATGTAACAATTGGCATCGGGGGCAGTAACGGGCATTTTGAACTGAATGTTTTTAAGCCAGTAATGATCTATAATTTCCTGCACAGTGCCAGGCTGATCGGCGATGGCTGTATATCTTTTAATGATAAATGTGCCATTGGCCTGCAGCCTATAAAAGAGAACATAAAAAAACATGTTGATAATTCACTCATGCTGGTAACGGCATTAAATACCAGGATCGGTTATTACAAATCTGCTGAAATAGCGCAGAAAGCGCATAAAGAAGGGACCACATTAAAACAGATGGCTGTTAAACTGGGTTATGTAACGGAAAAGGAATTTGACGAATGGGTTATACCGGAAAATATGGTAGGCAAGATCTAACACCTGTTTGCCAGGCCAGAATGGAGAACTCATTAATTTAAAAGACCGGCAAAACTGAATACTTCTAAAATATGAAAGGCTGCCTGGTAAGACAGCCTTATATTTTTATAAAGAATATTTTATTTACACTTATACGAAAAACTCAGTTTGCCGGCAGAAGCAGGAATACTGATCTGATCATCTCCGCTCATCTGAACACTCAATACATAATTATCACGACTCATGATATAATTACTGAATGAAGAAACCGTAGAGTCCCGCAGCACATTTCCGGGGTCATAATACCTGACCGTAATATCTTTAGGTGCATTGGATGGCCTTGTTCCAAAATTATAAAACTGTGTGAAATACGGATATTCCTTCTCATCCGGAAAAAGGTATAAAAATCTGGTAGGCAGAATATTGTTGTAATAACTGATATCTGCATCCATTTCCAGGTCACCGGTCATCACTTCAATACGAGACATATGTGTAAGTTTTCCGGTTGTATAAGTATAGTTTACGATACGGTAAGGAAACCCCGGGTTACTGGTAAATGAATAAAATTTTGATGTGAGATAACCGATCCCATCATAAAAATAATTTACTTCAAACTGTGGAGAAAAAGGATCTGTCGGATCTGTCAGGCCATGTAATTGCCGGATACGGTTGTTTGGAGCATCAACCAGGTAATATTCATCGGCATTTATATAAACAGTATCATTAGCATAAATGGGTGATGATATAAAATCAATGGTAGAAGACAGGCTGTCAAATTTAGTGATCCCCGTTACCACATCAAGAGTATTTATACCGGCAGCTATAGAACCAATACCAAAAGTCAAACCATTAACAGTATCACTATAAGCAATCTTGCTGATGCGGCAATCTGTTCCTATAATCAGTCCGTTATTGTTATTCAGACTGTTTTCCAAACTGTATTCCTTACTGCAGGAAATAAAAAAAAGTAAAATCCCCATTCCCAATATCCATTTTTCTCTTTTCATTGTTATGATTTTATTCTTAAGTTATATTTGTGACCTGCAACTCTCAGGCATACGATCATTTAAAATACCTGTATTCTCGTTGTCTCCAGTTCACTTACGGTGGTAACCGGTACATCATTTATTTTATCATAAATCAGGCCAAATCCTTTTGCATACCATCTTTCTTCTTCTGCAAAAACAGTATCACCTGTGCCCAGGTTACCTATGTAACTGTACTTTACTTTTATGATCTTACTATAGTTAGTACCGGCAACTGTAGCAGTGGCATCTTTGGCAAGTATCTGGCAATTTATTTTTACATTAACGGGAATTCCGCTAACGGTATTGGAACCAAGGGTAATTGTCCAGGTAGCATTGACCGCCAGCGAGGAATCGAGTATTAATCCATCTTTACTAAACGGGTTGTCAAAAATTCCATAATCTCCATTATAAAGCTGGTAATACTTACTTCCATTTTTGCGATGGTAAAATGAGTCAACCGGGATCCCCAGATCTTTTACTTCAAAGATCCTGTACGGAATAGTATTTATTACGATTGTATTGGAGCTTACCTGTACATAAGAAGTATCAGCAGCAGTACCCCCCTTTAATTTATCGGACCAATTACTAAAACTTGTTTCCGGAATATAATCAATATTGGCAACGGGTCCAGAATTGTTGAAAATAAGAGAAAAAATACAGGTATTGGCATTTCCGCTGGCAGGAAAACTAAAAGTACCACTTACAGCAGGTGTTCCGGAACCTGTTAAAACAACATTTTGTACTCCCGTTACTGTAAATGTTCCTGCAGCTGTAAAACTGATCCCATTTACTATTGTTGTACTTATTGTGTAGGCTCCAACAGTTGTTACATTTACATTTATTGTAACCGTATTAGCAGCTGTTAAAGCAACCCCTGCAGTATACGTACCGGCTAAAACAAAACCCGTGCAAGATCCGGGAGAACCCCCTAAATTATAAACAGCCGGGTTTCCATTAATCACTATATTGAAAGTACATACACTGCTGCCATAAATTATAGTAAAGATATCAGTACCTGCCGTTAAGGGTTTGCCTGTTGCATACAGCCGTATTGTATTTATCCCTTTGCCAACACTACCGGTTTTACTGAAAGAATATCCATTTACTGTATCAGACCTTATATCAAATGTTCCTTCTATGGAAACATCTACCTGTATATCCACATAATTATTATTCGTCAGAACACTATCTGCATTAAATATCCCATTCACGGTTACCGGCAAGCAATCACCGGTCTGCACTTTTTTCAAGGTTCCTGCTGAAATACCACCTGTTCCAAAATCAAGTTGTTTTTGACAGGATAAAAAAGTGAGAGAAAATGTAAATAACAGCACTGTTAATCTGATGATCTTCATAAACCCGGAAAATTTATTGTCTAAAGATAAGTTTTTTATGAAACCTGCGACTCATCATTCACCAGGGCCTCAGTTTCCACTGTATGATGTGTTTCCTTTGCATTTCGCTGCTTAAAAAAACGTTTTTGAAATACTAAAATGCTGATAACCCCGGTTGTTATGGATGCATCGGCAATATTGAAAATAGGCCTGAAAAACTCAAAATCGTCACCCCCCCAAAACGGAAACCAGGACGGGAAATGCCCTTTTATAACCGGGAAATATAACATATCTACTACATTGCCATGCAAAAAAGAAGCATAGCCCTTCGAGGAAAGGACGGACAATCCGTTATAACCAATATATTCTTTTAGATTTGGATCAAATGTCATCCCTTTGTCGAAGATCATTCCATAAAAAGAAGAGTCTACCAGGTTGCCTAAAGCGCCTGCATAAACCAAAGAAGCACAAATAATAAATCCTTTATGATATTTATCCCTGATTATTTTACCCAGGTACCAGGTACCAAATACTACAGCACCCATCCTGAAAACAGTAAGTGCCATTTTACCCCAATTGCCCCCAAATTTCCAGCCATAGGCCATACCAGGGTTTTCTACAAAATAGAGCTGAAAACCACTGCCTAAAACAGCGTGAGATTCATTAAGATGGTAATTTGTTTTAATCCACAGCTTTAGGGCCTGGTCTGCAATTACAATTAATAAGATAATAAAAGTTACGTGTCTTGCTTTCATATTGAGCCGCAAAGATAGGAGTTTAGAGGTTTAGAGGTTTAGAGGTTTAGAGGTTTAGAGGTTTAGAGGTTTAGAGGTTTAGGGAATTAGAAAAGTACTTTATTTTAAAAATCTTCAAACTAAACTACCAACCCCTAAACTTTTAAACCTATTCCTCATAATACACCCTTTTTACCCGTTGAGAGATGCCGGTTAATATTTCATAAGGGATACTTTGTGCTAAAAGGGCCAATTCACTAACCGGTAATTCTTCCCCAAAAACAATCACTTCGTCACCTACATTTACATCAACTCCTGTTATGTCCAGCATGGTCATATCCATACAAACATTCCCGATAACAGGAACCGGCTTGCCAGTTACCATCATTTTACCTACCCCATTGCTTAATAACCTTGGGTATCCATCGGCATAGCCAATCCGCACTGTAGCAATTACAGAATCCTTTGCTGCAACTCCCTTACGGTTATATCCAACACTTTCTCCTTTCTTAATTTTTTTTATTTGAGAAATGGTTGTTTTTAAAGTGGTAACATTTTTCAATTGCTGCTGTACAGCCGGATTTGCATCCACACCATATAAACCAATTCCCAAACGAACCATATCCATTTGCAGTTCTCTATGGCGGTGAATGGCTGATGTATTGGCAATATGCCGGAGAAATGGGTAACCCGTTATGGCTTGAATTTGTACGCAACCCTCTAAAAAAGAAGCAGCCTGCTTTTCAGTAAAATCATCATGTGCAAGGGAATCACTGCCGGCCAGGTGGGAAAACACGGATTGTATTTTAAAACCGGAATTCGATTTTAACCGGATACATAATTCATCCAAATCCTTATGGTCAAAACCAAGGCGGCGCATACCGGTATCCAGTTTAATATGTACCGGGTAATTATTTATCCCTCCCTGTTTTAAATAATCTTCAAAACATGTTAAAATACCAACTGAAAATAATTCCGGTTCCAGGTCATACTGCACCAAAACATCAAAAGTTATTTCTTCTGCATTCATTACCATAATGGGCAGGGTAATGCCGGCCTTACGTAACTCTACCCCTTCATCTGCATAAGCTACGGCCAGGTAATCCACTTTTTGAAATTGCAGCAGGTTGGCTATTTCAAAACTACCGCTGCCATAACTGAAAGCCTTTACCATCGCCATCATCTTAACACCCGGGTTGAGCATCCCCTGGTAGGTATTTAAATTGTGCGTTATGGCATTCAGGTTAATTTCTAAAACGGTTTGATGAATTTTTTGTTCCAGTAAATGACTGAACTGTTCAAACTCAAATATTCTGGCGCCCTTCAGTAAAATAGTTTCATTGTGAAAATGCTGGCTGTGAAATTGTTGTTTAAATTCGGCAGATGAAGAAAAGAAAGCGGTTTCCGCTATATGCTGAAAAGCGTTTTTTTGCTTACTGATCTCGGGGCCGATTCCTATAAAGCGATTGATATTTTTTTGCGCTAAGATCGCCGCTACATCCGTATACAATTCGCCACTGCTTTTTCCGGATTGCAAAATATCGCTAAGAATCAATGTACGTTTTGCATGTTGTTGCTGCTTTTGTAAAAAATCCAGGGCAATGGCCAGGGAATTAATATCGGCACTGTAACTATCGTTGATGATTGAACAATTATTTATCCCCTGCTTCAGTTCGAGCCTCATTTCCACAGCACGTAATAGTGACATTCGTTCTTTGATGATTTCAATATCTGTGCCCAATTGCAATAAAACACAGCAACAGGTTATGGCATTTTCAACAGCCGCTTCATCCGTAAAAGGTATACTGAAATTTACCGGGATGTCTTTCCATTGGGCGGTAATGAAAGTTTGTGTATTTCCTGTTTCAATAGTAACGATCTGTAATATGGCCGTTTCCTTTCTGCTCCAGGAGAAAAGCTCAAAATCATCTCCTGCCCGTACATTATTTTTAAATGTATTAACCGCTTCATTAATATCCGGGTGATCGGCACAATAGATCAGTAAACGGCTGTTGACAAATAACTTTAGTTTTTCATTTATTTTCTGGCGGATATTTAAAAACCCTTCTCCATGAGCTTCTCCAATGGTAGTAATAATGCCGATAGTTGGTGCAATGATCTTAGCCAGTTTTTGCATTTCATCCGGTTGCGAAATGCCTGCCTCAAAAATACCCAGTGTATGTTCCTCATTGATTTGCCATACACTTAACGGAACGCCGATTTGTGAATTATAACTTTTGGGGCTTCGCACAATATGGAAATCATTTTGCAGTAACTGGTAGAGCCATTCTTTTACAATAGTTTTACCGTTACTGCCCGTTATACCAATGACCGGCAGATTAAACTGCTGCCGGTGAAAAGAAGTAAGTAAATGTAAAGCCTGCAGCACATCCTGAACCTGCAAAATTCCGGCATCGGGGAAATTTAATATCTCTTCTTCTGTAAAACTTTCATCCACCACAAAACAGCGAACCCCTTTGTGGTATAATTCGGGTATAAACAGACTACCCTTTCTTCTTGGCCCGTTCAGTGCAAAAAAAAGTGATGCATTGGGAAATAATAATTTACGGCTGTCCAGCAGGATATGTTCAAAATGACCATCCCCATTTTGCAAAAATGTTATAGCCTTTATAACCGGTGCTATTTGTGAAAAGGTATACAATAGAAAAACTGTTTGCCTGGTTTAATTACGATTTAATATCTTCCGGAACACCCTTACGTTTATGATACATGGAATAAAAAATAGAACCCGAAATACAAGTTACAATTACCAATAAAGAAACCCATACCGGTATATGGACCCATTCTGTGATGAGCATTTTTAGACCAATAAATAATAATACAATGGCAATACCCTGCTGCAGGTAATCAAATTTACTGGCTGCACCCCGTAATAAAAAGAATAGGCTGCGTAAACCCAGCACTGCAAAAATATTGGAGGAATAGATAAGCAGTTTTTTATCCGGGTCGGGAATTATGGAAAATACTGCGGGGATTGAATCTACAGCAAAAACAATATCGATCAACCCCAGCATAACCACTACCATGGACAGTGTAGTAAAATAGGCCTTATTATTATGCATGATAATAAAACGGCCATGAGGCTCTGCATGGCTGATACGCATATATTTTTTCATAAAGCGGTATGCCCAGTTCTTTTCAGGGTTAAACTCTGCCTCGGACTTGCTGGTAAACATTTTAATGCCGGTAAACAAAAGAAAAGCGGCAAAAATATACATCACCCAGTCGAACCTGGCTACCAGTTCACTCCCGAGTGCTATAAAAATGATCCGGAAAACAATAGCCATCAAAATGCCCAGGAGCAGTACTCTTGAATAGTTCTCAGGTTTAACTTTAAAAAATGAAAAGATGATAATGAACACAAATATATTATCAATGGAAAGCGACCATTCTAAAAGATAAGCTGAAATATAAGAGATGGCATCTTCCTTTCCGTTTCCACCTGCATCTTCATACCAGATAAATCCACAAAAGATAAATGATAAAGCTACCCAGAAAATGGTTTGTATTAATGCCGCCTTTAAACTAATGACCTGGTTTTTTTTACTGAGCAAGCCTAAATCAAAACCCAGTGCAACAATTATTACTGCACTAAAAACGATGTATATCAATTGCGTTTTATCCATATTATGTAACTGTATATTTTCTTTTTCGTATAAACTGAAATATTACTGCAAATAAAAATACCAGCATTACCGGCACTATAATATTGATGATTTGCCAGGTGGTTCTCGCTTTTTGCACTTTATTCTTATCCAGTAAACGCAATGTATAATCTTTCCCTTTTGCTTCAGAAAGGCCGGAGGAATTGATCAGGTAGTCCAGGCAGTTTTGTAAAAAGTCTTTATTGGAAAAGGTAAACTCACGTGGCGATCCATAGGTAAAAGGATTCATACCCATTGGAATAGCCTGGTTTCCCTTTACCACAGAATTTAAAATAATATCCCCGTCCGAAACAATGATCATCTTATTATCTGCAATACATTGGTTCAAAAAAAGCAAATCATATTTTTGCAGGGAATCATTCATCGCCTGTGATAAACGATTGGAGAAAAGTGATTTAAATTTTCCTTCCAGCAATACAGCAACAGGGATATTTACTTTCTTAAACTTTTCATTTTCGGGGGCATCCATATTTTCTTTAACACTTATCAGCGCCGGTGTGGCAATGGTCCTGGAATTTGGTGAGGAACTCAGCAGAATTGTTTTTTTTATGCCTTCCGCTTCAACCGTATCCAATGAGTTTACAAACCGGCCGCTTACGAAGCCTAAATTTTTATTAATAATATGGTTCGACCTCGTTTCAAAAACAGGGAAATAATTCCAGGGCAGTAATTCAAACTGGCCGTTACCATTCACATCAAAAGGCAAAAAATCGCATTGCAGGTCCATCACCAGGTCAGCATTAATCCTGGCACCGTAATTAAATAACAGGTCATTCAGTTCAAGCGCCCTGTCATAGGCCACCACTTCTCCTTTCTTCAATTGTAAACTATCCAGTTCCGCATTTAATTTATCCATAAAGAATAAGATTTTGCCGCCATGCATCACATACTGGTCCAGTTTTAGTTTGGCTTCATCAGAAAATGGTTCAGTAGGTTTAACAATAAATAATACCGAAAATTCCGTTGGTATAGCCGGTTGAATATTTGGATTGATAGAATAAAACCGGTATTCCTGCTGCAGGGTATTTTTTACCAGGTCTTCAACCGTATAGCCGGTGGGCTCACCATTACCCACTGCGTAACCAATGATAGGTTTAGCCTTTTGCAAAAGTTTGTCAATGGCATTAATAAAATTAAACTCCATCAATGCCTCGGCACTGTTAATTTCGGGATAGGTAATGGCCTTTGTTTTGCCCCGGTAAAGTATTACGGGCATTACTTCTTCTTTGTAATGCACAAAGGCAACAGGATAAATATTTTGTTGCTGTTGTCCTGCTTTCACCTGTGAGGTAAGATTAATTGGGTAAAAGCCCAATGCACCCAGGGAATCGGCCCATTTTACATCTGTTCCTTCTACATTTTCACCAGGGCTGATAAACCTGTAATCCAATTTTTTTCCGGCGATCTCTTTAAACTCACTCAATATCTCGTTAGTACTATTGGTTAATTTTTTAAACCCGCTTGGAAAATCGCCTTTTAAAAAAACATCTACCCTTACCACATCATCCAGCCTTTTCAATACCCTTTTTGTAGCTGAGGAAAGGGTGAAACGTTTTTCGTTGGTAAGATCTACCCGGGTATGATATTGCGATGCCAGCCAGTTGAGGGCGATCAGGATCACCACAGTTATCAATAACCAGAGCTTGCTATTCCATATTTTAGTAAACAGGTTCATTTATTTCTTACGGAGGTTTTTTACAGTTATTAACAAGAAGAGAAAAATAATGCTGATGAAATAAACCATATCCCGGGTATCCAGTACCCCACGGCTTATACTGCGGTAATGAAAATCAATACCCAGCATTTCAATATAATAGTCGAAACCGTTTCCAAAAAAAGGCAGCTTACTCAGCGCATTAAATCCAAAATATAAGATCAGGCAGCTAAATGCACTGATAAGGAAAGCCACTACTGCATTACTGGTAAACCCGCTGCAACACAAACCTATGGCTGCAAAAACGGCGGCTAATAAAAAAAGGCCGATATAACTTCCTGAAATCCCTCCGCTATCGATTCCTCCCTGTGCACTTAATGATTTAATGGTAATAATATAAATAAGAGTAGGAACGATCACAAACAGCAATACTATGAGTATGGAGATATATTTGCCCAACACTATTTGCCATTTGGTTAATGGCCGGGTTTGAAGGATCTCGAATGTGCCTCCTTTAAATTCATCAGCAAGTATACGCATGGTAATGGCAGGCACCAGGAAAAGCAGTATCCAGGGGGCCAGTTCAAAAAATTTATCAAGGGTAGCATAACCAAAATCAAAAATGTTACTATCATTCAGAACAAACAAAAAGATACCATTCACGAGTAAAAACAAAATAATGGTAATATACCCCGTGAGGTTACTGAAAAATTGCTGAAGTTCTTTTTTACAAATGCTCCACATAAAATACTAAAATTGCTGCAATTTAATACTTAACCCGTTATTACAGAGTTATAACTATATGCTTCTGTTTCATATATACTTTTTTTAAGCTCCAGTTAACTTTAAACATTAACCTGAAACAGGCTTAACCCCTATTTTTTTAAAGAACCGTCTGCTAAAGAAATTTATCCCCTTTATGCAGCATTTGATCAAATGCCCTTGTCATAAACGGCGGGCAGGTTGTTAAACAACTGACAATCACAGATTAGCCCTGACCATTTGCCAGGAACTTTGAACATAATTTTTTCTGATAAAGACGTGAATACCGGCAAATGATCGTTCAAAGATTCATATTAAGTTGTTTACCCAAAACCAACTGCACAGATCCTGTCCATTTTTTTGACAGGATTTTTTTTATGGAAAAATGATTCAGATGAATCTCAGTAAAAAATTTATTTATGAAAAAATTGATGCTCCTGTTTATTGTATGTACTATTTCCACACATATAATAGCGCAAAAAACAAGATCAAACAAACCGGTGCCGCCGTCTCCGCCGCCAAATGAACTAAAAGAAATGCCTTCATTACCCCCTGATGCCCCGCAACCACCAGAAGTAAATGAACTTCCACCGCCACCACCGGCTCCTCCAATGCCCCCCGCAGAAGAGGATAAAGCAACATTTACACCACCAAAAATGGTAAAGAATACACCGGTGCCACCACCACCCCCACCTCCTCCACCTCCTCTACCAAAGCTGGTAAAGCAATGATCTTTTTGAAATAAAAAAGGCCTTCGGGATCCGGAGGCCTTTAAGCTATTTTAATAAAAAACTATACTGCAAAACTTTCTCCGCATCCGCAACTACGGCTGGCATTTGGGTTATTGAAATAAAAACCTTTGCCATTCAGGCCATCACTGAATTCAAGCTCTGTATTGACCAGGTATAAAAAACTTTTCAGGTCGCAAACTATTTTTATACCTTTATCCGCAAATACCTGGTCCATTGGTTTTACTTCATTATCAAAATCCATTTTATAACTTAGGCCGCTGCAACCGCCGCCAACAACACCTACCCGTAAAAAATAAGAAGGGTCATTTCCAAGCCCTGCTTCTTCCATCAGTTTTACAACCTTTGATTTTGCCTTATCACTTATAAATATGCTATTATCTGTAGCTACCATACTAATTTGAAAATTTGGAGATTTGGAAATGTTATGATCGGAAGAATCAAATTATCAAATGGTCTAATCAAATAATTTCCAAATAGATTAATGTACCACGCTTTCCTCAAACTTAATCGCTTCCAAACCATTCTTCACCCGGTAATCATTAATTGCTGCCTTAATAGCATCTTCTGCCAAAACACTGCAGTGTATTTTAACCGGGGGAAGATTTAATTCTTCCACGATGTCCATATTATCAATCTTCAGGGCATCATCCACACTTTTGCCTTTCAACCACTCGGTTGCTAATGAAGAAGAGGCAATGGCAGAGCCGCAACCAAAGGTCTTAAATTTGGCATCGGTTATCATACCGGTTGCATCATCTACTTCAATCTGAAGACGCATAACATCACCGCATTCCGGGGCACCTACCAGTCCGGTACCAACATTCTTAGCGCTTTTATCCAGGGTGCCCACATTCTGGGGATTCTGGTAATGGCCGATCACTTTTTCTGAATATGACATGGTATTATTATTTTAAATGTTGAATTATAAATTTTAAATGTTGAAGACTAAAGATTGAAATAATTTAAAATTCAAAATTTAGCATTCAAAATAATTTAGTGTGCTGCCCATTCAATCGTACTTAAATCAATCCCTTCTTTATACATTTCCCAAAGCGGGCTCATTTCCCTTAACTTCAGCACCGTTTCACTTATTGCCTTGATCGTATAATCAATCTGCTCTTCTGTTGTAAACCTTCCCAATCCAAAACGCAGTGAAGAATGAGCCAGGTCATCTCCCAACCCTAAAGCTTTTAAAACATAACTTGGTTCCAGTGAGGCAGAGGTACAGGCCGATCCGCTGCTTAACGCAATATTTTTATTAAACCCCATCAGCAAACCTTCGCCTTCTACGTGTTTAAAAGAAATATTGGCCACATGGGGTAACCGGTGTTCACTACTGCCATTTACATAAGCTTCTTCCAGTTTTAATAATTCTGTTTGCAAATGATCCCTCATCCTGCTGATACGTTTGGTATCTTCCTCCATATCCAGCATACATAGTTCACAGGCCTTACCAAAACCAACAATACCCGGAACATTTAACGTACCGCTACGCATACCCCGTTCATGGCCGCCACCATCCATTTGGGCAGTAACTTTTACCCTTGGGTTTTTACGTCGCACATACAATGCCCCAACCCCTTTTGGCCCGTACATTTTATGAGCGGTAAAAGCCATCAGGTCTATTCCATCTTTATTTACATCAACCGGTATTTTACCAACTGCCTGGGTACCATCTGTAAATAATAAAACACCATGCTTACGTGCAATGGCACTGATTTCTTTTATCGGCATTACCACACCAATTTCATTATTGGCATACATGATGGCAATTAATATGGTGGTAGGCCTTATGGCTGCCTCCAGTTCTTTCAAATCAATTAAACCATCCGGTTGCACCTGCAGGTATGTAACTTCACCACCCGATTTTTCAATATGTTTACAGGTATCTAAAACCGCTTTATGCTCGGTTGTTGCGGTGATGATATGATTGCCTTTGTCGGCATACATTTCATAGACACCTTTAATACCCAGGTTGTCACCTTCGGTTGCACCTGATGTAAAAATAATTTCTTTAGGATCGGCACCAATTAGTTTGGCAACCTGCTCACGGGCATAGTCAACGGCCTCTTCCGCCTCCCAGCCAAAAGGATGGTTACGGCTGGCGGCGTTTCCATAATGTTCTAAAAAATAGGGGGTCATGGCTTCCAAAACCCTTGGGTCCATTGGTGTAGTAGCATTATTATCTAAATAAATGGGCAATTTCAACATAAAATCCAACTGTTTAGTTTCTGTTCTTAATAACGCAAATTTACTGCAAAAGGTTCTATTTTAGCGTATAATACTGTGGGGCAGCTTTCATTTTACCAATTTCGTAAACCCCCCATTTTAAACTACCATTTTATGCAAAAAGTAGAACATATTGGCATTGCCGTAAAACAACTTGCGATTTCCATTCCGCTGTTTGAAAAACTGCTGAATAACCCGTGCTATAAAACAGAACAGGTAGAAACAGAAAGAGTAAATACGGCTTTTTTTAAAAAAGGCGAAACCAAGATCGAATTATTGGAAAGTACCGACCCCAATGGGGTTATTGCAAAATTTATTGAGCGAAAAGGGGAAGGCATGCATCATATTGCTTTTGAAGTAGCCAATATTGAAGTTGAGATGGAAAGATTAAAAAAGGATGGATTTATTTTACTGAACGAGAAACCAAAACCAGGCGCCGATAATAAACTGGTTTGTTTCCTGCATCCAAAAAATACAAATGGTGTATTGATTGAATTATGCCAATCCATCTGATAACGATCAGGCTAAAAAAGGATTATACTTTTTCTCTTCCCCGATAGTAGTTACCGGCCCATGGCCGCTGTAAACAACGGTTTCATCAGGCAAGATAAATAATTTTTCCCTTATATTTTTTAAAAGGGCCTGATGGTTGCCCCCGGGCAGGTCAGTTCTGCCAATACTCCGGTTGAATAATACATCGCCGCTTATGATAAAATTCTGTTTGGCACAATAAAAACAAATATGGCCCGGAGAATGGCCGGGAGCTTCAATAACCGCCAGCTCATCATCGCCAAGTTTAACAATATCATTGTCTTTTAAAAAAATAAATTTTCCGGCATAGTTTTCAAAGGGCATATCATACATTATTCCGGATGCAGGGGCATAGTCCAGCAGGGCTTTTTCCTTTTCGTGTAACTGAAGGGTAAGATCATAGGTTTCAGCTATGAATTTATTACCAAATACATGGTCTAGATGGCAATGGGTATTAAGCAGTTTCCGGGGTTTTAATCCACTCTGTGTAATAAAGACTTTAAGTTCATCCTTTTCTCCGGGAAAGTAGCAACCGGGGTCAATAATCACAGCATCTTTTAACTCATTAAACAGTAAATACGTATTTTCCTGTATGGGGCTGAAAACAAAGGCTTTTATTTTTAACATTACGTCCGATTAAATTGTTTTTAATGATTAGTACGAATAAAGTAATTTTAATTCTCAATATCAACTTTTACGTATGACAAAGTTCAGCAGAATATCTCTAATTTCCTTTTTCCTTTTACTCGGTTCTTATTTTGCTTTGGCACAGGTAAACAGTGTAACATTCGGCAAGAACAGGGTTCAATATAAAAAATTCAAGTGGAAATATTACCAAAGTAAAAACTTCAATGTTTATTATAATCAAAATGGGGAAGAACTGGCCAGGTTTATAGCCCAAAGCGCTGAAAAAGAATTGCCGCAAATTGAAGCCGCTGCCGAATACAGTTTACAAAGAAGGGCCAACATTGTTTTATATAACCAGTATTCCGATATGCTGCAAAGCAATATCGGTTTGGAAATTGACTGGCAAAACACGGGTGGCGGCACCAAACTGGTAAATAATAAATTGGTTGTTTATTTTGATGCAGACCATCAAAAACTAAGAAACCAGATTCGATCGGGCATTGCACAGGTTTTAACAGAGAACCGTTTATTTGGAGATGATTTTGGCGAAATTGCCGGTAACCAGGCCTTATTGGATCTGCCTAAATGGTTAACAGACGGATACATTTCTTACCTGGCCCAAAACTGGAGTACAGAACTGGATGATGAACTGAAGAGTGAAATGCTGAGTGGCAATTACAGCAAATTCACAAAGTTTGCTTTTGCAAAACCTCAAATTGCAGGCCATGCATTCTGGTTTTTTATTGAGGAACGTTACAAAAAAGAAAATGTTACTTACCTGCTCTACCTGGCCACTGTGTACAAAAATTTAAATAAAGCCTGTTTGCAGGTTTGTAAAAAGAAATTTAATGATGTGCTGACCGAATTTATGGAATACCAGGATGACAAATATTATAAAGACATCGCTAAAAGAAAACCCTATCCAAAAGGAAATTATATTGAAGGCTTTGATATAAACTCCAGGCTGGATTATTTCCGTTTTAATGTAAATCCAAACAAACGTAACAATTCGTATGTAGTAACACAATTTAAAAAAGGAATTGTACGGGTTATATACAATGATGATTTTGTAAACAAAACCCTGTTGAAATATGGCGTTCGCAGTTATAAAAACGAAATGAATCCCAATTACCCCCTTATGGCATGGGATCCTAAGGGCACCAGGATCTCGGTACTGTATGTAAATGAAGGAAAACTGCAGTTGTTTGTTTACGATATCGTCACCCGGATAAAACAATATAAGATTGACCTTACCAAACAGTTTGACCAGGTACAGGATATGAAATATATGCTGAACAGTAATACCCTTTTACTAACGGCAGTAAAAAATGGCCATACCGATATTTATACGCTCGACATTCAAAATGAAAAAGTAAAACAGATCACCAATGACATATATGATGACCTGGATGCATCGTTTGTGGCTTTCCCGAATAAGACCGGCATCATTTTCTCCAGTAACCGGCCCAACCCTTCAGCAAAAAGCGGTGATAGTATTCTACCCAGTGATCACCGTTACAACATTTATTTAATTACCAATTTTGGTGATAAACCCGAGTTGAACCAGATCACCAGGTTATCTGACCTGAAATATGGTAATGCCCGGTATCCCATGCAGTACAATGAAAGTCATTTTACTTTTGTAAGTGATGAAAATGGAGTGGGTAACCGGTACGCTGGTTTTTTTACCACCAAAAAAGCGGGGCTTGATACCCTTGTTTTAATAGGGGACGAAATACTTCGCAATCCGTCTGCCAAAGAAGTAGACAGTACGTTAAAAGTATTTAAGAAAACAGATATTGATTCTATTGCGGTGGTATCTGTATCGGATGATTCGGCCTATACGTTTCCGCTAACCAATTATCAAAGTACGTTGGGCGAAACACGTATTGCAGGTGATAATAATCAGGTAAGTGAAGTAACCCGGCAGAGCGATGAGAAAGTATTATATAAATTAAAAATTGATGAGAACACGCTTCGCCGCAGAAATGTTACAGCCCAACCTACCCAGTACATGAAAAAATTAATGGCTGAATATAATGATACCAATGCTTTAAAAAGTAATAAACCAATAACCCCGGCCTCTGATTCGGCAAAAAAACAGGATGATTTATTTCAATCAGAGTTTGCGAATGAAAAAAGAGACAGCGGTGTAACAGGTAAATCTCAAACGGTGACTGAATCAAAGTACAATGTTTTAAGAACTATAAAAAAATATAACTATAAACCACCGAAATTCTCAGTGGATTTTGCATCTGCCGGCTTTAGCAGCAGCGTATTGATTAACCGCTACCAGGCATATGGAGGAGGAGGGGGCCCTATAATGCTCAGTTCGGGAACACCTTTGAACGGGCTTATCCGTTTAGGCACTTCAGAATTACTGGAAGATGTAAAAATAACAGGCGGGTATAAGATCTCCACCAATTTAAAAGATAATGAATGGTTGATGAGTTATCAGAATTATAAAAGAAGAATAGACTGGGGTGCTACGTATTACAGAAATGTGCTGCAGGTTTACGATCCCAATCTGAATATTGACGGCAAACTGTTCACCAATCTGTACCAGGTTAATGTGTCTTATCCTTTTGATGAAACGAAAAGCATCCGCTTATCAACAGGTATAAGATCAGATAAGATCGTTACCCTTACCAATGTTTATATTCCCCCTACCGTTAATGAGCCTGATATAAAAACAATTTACTCCACTACTCATTTAGAGTATGTATATGACAATACGCTCTACCCAACCATGAATATCTGGAATGGTTTGCGCTATAAATTTTTTATTGACTGGAACAGGCAGATAAATAAGGTGCAATTTGCCGATGGGCCCACTACCTTTAATTTTGGTTTTGATGCCCGGTATTACTACCCTATTCTACGAAACTTTATCTGGGCCGGAAGGGCTGCCGGTGATTTCAGCTGGGGAAATCAAAAAATGATCTACTACCTGGGTGGTGTTGATGGCTGGCTGATGTTTGGAGATAATCAGAAATATGATGCTAATGGCGTTCTGATAAAAGAAAGATATTTTAATACGAGCAACCCACCTGCAGCAGACCAGGATTATGCATTTCAAAGCCTTGCCTTAAATATGAGGGGATATATTCAGAATGTGGCCAACGGAAATAATGCCATGGTTGTAAACAGTGAATTCAGGTTCCCGGTATTTTCAACCCTCTTTGACCGTCCTATCAATAATGCCTTTATACGTAACTTTCAGATCATACAATTCTTTGATTTTGGCACTGCCTGGAATGGTGCTTATGACAACCTGAAAAGGCCTGATGTATCTTATACTGACCAAAATAATAATGTAACGGTAAGAATAAAAGCGGGTGGCCTTGGGCCCTTTGCCGGTGGATACGGCTTTGGGGCAAGAAGCACCTTGCTTGGTTATTTTGTAAAATTTGATGCCGGCTGGCCCATGACCGGATTCTTTAAAGGGAAACCGATCCTGTATGTGTCACTGGGCCTGGATTTTTAATGCAAAAAATTTAACTCCAGCTGTTTGCCTGGCTTTGATAGCCGGGCAATTTTTTTAACTCGTTTTCTCCGCCACCCACTTCCACCAAAAAGCGGTACAGGTAGCAAATACAAAAATGCTGTACAGGTCATCGGTTACCGAATGCCCGTTTCTAATTACAGCCATCACAACAGGTACCATAAAAACTACTGCAAGAATGGTTATCATAAATCCCAAAGGATGTACAGGTATGTAGATCCATCCTGTTCTTTTAAACCAGGTCTGTTTCATAACGTTATTTTATTATTAATGAATTTGATTTCATACCTCAGCCGTTTTACGGTCAATACCATACCAGTCTATTTTCCTGCTCAGGAACATGGCCAATGCCAGTAAAACAAACAGGCCGATGCTTCCAAAAAGCAGTGCATTGTCCTGCATCTGTATCAATACATAAATGAATATATACAATGCAGAAAGCAATACTGCAAAAACTAAAGAGGTACTCCCACTTTTAAAAATACTATGGGTGTACCAGCTTAACAGGATAATGGTGGCAGCCGCAGCAGTAAGATATGCTGTTGGAAAAAGTATATACTCCGACAAAGAAAGCAGCAACGTATAAAAAACGACAAGAGCCATACCAATTAAAATATACTGAAGCGGATGTACAGGCCTTCGTTGAAATATCTCCGTAAAGAAGTAAGTAAAAAAAGTAAGTGCAATTACCAGGATGGCATATTTTAATGAGCGCATGGTTTGGGCATACACATCAAAAGGGGAAAGAAGGATCACACCAAAAGCACTGGCAGCTACTGAATATTTTATACTGCTGTTATATGAAAAAATTTTAGGAAAATCCCGGTTGAACTGAGATATTTTCCAATCGGCCTCAAAATTATTTTTATTTATCTTTTCCGTGTCGGGTAAATATTTTCCATCAAATGCCGGATTATTCCATGTAGACGTTAAATGTGCAACCGTACTGCTGCCCATCGGGGTAAAATATAATTTTTCGGAGCCCTGCAGGTTAAGTTGAATGGAAAAATCACTTTCTGCAGCCAGAAAAGAAGCGTCAAGCTGAAGGAGTGTATTGATACCCTGTTCTGCAATACTGCTTTCCGGCATGCCGGCTTCCATGGTAAGCACCTGTCCGTTCCATTTAATGGTTTGTTCTTTTAACCCTTTCAGATCGGTTATGCCTATGCAGAGCCTGGCTTCATTCCATCTTATCAATGCCGGGTTAACTGTAACAGAGTTTAGTGATTGTTTCGAAAATTTTCCTTTAAGCAACAATGGCCTGGCAGTATATACCGGTACTTTATAGATACTACGGTATCTTATTTCCGGTTCAATGTTTCCATTAATATCCAGCAGTTCCGGAAGGATGTACAGGTGTTTTCTGATCTGTACATTATTTTCAGTTTCATTGTAGGGGATGATCAAAAAAGGGCCCGTTATGATTTGAGAAGCAGACCATTTGTTACTGATCTCTTTGGTTACTTCCTGTTTGCGCTCTTTCCGTTCATTGACCAGGTACATGATAAGAAAAGTAGGAATGAGTAATATCAAAACCAAAAATCCGATAAAAAAAGATTTAATGATCAATTTGTTCTTTTGCCAGAAGCTGAGGGTTGGTTGTGTTTCCATTTGTTATATTTATATTTTAAAAGTACTTTGTATTTTAAAGTAAATGAATAAAAAAAATTATTTTACAGAGCCGATCATTTTTTCCAATGCTGTTAAATGTGTCTTAAATGCTTTTTCTCCTGCTTTGGTAACGGAGTATGTGGTATTGGTCTTCCGCCCGATAAAACCTTTTTGTACCTTGACAAATTCACTCTCTTCAAGTGTTTTCAGGTGGCTTGCCAGGTTCCCGTCGGTTATGTCCAGCAGTTCTTTAAGCTCATTAAAATTCACCTCCTTATTCACCACCAGGGCACTCATTATGCCCAGGCGGATACGGCTGTCAAAAATCTTATTTAAGTTCTCAATTAAACTCATGCCGCCGGCTTTTTATTCCTTTCGTACTTAAACCACATTACAATGCCATAAATGATATGCAGCAAACCAAAGCCAACTGCCCAAAAATAAAGGCCATAGCCGACGAACCAGCAATTGACAATACCTAAAAGAATCTGGCAATACCCCAAATACCTTACTTCGCCAAGGGTGTATTTGCTTGCATTTACCAATGCCAGGCCGTAAAATATCAGGCATCCCGGAGCAATCAATCCGTAATTACCAAACTGCATTTGCCTGAATAAATAAATACCCCCGGCCATCATAGGAACAGATACATTTATAAGCAACCGCCTGGATGAGTATCCCCACACAGGAACATTATTCTTTTTACTTCTCAGGTAGGTGAACAGGAATGCCAAAAGAAACGCAGCACAAAAAGTATATACAGCAATCTGGAATAACCGGTGGCCCATAAAATCCTGCAAAGAGGAAACGTCCAGTGTTTTGTTCATCAATTCCCTATAACCCGAAGGGCCGCCATTTTCAACGATAACATTGTTGGCAAACCAGGCGCCTGCCAATGCACAGATGCCGGCTGCTATCCCACTCAATCCGCTCAGGCTGATAAAACGGCTGCTGCGTTCCATCATGCGTTTAATGTGATGCAGGTCTTCTAAAGGTTTTTGCTCATTCATAAAAAAGCACTTTGAAATACAAAGTAAATCATTGATTTTGACTTTTGCAAATAATTTTTAGCTCATCTTTACATCTTTATTAAGTTGCAGTGGTCCCGATAGCTATCGGGATACTTTTACTACATAACTTTATTGAGCAGCAAATACAGCTGCTACCAATTACTTATAACATGAAAAAAGGCCTGAACATCACTATCACTTTTTTTTCTTTTTTAACCGGGGTTTCACAAACCATCATCAATCCGGCTAAAATTGACATAGTAAGAGACTCATTTGGCGTGCCGCACATCTTTGCCAAAACCGATGCCGAAGTGGCTTACGGCCTTGCCTGGTCGCAGGCAGAAGACGATTTTAAAAGTATGCAGGAAGTGATATTACCTGCAAAAGGCCTGATGGCATCTGTTCAGGGTAAAAAAGGAGCAGCAGGTGATTATGCCTTTGCCCTTTTTCGCTGCAGGGAAATAACCGAAGAAAAATGGAACACCCTTACCCCTGCTTTCTTAAAATTAATAGATGGGTATGTTCAGGGACTTAATGAATTTGCAAAAAAAAATCCACAGGAAATATTGCATAAAAAAATATTCCCGGTTACCGCAAAAGAATATATTTCATCATCTGTATTCGCACTTACCATTTTTAATGGTGCCGACCAGGCCCTGGTGAGGATCTTTAACAATAGTGAGTGGATAGCTACCGAATTCGATAAAAAAGGAAGCAATTCAGCAGCCATCAGTCCGTTTAAAACAACTACCGGTGAAGCCTTCCTTTTAATTAATGCGCACCAGCCAAACACGGGGCCACAGTCTTTTTACGAAGCACATATATGCAGTGAAGAAGGATTAAATGTATTGGGAGGATTATTAGCCGGCGGCCCCTGCATTTTACACGGAGTAAACGAATATTTAGGCTGGGCACATACGGTTAATTATTGCGACCGCCTGGATGAATTTCAACTGGAGATGAACCCGGCAAAACCTTTGCAATACAAATTCGACGGGGAATGGATTGACCTTGAAGTGAAAACGATCAGACTGAAAATAAAAGGCATACCTGTTAATGTGAAAAGAAAAATTTACTGGAGCAAATACGGGGCAACCATGAAAAATAAACAGGGTTTCTTCTCCATCAGGCTGGGTGCCAATATGAAGATCGGTGTTCTGGACCAATGGTACCAGATGAATAAAGCAAAAAACTTTACCGAGTTTTATACAGCGCTGGGCAGGCAGGAACTGAGCATGTTCAATATCATGTATGCCGATAAATATGATACCGTTTTTTTTATCAACAATGCTTTAATGCCCGTAAGAGATGAAGCTGCACAATACAACTGGAAGAAAACGCTGCCCGGCAATACTTCTAAAACATTATGGACGAAATTCAGAAGTGAAAAAGAATTACCCCAATACATCAACCCATCAAGCGGATTTTTATTCAATACCAATCACTCTCCTTTCCTGGCCACAGCTCCTGCTGATAATTTGAAATCATCCTCTTATTCAAAAACAGATGGATGGGAACTTTATAATTTAAACCGGAGTGTACGATTCATGGAATTATTTCCACAAAATGAAAAACTGAGTTATGAAAAATTCAAACAGATAAAATTTGATAAACAGCTTCCCGCTGTTTTGCAATACACATACAAGCTCGATTCAATGGTTTTACTGAATGCCAATGATTACCCGGCATTGGCATCATTAATAACAACTTTTAAAAACTGGGATAAACGTGGTGACGCAGAGAGTAAAGGTGCCGCCATTTTTTTATTGACCTATGAATACCTGAAAAAATCACTGCAGGGACAGGCCCCAAGGCTGATCACAAAACCGGAAGCAATAGAAACCTTTTCACACATAAACAATTACATGCTTACTAATTTCGGGAGAACAGATCTTACTTTGGGTGATATACAAAAATTAGTAAGGGGTGATAAAGAGTGGCCCCTGGGTGGTTTTCCCGATCTCTTAGCACCACAATGGACCGAACCCTATGCAAACGGTAAACTAAGGTCTGTTGGCGGAGACGGATTGATCATGTTTGTTAAGTTTGCCAAAGAAGGTTTACCACAAATTGAATCCATCAATATGTATGGAGCAAGTGCCAAACCGGGTAATAAACATTTTGATGACCAGGTAGATATGTACCTGCAGCAAAAAACAAAGAAGATGACACTGGATAAGACTACTGTTTATAAAAATGCGGAAAGGGTTTATCACCCCAGGTAATGAGAAAGATTTAAATGGTATCAAGTGCTACTATGATCTTTTCACAGGCCATAGTTATCTCATCATTACTTATGGTCAATGGCGGTACAATACGGAGACAATTTGCAGCAAACAAAAACCAATCGGTAAATACCCCTACTGAGCCTGTCGAAGTATCAATCAATTTATCAATCAACTTCTTATTTATATCAAAATTCTCAAACTCCACTGCGATCATTAAACCGATGCTTCTTACTGTCTTTATTTTGGAATGATGTAACAGCGAAATAAACAATTGTTCTTTTTCTTTAACCGCATCCATTAATTTTTCATCAAACAACGCTTGAAACGCAGCCAGGCCTGCAGCGCAACAAACCGGATGGCCGCCAAATGTAGTAATGTGCCCAAGTACCGGATCATACGAAAGGGAATCCATTAGTTTTTTATCTGCAATAAAAGCACCCAACGGCATACCGCCACCCAGTGCCTTGCCCAATAATAATATATCCGGCACAATGCCAAACTGCTCAAAAGCCCACAGGGTGCCATTTCGGCCAAATCCACATTGTATCTCATCCAGGATCAGGAGCGTACCTGTTTCATCACATTTTTTTCGTACAGCCTTTAACCAATCATTTTCCGGAATTAATACACCTGCTTCTGCCTGAATGGTTTCTGCTATCACACAGGCCGTTCGTTCCGTAATATTCTCTACATCATTAAAAGAATTATAATTCAATTGCAATACATCAGGCAGTAAAGGGCGAAACGCCTGTTGCCAGTATTCGCTGCCCATTACACTTAATGCACCCTGTGTACTGCCGTGATAGGAGTTTTTAAAAGAAATGATCTGGGTTCTGTTTGAAGATCTTTTAGCAAGTTTCATCGCCCCCTCCGTGGCTTCGCTGCCGGATGCTGTAAAGAAAACAGAATGGAGAGGGGCGGGCAGGTGATCCGTTAATAATTGGGCATACTTTACCTGCGGGCTTTGAACCAATTCACCATAAACCATTATATGCAGGTAATCATCCAGCTGCTTTTTTATAGCATTAATAACTTTTGGATGGCGGTGCCCAACATTGCAGACACTGATGCCACCGATCAGATCAATGTACTCTTTGCCATAAACATCATATAACCTGCATCCTTCTGCCTTAATAATTTCCAGGCAAAGCGGTGAAGCTGATGTTTGGCCTACATGGTTTAAAAAAAGCTGGCGGTTGGTCATGATCACTTAAAATTATTGCAAATTAAAGGTATCCATATAAAAATTAAACCCCCGGATCATACTTTTCAATTTTCCATACCGTTCTAAAAAGAAATAATTAACCTCTAACTGTCAATATAAAAGCAGTTTGTACGTAATTTGTACAATTAAAATCACCCGGGCGTTTTTATTTAATAAATTATTTAATGAAAATTTTTCTTACCCTTTTTTGTTGTCTCTGTTTAACCCTGCATGTATCAGCCCAGGAAAAAAAATCCCGGCCAAAAATAGGACTCACTTTAAGTGGAGGTGGCGCAAAAGGTATAGCCCATATTGGCATATTAAAAGCGATTGACAGTGCCGGCCTTAAAGTGGATTACATTACGGGTACCAGTATGGGGGCTATTATTGGCGCATTATATGCGGTGGGATATAGCGGAAATGAAATTGAATCATTGGTAAAAAAAATTGACTGGGACGTATTGTTTTCGAACAATATTCCGCTGCAGTCGCTTTCTATGGAAGAAAAGGAACAATACAGCCGCTTTGCCGTTGAATTGCCTTTTATCAATAATAAGATACGACTTCAAACCGGACTTATAAACGGGCAGGAACTTAATTTAAAATTTTCCGAACTTTTTTTTCATGTTTATAATGTCCGCGACTTTAATCTTTTGCCCATCCCATTTAAATGCATGGCAACCGACCTTGAAACAGGCGACCTGGTGGTGATGGATACCGGAAATTTTATTACTGCTTTACGGGCTACTATGGCCATTCCTTCCGTTTTTTCTGCCGTAAAGCGGGATGATAAAAAACTGGTAGATGGCGGATTAGTTAGAAATTTCCCGGTAAAAAACGTAAAAGAAATGGGCGCTGATATTGTGATCGGCAGCAATGTGACCAGCGGACTTTCTAAAATTGATAAAATAAAAAACCCGGTAGATGTTTTACTGCAAATGGCCTTTTTTAAAGAAGCCGGCGATTTTAAGGATGAAGTTCCTTTAACGGATATTTATATTCATATGCCTATGGAAAATTACAATACCGGTAGTTTTGGAAGTGAAAAAGAAATAATGAAAGTGGGGTTGGAAACAGGACGTATGTACTACGCCCAATTTAAAAAACTAACAGACAGTATTAATACATTAGGTGTTGAAAAAGTAAAAAAAGCAGAACCTATTAGCAAAAGATCGGTTTTTATTACCGGGTATGATGTAAATGGACTTGTAAAAACCTCTGTTCCTTTTTTTACACACCTGATGAACTTTTATGATCACCGCTTTTATTCGGCTGAACAGATCAGTAAAAGCATACGCAGGGCTTTGGGTTCCCGCTATTATGCAAGCATTACCTATACCCTTGAACCCGTTACAAAGGATACCGTAAGGATCATTTTTAATGTAGAGGAGAACCCAAGCACTTATTTAAAGGCCGGCCTATATTATACAAGGTTCAGGGGAATTAATGTAAACCTCAACTTAACGACCCGTGATTTTATTATTCCTAACTCACGGAGTTTGGTTTCTCTTTCTTTAGGTGAAAGTATACAATTGGAAGCGGAACATTTTCAATATCTGGGCAGGATAAAAAATATTGCATTCATTACAGGCTTCCGGCTTGATAACCTGGAAATAAATACATTTCAGAATTTTAAATTAGACGGCGCTTATAAACAGAATTATTCCAAACTGTTTTTAAACTTTCAAAACAGCGGAAACAGCAAAGTTGCTGCCGGCATTGGTACAGCATTTGAATATGTTCAGTATAACCCTTCCATTAAATCAACCGCCGAAGTAAAAGGTAGGTTTACTGACCTGACGAGTTATGCCTATTTAAAATACAACAGCCTTAACCAGATATTCTATCCCACAAAGGGCATTAAAATAAATACGGAATTTGGCCATGTATATAATCAAACACCGGGCCTTACCCAATTTCAAAACGGAGTTGCAGTAATTCCTTCCAACCTGAATTTTGAGAATTACAGCCGTTTTGTTTTTGACGGTTCATTGTTTACTGCATTAAATTCAACGTTTACCTATTTTTCTGAACTGCAGGCAGGTGTTAATTTTACCAACGAACCAAATGTGCTCAACCATTTTTTTATTGGCGGCATAAATGGCAGTTTTCGCAACCAGGTAAGGTTTGCCGGTTTACAGGAAGCTACTGTAAATTCATCCAGTGTTGTATCCTTACAAATGGGTTTAAGGTACAACCCTGTTAACAATATATATTTTATCGGCCGGATAAACGGATTATTAAAAGATTTTGTAACCCGGAATAATAATACATCAGGTACAACAGCGCTCAGTGGATATGCGTTAACTTTTGCCTATAAAACGCCTATCGGCCCCCTGGAATTAAGCGCCATGTATTCCGATCAAAGTAAGAAATTACAATCGTATGTACTTTTTGGGATTTCTTTTTGATAAACACGGCTTTAATTTAGCCGAGTGTATGGCAGGTTAATACTTTAAAAATACTACGTACCAAAGTTGAAAAGAAGATCAAAAGCTAATGACAAAAAATATTAAATCATCTTAAAAAAATCTCCTGAGTTTCCTGCCTGCATAAGACGGGAGATAAAGGAGGGGCTTAAAACTATGCCTGTAATACTCCCGGTAAAAGGAATAATGCCAACCATTGGAAACGACTGCTACATTGCACCAAATGCCACCATAGTTGGTGATGTGGTGATGGGTGATCATTGCAGTGTATGGTTTAATGCCGTTTTAAGGGGAGATGTGAACAGTATCCGCATGGGAAACAAGGTAAATGTACAGGATGGTGCAATAATTCACTGTACTTATAAAAAAGCAGGCACAATTATTGGAAATAATGTGAGCATTGGGCACAATGCAATTGTACATGGATGCGTTATAGAGGATAATGTGCTCATAGGTATGGGAGCAATTGTAATGGATAATGCGGTAGTTGGCCATAACAGTATAATTGCAGCGGGCTCAGTAGTATTGGAAAACACCCAGATTGAACCCGGAAGTATGTATGCCGGTGTGCCTGCAAAAAAAATAAAAGAGGTGAGCCCGGAAATGACTAAAGGAGAAATCAACCGGATCGCTAGTAATTATGTGATGTACAGCGGGTGGTTTAAAGAAGCCCCCTCTAACTCCCCCCAGGGGGAAGACAAAGGAGAAGATTAGACCGAAGATTATGTTTTGCAAAAAGTAAACACTGGTTACTGTTATTGCCGATATAAGAATTGCAGTTGATGTTGAAAAACTAAATGTTTGGACATGTTTACGGCACCGGCCCCTCTCAACGGGAGAGGGAGAAGAAGGGAGGGGCTTTTGACTGGAAAATTATCTATCTTTAAAATATGAAAAAGATACTGTTATTGTTCATTGTCGCATCCTTCTTACTGAACGGGTGTTTTATAAGCCGCATATTCAGTAAAAAAGATAAGTATGGCTGCCCCACCAATGGAAGAAATGTAGGTGCCGAAAAAATACTTGCAGGTGATGAAAAGGCCATTAACGCAGAAAAAAAAGCAAAATATAAAGGAGGAAGAAAAAGTTATAAAGAGTAATACAACTTATTTTTTCTGAAGAATAATACCCAATATTTTAATATAAAAACCCATACCTCTATGTGCTACGAGCTGAAAACCACCAATGGCTGTACCGAAGCCGTTATAGATGATAATTGCGGCATCTCCAAATTTTATGCTATTGCCAATACACTGGCAAAAGATCTGAAAGTAAAATTCCTGAATCAAATTGATGATGCCGATTCCCTGGACTGGGATTTCCAGTACCGTGGCCAGTTTTTAACCCTGCATTATAATATTTTTAACGGAGTTAGTATTTATCCGCAACAGAAAAAAAATATTGCTAAAAATAACAATGTGGTTATGGAAGTTGCCCATTTTTTAGAACACAGGGTCTATTAAGCAGTGGACGGTAGACAGTTCATTATCAGTAGGTTTTTTCGTAGATCGTTTCAAGAATATTACAATAGCTGATATAACGGTCCATATGAATACCGCCAGCTTCTACAGCAGCTTTTACAGCGCATCCCGGTTCATTTAAATGCATACAATTATTGAACTGGCAGTCATTGATCAACGCCCTCATCTCCGGAAAATAATGTGACAGTTCTTTTTTCGGAATATCAACCAACCCCAATTCCCGGATTCCCGGTGTATCAATAATTTTCCCGCCAAACAGAAGGTCATACATTTCAGCAAACGTAGTAGTATGCAGGCCCTTACCGCTCCATCCACTTACATCCTGGGTTTTTAATTTCATATCGGGAAAAACAATATTAATAAAAGTTGATTTACCCACACCTGAGTGCCCGCTGAGTAAGGTAACTTTATCTTTCAACAATGCTTTTACTTCCTCTACTCCTTTACCGGTTTCAATGCTCATTAATAAAACTTTATAGCCAATGGCTTCATAAATGCTTTTAACCAGTGCTAATTTTTCTTCTTCTTTTTTCTTATGCAGGTCGGCTTTATTAAATACGATTACAGAAGGAATATGGTAAGCTTCGGATGTTATTAAAAACCGGTCAATAAATCCCTGCGAAGTTTTGGGGTCTTTAAGTGTAGCAAACAAAAGGGATTGATCCAGATTAGAAGCAACAATATGATGCTGATGTTTATTGGCAGGAGATGTACGGGTTATATAATTTTTCCGGTCTTCAATTTCAGTAATCGTAACCGAGCCTTCAATTTCATTTTCCATTTCAATATTAACTTTATCCCCAACAGCAATCGGGTTGGTGCTGGTAAGCCCGTCTATTTTAAACTTACCCAGCATACGGGCATTGTATTGCTTACCCGTATCATCTTTTACAATGTACCAGCTACCGGTACTCTTATATACGGTTGCATTCATCGGCACGAATTTCAGCAATTAAAACCAATTACTTACACGAATAATACTAATTTATACCTAACTGCCGGCAAGTCAGGTTAAGGGAATTTCCGGAATACGGTAAACCTCAACAGCCATTCCAGGAAAACGAATGCCAGGGCAACCATTATAAAGGGAAAGAATTTTTCTGTGAACCGGGTACGGGTGGTAATTTCAATCTTTGATTTTTCTAAATTATTTATTTCATTATAAATCCCGTCAAGCCCTTCATTATCCTTTGCCCTGAAATATTTTCCCCCGGTTTGATACGCAATTTCCTTCAACAGTTTTTCATCAATGGAAACTTTTCCGTTTTGCATGATGACACCCATGGGAGTATTCACCGGCTGTGGGGCATAACCATCAGTTCCTACACCAATGGTATATACTTTTATCTGAAAGGCTTTGGCAATTTCTTTAGCCGTTTCCGGATCAATTAATCCCCCGTTATTTTCACCATCAGTCAATAATATAACCACCTTGCTTTTTGATGTACTGCTGCGCAAACGGTCAACACTTGTGCCTAATCCGGAGCCAATGGCAGTACCATCTTCCAGTAAACCGTTACGTATGTTTTCGATGGCCGAAATCAAAACCCGGTAATCGGTGGTAAGCGGGCATTGGGTAAAACTTTCACCCGAAAAAATCACAATACCTATCCGGTCTGTAATTCTTTTTTTTACAAAATCAATGGCCACATTTTTTGCAGCTTCAAGCCGGTTTGGAGTGAGGTCCTGCGCTGTCATACTACCACTTACATCAATACATAATATTATATCTACTCCTTCGCCTTCAGCGTTTTGTTCCTCAAATTTTGTTTGTGGCCTGGCCAGTGCTGTAATAATGAATACAATGGCGGATAACCGCAGCACAAAAGGCAAATGCCTGAAACTGGTTTTCCAGGAAGACAGGCCCGTTGCCGAAGAATCTGAAATAATGATAGCTCCCTGTTGCTGATTGTTCTTTGAAATGTACCAAAAGATAAGTACCGGTATTAAAACCAATAAACAAAAAAACCAGGGTTGGCCAAAGGTTATATTTCTAAAATAGTAGAATAACAAAATTAGTTTAAAAGTTTAGTGTTTAGAAGCTTCGGTTAAATTAATTGTTTCTTTTATTTTTTGTTTACAGTCTTCGCTTTCTTTTGGTGAAGGCAGGTACTTTGCAAATTTTACTGCATCTGAACATCGCAGTGCAGTTGCCAGGTTTGAAACATCATTTGCGGTCATACTGTTCTCCGTCATTCCCATCAAAAGGTCGCCTGTTGTTTTGTTAAAAAGGTTTTTGCCTTGTTTACGGCCAAGGTAATTTTTATAAATAACTGACAGTTTTGTATGATAAATTTTCAATTCATCTGCATTAACTAAATTGTACTTTACCAGATCCGCAATCCCGCCCATAGCTTCATCATAAGGTGAAAGATTGGAAACCGCCCCTTCCGGTTTTATTTTCCTCTTTTTCTTCCAATACCTGGTTAGTAATAAAATTATGATCAACAGCAGCACAATGGCACTAATAATATAAAACAGGGTATCGTCTCTAATGGAAACTTTTATGATTGGTTTTATGTCCCTGAGTTGATTGGTACTGTCGGGAGGTGAATAAGAAACATTGATTAGGCTTGAGTCGGTTTGAAATTTTTGTAGCGTCAAACCGGTCACATCTGAAAATTCAGCAGCCAAAGATGGAAAAACCCATTTTCCCGAATCAAAACTGGTAAACGTTATGGTTTGTTCAAAAGCTTTTGAGTTGTCCTTATTAATTATGGTATCCATCCTGCCTGTTTCCACAATATCAAAATGAGGAATAGAATCCGGTAAGAAAAACCAGCTTTTCAGAAGAGACTTACCCTCTGGAAATACCGCTTTTATTTTTAACGTAACGGGCTCCCCAATCAAAATATCCTTTCTGTCTGTAAATGTCTGAATGGTTTGGCTAAAACAATGTTGTGCACAAAAAGAAAAACAGACTGTTAATCCAATAGGTAAAGCGCCCCAATAATTTTTTCTAATCACCATCTGTTCTTTTCAATTAAATTTCCTGTTGTTCGCTGAAAGTTATCCGACTGTTTTTGAAAATCAGTTTTTGCTCCTTCGCAAACGACCAACGAATAACTTTCAATGAACAACTTTTATTATATTCTTTTAATAAAAAATTTCTGCAATATTTTCACATAATCATCGTCGGTACGCACATGCAGTAACTCGGCCCCTGCTTTCCTGAAATAATTCTTACTCCATTCACTTTGCTCCATAAAATGCTGTTGGTAATTATACCGTACCATCACATTACTGCTGTCTATCCATTTCCTTTCATTTGTTTCTGCATCCTGCACCTGCAGCAATCCTGCATCGGGTAACTGCATATCCATTTTATCATATACCCTTATTCCGATCACATCATGTTTATTACCTATCACTTTAAGGCCATCATCATAACCTGTTGCTAAAAAATCACTTAATATAAAAGAAATGCTTCTTTGTTTTACAGCACGGCTAAAGAACTTAATAGCATCATCCAGGTTCGTGCCTTTTTGCCTGGCCTCAACGGTCAGTAATTCCCTCACAATATATAAAGCATGTTGTCGCCCTTTCTTTGGCGCAATGTATTTTTCTATCTTATTACTAAAAAAAATGACCCCTACTTTATCATTGTTATTGATGGCGCTGAAAGTTAGCACTGCAGCCATTTCTACTATCAGGTCTTTTTTTTGCTTAGCCACTGTTCCGAATAAATTACTGGCGCTGGTATCAATCAAAAGCATCACTGTAAGTTCCCTTTCTTCCTCAAAAACCTTGGTGAAAGGATGACTGAATCTTGCACTTACATTCCAGTCAATAAAACGAACATCATCACCGGCATAATATTCCCTCACTTCCCTGAAGCTCATCCCTTTTCCCTTAAAAGCAGAATGATATTCACCCGTAAATAAATGCGTGGTGATCTTCTTGCTTTTTATTTCAAGCTCACGTACCTTTTGTAATATTTCTTCTGTTGTCAACATCGTTATTCGTTGAACGTTGGCCGTTGTTCGGCCTTTACTTCAAGTCAGTTTTTTGATTATAATTTATAAAACCATTTAAAACCTGCAATGATTTTTCCAATGCAGGAACAATATTATTAAATTCTTTTTCAGTAATTATTTCAACCATAACAGCAATATTTAATAAAGTTTCCAACTCATACAAAAATCCCTTTGAAATATGAAGGAATTGCAAAGTATCCTTTTATATTGCCTGCCTAGTCCTTCTGCAATATTTGACGGAACAGATACTGCGGCTCTTTTGGTCTGAGAAGTTAAAGCATACAACTCTTCTTTCGGAAATTGTTTAGTTAACAAATAAACCTCTTTAACCAACTGCATGGATACTTTCCATGCATCCAGATCTTTGTAATTAGCCATAAAATAGATTTATCAAAGGCCATCTTCGCAAACGATCAACGACCAACGGCCAACATACCTTATGGTACATTCACCACTCTTAAAATCTCATTTATAATTTGCCCAACATTTACATTTTCTGCTTCTGCTTCGTAGGTTAACCCGATACGATGGCGCAAAACATCTTTACAGATACTTCTTACATCTTCAGGAATAACATAAGCCCGGTTGTTTAAAAAAGCATATGCCTTTGCAGCAAGGGCCAGGTTGATACTGGCTCTTGGTGATCCCCCAAAACTGATCAATGGGGTAAGTTTTGGCAGATTGTATTTATCCGGAAAACGGGTAGCAAAAACAATATCTAAAATATAATTCTCCACTTTTTCATCAAGATATACCTGCCGGACAAGTTCTTTAGCGGTTAATATTTCGCTGGTTGAGGCCACTGGATCTATTTTCGGAAAACTCAGCCCCAGCGTATTTTGGCGAATGATAAGCTGTTCTTCAGATTTAGATGGATAATCCACCACCACTTTAAGCATAAACCTGTCCACCTGGGCCTCGGGCAAAGGATAAGTTCCCTCCTGTTCTATCGGATTTTGTGTAGCCAAAACCAAAAAAGGTTCTTCCAGTTTATACGTGGTATCCCCTATCGTTACCTGTCTTTCCTGCATGGCCTCCAGTAATGCACTTTGCACCTTAGCCGGGGCCCGGTTAATTTCATCGGCTAAAATAAAATTTGAAAAGATGGGTCCCTTTCGAACCATAAATTCATTTTTTGCCTGGTTGTAGGTCATGGTACCAACAACGTCAGCCGGCAACAGGTCAGGAGTGAATTGTATACGGCTGAAATCAGCATGTACAGCCTGTGCCAATGATTTTATAGATAAGGTTTTTGCCAGGCCGGGCACACCTTCCAGCAATACATGGCCATTACTGAGCAGGCCAATAAGCAACCGTTCTATCATGCCCTGCTGGCCAACGATCACTTTACTTAACTCATCATTGATACGGGTAACAAAACCGGATGCCTGATTAATTTTTTCAGTCAGCAAACGGATATCTTCTGAACTTTGAGCCATAGGTTAAATTTTAATCTTCGAATTTATCTTCCAGTTCCCTCTTCTTTGGAGAGGCCCGCCCGGACGACCGGGTCGGACGGGGGTTGGGGTGAGGTCACAAAATACGAACTATGCCTTAACAAAAAATTTACCATTGTGATGATCGGGGAAAAATCTTTGTTAAAATGGAATTAACTTTAATAAAATATTTAATTATGATAGATCAGCAATTGATAACCACATCAAATACATTAGAAGGGTACCGAATAACCAAACACCTGGGCCTTGTAAGAGGAATAACTGTAAGAAGCCGGAGTTTATTGGGCAATATTGGAGGCGGTTTTCAGGCTTTGTTTGGCGGCAAAATAAGTATCTATGTAGAGCTTTGCGAAAAAACACGGGAAGAAGCCTACCAGTTAATGCTTCAACATGGAAACGAACGGGGAGCAAATGCCATCATTAATATGCGGTACGATGCCAACGAAGTGATGGCTGGTATTAACGAGGTATTGGCTTATGGAACTGCGGTGGTTGTAGAGAAGATATAATTCCGGGCTACGGTTATTTATCAAACTTAATACTTTCAGATATGAAACATTTTGTTGGCTTCTTACTGATCTTCTCTGCAATGATTTGTTCTGCACAGAACAAATCTCATAATTATACTATAACAGAGATTAAGGCAAAGGAAATTGTTGCCAGGGTTTTAAAACAATCACCCGTCATTGACGGCCATAATGATTTGTTTGCCTGGTATTTTGGATGTAATTATAAAAAGCTTCCTAAATGTCCACAGGACATAAAAGATTACCCACTAGATACCGTCACCAAAGGTCAAACAGATATTCCCCGCTGGAGAAAAGGTGCTGTTGGCGGAGTACAGTTAAATGTATTTTCAGATTCGCTAAAGGGTTTTATTGATGCCTATGATCAACTTTACAAGCTGGAAAAGACTTATTCAAAAGATCTTAAGATAGTGGGCACGGCTTCTGAAATGCGTAAAGCTATGCAAGCAGGAAAAATTGCTTTGCTCCCCATGCTGGAAGGTTCGGTAAGATTGGAAAATAAACTTTCTCTGCTCCGCATGTTTTACAAGCTTGGTTTGCGCTGTGTAACATTCACCTACTACACCAGTGACCTGGCAGATGGCAGTGATGATAAACCAAAACACAATGGTATTTCTTTGATCGGAAAAGAAATGGTTCAGGAAATGAACAGGCTTGGAGTTATCATTGACATGAGCCATATATCCGCCAAATCAATGAGCGACATCTTAGACATTACAAAAGCGCCGGTTATCTTCAGTCATTCCAATGCCAGGGCTTTGTGTGACGTTAACCGGAATGTGCCGGATAAAATATTAAAGAGGCTTAAAGAGAATGGCGGATTGATAATGATCGATATGGTAGCAGAGCATAGCAGCAATGCATTTGTAAAGTGGATGTCAGCAGGCGATTCAGTTTTTTACAACACCAAAGAAAAATACCCCGGCGATAAAAAGAAGCTGAAGGAAGTGATGGATGAATGGGAAAAAAATTATCCGAAGCCTGCAGTTACGGTGGCAGATGTTGCTGATCATTTTGATTACATAAAGAAACTTATTGGTGTTGATCATATTGGCATCAGTGGTGACTATGATGGAATGGACTATCCCATTACTGGTTTGGAAGATGTTTCATGCTTCCCTAAACTTTTAATTGAACTGGCCGGAAGAGGCTGGACTGAAACGGAGTTAGGAAAAATTACCGCTGAAAATTATTTACGGGTTTTTGAAGCAGTGGAGAAAAAGGCAACGCAGTTATAAAAATTTAGCTAAGATACTTCCCCACAATCGGCATCCTTCTTCCCACACCAAATGCTTTTGGTGATATACGGATGATGGGACAAAACTGGTTACGTTTGTATTCATTAATGTTTACCATTTTTAATACCCGGTCAACCAATGCTGGATCAAATCCCTGTACTTTAATTTCATTGGGGCCCTGTCTGCGCTCAATATATTGATACAAGATTTTATCCAGTACTTCATAATCGGGTAAAGAATCGGAGTCCTTCTGTCCATGTCTTAGCTCTGCACTGGGTGCTTTGGTAATAATATTGTTTGGGATGATCTCTTTGTCCCTGTTAATATATTTTGCCAAAGCATAAACCTGTAATTTATAGCAGTCGCCTAATACACCCAGGCCACCGGCCATATCGCCATAAAGGGTTCCATAACCTGTAGCCAACTCACTCTTGTTGGATGTATTCAGTAAAATATATCCAAACTTATTGGCAATGGCCATCAGCAAATTTCCCCTGGTACGGCTTTGTATATTTTCTTCAGCAATACTAAATGGCAGATCATTAAAAACGGGTTTCAACTCCTCCAAAAAACTATTGTAAATATTTTCAATCGGAATGATATCATAAGGATTTACAAGGTTAAGGCTTAATTGTTCAGCATCATGTACAGAATGGTTTGTTGAATATGGGGAAGGCATCAGAACAGCCCTCACGTTTTCTTTTCCCAAGGCTTCGGAGGCAAGTACCAATGTAACAGCGCTGTCAATACCACCACTGCTGCCGATTATAGCTTTAGTGAATCCCATTTTGAAAAAATAATCCCTGATGCCCATCACTATAGCATCATATACCATTGCAATATTTAAGTTTTCCTTTAATCCAATTGGATTTAATTCTGCATCAGGTACCCTGCCTGCCGGTTCAAATATTGGACCATCAATAGTGCCGTCATCATTTAAAATGAATGACTGTAATGAAGATTCAAATGCAGGAAGCCTGCCGCATAAATTGGCGTTTTTATCAAATACTAAAGAAGCACCGTCAAATACTACCTCAGTCTGGCTGCCAACCGCATTGCAGTAAAATAAAGGAAGTTTATACTTGGTAACATTGGCTTTAATAGTAGCCCTGCGGTCTTCATCATGTGTATAATCAAACGGTGATGCCGATAAATTGATCATTACATCGGGCTGCTGTTTCATTAATATATCCATAGGACAAATGCGGTACATGGGGTTATCACCCAGGTTCCAGATATCCTCACAAATGGTTACGGCCAGCTTTTTTCCTTTGAATTCCATAACATTCCATTCGTATGCAGGTTCAAAATAGCGGTACTCATCAAACACATCGTAATTAGGCAGGCAGGTTTTATGTGCAATTCCTTTAACTTCTTTTTCATACAGCAGGAATGCTGCGTTAAAGAGATCCTTTCCTTCTTTAACCGGATTTCTGTCGGGTGCACCAATCAAAACGCCAATAGTATCTGCATGTTGTTTTATTACATCAACGGCAGCATAGCACTTACTGATGAAATCGTCAAACTCCAGGAAGTCCCTTGGAGCATATCCACAAACACTCATTTCGCTGAATATGATCAGGTCACCACCCTGCTGTTTGGCTTCATCAATGGAGCAAATCATTTTTTGTGCATTGCTCTCAAAATTTCCGATGTGATAGTTCTGCTGTGCTAAAAATATTTTCATGCCCCAAACCCTTATTCGGGCTTAACTTTATGTTTAGAAATGACTTTTTATCCCTGTAAAGTTAAAATAAGAAAATGAGAATAGTTTTTGTATTTCTTACTGCATCTTTTATATTTTTTTCCTGCAATAGCGGAGATCATATCCCGGATGTATCTGATATTAAAATTGAATTGAAGACCATGCGTTTTGAAAAAGAACTCTTTACCCTGGATACACTGAACTTTGCAGCCAGCCTGGATATACTGCAGGCAAAATACCCTTCCTTCGGAGAAAATTTCCTGGCCACCATTTTAAACTGCGACCCAAAGTGGCCTGCAGATACAACTGCAAATTATGTGCGTGGCTTTGTTAATGCATACCGGAAGCTGTATGATACGGCACAGATCGTTTTTAAAGATTTTACCCCCTATGAAAAAGAAATAAAGCAGGGATTGCAGTTTGTAAAATATTATTTTCCCAATTACAAAGAACCCAAAAACCTGATCACCTATATTGGCCCTTTGGATGGATATGGAGATATTCTTTCCGAAGATGCCATCATCGTAGGCTTGCACCATCATTTTGGAAAAAATTATTCATTGTATAATACAGCGCTTGTGCAGGAAGTGTATCCCGGATACATCAGCCACCGCTTTGAACCCGGCTATATTGTTGTAAACAGTATGAAGAATATAGTATCTGATCTATATCCCGAAAAGTTGGAAGATAAGCCCCTGGTACAGCAAATGGTTGAAAAAGGGAAGCGTTTGTTCCTGTTGTCTAAATTATTGCCCTATACCGATGAATATAAACTGATCGGTTATACAAGGGAACAGTTAAAAGCGGTGTACGAACATGAAAGGGCAGTTTGGGACCTGTTTGTACAAAACCAATTTTTACAAACAATAGATAATAACATCATCAAAAATTATATTGGTGAAAGCCCAAAAACACAGGAACTGGGAGAAGCTTCACCAGGTAATACCGGCAGTTTTGCCGGATGGCAGATCGTAAAGAAATTTATGCAGAAGAATCCAACATTTACCGTTCAGCAATTAATGACTGCCGATGCCGAAACCATTTTTCAGCAGGCAAAATATAAACCCTGAAGATCATGCTGCTTTTACCCGATGTATCAGCATCTCCGGCTTTTTACCCAGTTCTTTCATTACCCTGAAGTGTGAAGCGACGGCTTCTGACATGGTATCATATTTATTATAAGGCAAATTATACTCTTTGCATTTCTCTATAACTATTTTACTGATCGCCGGATAATGGACATGGCTTATACGGGGGAAAAGATGATGCTCAATCTGATAATTTAAACCACCAACAAACCAGGAAATTACTTTATTACCCATTGCAAAATTTGCAGTGGTTTTCATTTGATGCTCTGCCCAGGCTGTTTCAATATGTTTTGTTTCATCCAACGGAACATGCTCAAATTCTGTATTTTCAACCACATGTGCCAATTGAAATACAAGCGATAAAATCAATCCCATTACAGCATTAAGAACGAAAAAGCCGGTCAACCACGGTAAAAATCCCCACACCATAACCGGAATCACCATATAGAAACAGAAATATAATATTTTAGTTGCCCAAAAAATTACATGATTTTTTGTTGACATCTTCCAGGCTTCCGTTGTGAAAATTTTACGGGAAAAATATTTAGTGAAATCCATAATAAAGATCCAGAAAATAGTAGATAAAGCATATACCGGTAAAAGATAAAGATATTGTATTTTATGAGCAGGCACCCATTTTTGCGATTCACAATGCCTGATTATAGGGCTTTTGGCGATATCGTCATCTATACCATCTACGTTGGTATAAGTATGATGAATAATGTTATGCTTTTGTTTCCAAAAATAAGAACTTGCACCTAAGGCATTTAAACTCAACCCTAAAAAATCATTTAATTTAGTATTGGAAGAGTAGCTTCCGTGATTGGCATCATGCATAACACTAAAACCAATTGATGCCAGTGATATACCCAATACGAAACAGATCAACAGTGCCTGCCAGTTATTTAAAGTGGCCAACATTAATATACTATACATAGCCACTGCCGTTGTTACTAAGGTTATTGTTTTGATATATAGGCGCCAGTCGCCTGTTTTTTTAATTTTATTTTGTGTAAAATACTCCTCTACTGAACGTTTTACACTTTGATAAAAATCATTGTTACTGTTTGAAAAGGTAATTTTTGCCATAATTCATTAAAGCGGTTGATCAGAATAATTTTTATTAACAGCATTCCACAATATTAAAAATATTGATGAACCGGTATTGATAACATAAGAACCCGTTGCTGGTTTACTTAAAGGTATGTTAAAATACAGAAAGAAAAGGTTAAAATTAATTCAATTTAAACGGGGCACACATTTCAAAAGCAGGAATTACCACATCAAAGGTTTTTTTATTATTGATTTTCTCCATCAGGTAAGTGCCATACATTTTCCCGATTTCAGAGCGCAGATTACAACCACTGATATATTGATAGGATTCACCCGGGTTTATTTGAGGTTGTACACCTACAACACCTTCACCCTCAACCTCACGTAAACTGCCGTTACTGTCATAAATATGCCAGTGCCGTCGTAAAAGTTTTACCGGAAATGCATTATTATTCTCTAAGGTAATTCGGTAGGCAAACATGAATTCACTGTTAACAGGATTACTGTAATCAGGCTGATAGTATGTTTCCACACTAATAGTAATCCCCTCTGATATTTTAGAAATCATGCCTTTAATTTGATGTAAAAGTAGGAATAAAAAACACTTTTATTGTAAATTACATAACGTATTAATGGTAAATATATTATTATGCCTGTTAAATCAATTAATCAGCGTACTGAAGAGATATTGGTTACCGGGAAATAAGGGAATGCATTTATTCAAAATTTTGTTTTAAAACCATGCACCTAAATCAGACAGCCGGAATACAGCCGGTATTTTTATTGATAATATCATTTTGGGTTACGTAATTTAAAACGATAAGAATAACTGTATATTTATTGGCATATTACTTCAAAAGTTCCCCTCATGATAAAATATCCGGTGTTCTTATTAGCACTTTTATTTCCCATTGCCCTTTTAGCCCAGATAGCATTTCAGCAAATTTCATTTCCTAAGGCACTTAAACGTTCAGCCGAAACAGGCCAATTGATTTTTTTACAGTTTGAGTCTTCAACTTGTAATCATTGCAATGAAGTAGCCAATAAAGCTTTTGAAAATAAGGAACTTTCCGATCAGCTGGAGCAGACATTTATCTGTATTAAAATAACCCCTTCTCACACCGATAGAGAAACCATCGGTTCATTATTTAACATCAAAAATGGTTTTGGATCTTTATTCATTGATCAGAATAAAACACTGATTCATAGTTTCCCTAAATCAACAACACAGGCAATTGATTACAAGGATCAGATTGGTATGGCTATTTATAAAGCCGGTGAAGAGATCAGGATAAGTGAATTGGAAAAAGAATATAAAAAAGACAATAATAATATTGGCATAATGGAATTATTATTGAAGAAAAGAAAAAGCCTGAATCTTGAAACAGATTCTTTACTGGATGCCTATGTTTCAATTCTACCACCTGATTCATTAAAATCTGTTATCCCGATTGTTTTTATTGCACAAATGGCACCGGTAATTGGAAGTAAAGGAGATTTTGAAATGCATAAAAATCATGATCTTTTCAATAAAGCCTGGTATACCATTCCACTTTCTGAACGTTTAGCTATCAACAACTTGATCATATATAAATCTATGAAGAAGGCTGTGAAAGAAAAAAACGAAGCTTATGCCTACAGGGTAGCTTCTTTTGCCCGCTCAACATATACAAACCATATACGAGGTGCTGACAAAGCTTTTGATAATAATATGATCAATTTTTACAAAGAAATAAATGATACGATCAACTATATGATCCGTGCAGTTTATTATTATGACAATTATTATATGACCGTGTCTGTCGATTCAATAAAAAGAATGGATTCTTTGAGAAGGCTATCGCAATTTAAAAAACAAACTTTTGCCCCTGCAAATAAAGGAAATACAGATACTTTTCGGCAAGTAGTAAAAAAATTGGTGCAATATACCCCCATTGCACAAAGCTTTACTAAAGAGTTAAATAAGGCTGCATGGAATTTTTATAAAATTACCAATGACCCACAGCATATCAGCAAAGCTTTACAATGGGCCAAACGGGCAAATGATTTTTTTGAAAATCCAGAAGCTATGGATACGTATGCAAGGTTACTATATAAGTCCGGTAATAAAAATGAAGCAATAAACTGGGAGGAGAAAGCCATTTATTTGCAGGTTAAAAGAGGATTCCCAATAACAGAATATGAAGCAACAAAAGCAAAGATGAAACAGGATATAGATAAAATAGATTAATGATCAGGTTTTTGTATTTACATACCCATTTTTTACCAGCCACTGCATTGCTTTCCCCCGTTGATCTCCCTGGATAATTATTTCACCATTTTTTACCGATCCTCCGGTACCGCAAAAACTCTTTAATTTTTTTCCCAGCTCTTCCTGGTCAGAAGTTGAACCTGTAAAACCTTCAACCAGTGTAACGGCTTTACCTGCCCTGTGCTTTTTATCTAACCGTATTTTTAATTTTTGTTGAGAGGGTTCCAGTGTTTCCCGGGCAGAGAAATTTTCATCTGCCAGTTTAAAACCGGGATCGGTTGAATAAACCAGTCCACTCAACGATTGTATTTTTTTCTTTGCCATGATCCTCATTTCAAATGATAACAGCCTTTAAACTTAAATCCAAACTTCTTGCCTGGTGAATGATAGCGCCACTGGAAATATAATCCACCCCGGTGGCAGCATACGCTTCTATATTATCAATATTGATACCTCCACTGGCTTCTGTCTCATATTTGCCACCGATGATCTTCAATGCTTCGGTAATTTGTTCAGGCGTAAAATTATCCAGCATTATACGGTTTACTTTTCCCCGCCCTCCAGGGTCATCCCCGTCCCTGCCGGCACAGGCGGGCAGGTTGGCAACAGCCATAACTTTTTTAACATCCGCCAGGTTTCTGGTCTCTACCTCAATTTTTAATCCAGGTCTTTTTTGCTGTACATAAGCATAAGCTTTATTAATAGCTTCTTCAATACCGCCACAATAATCAATGTGATTGTCTTTCAACATGATCATATCGTATAATCCAAAGCGGTGATTTGATCCTCCGCCAATTCTAACAGCCTCCTTTTCCAGTAGCCGGAAGTTGGGGGTTGTCTTCCGGGTATCGAGTAATTTGGTTTTGTATCCCTTCAATTTATCAACATACTTTTTAGTAAGTGTTGCAATACCGCTCATACGTTGCATACAATTCAGCACCAGTCTTTCACATTGTAAAATCGTATGCACTTTTGCTTTTACTTCAAAAGCAATTTCGCCAAACTTCATTTCCTCCCCGTCTTTTTTATACGCAGTAAAAACAATATCAGGCTGCATATACCTGAAAATTTTTTCAGCAACATCTATGCCGGCCAATACACCGTCTTCTTTAATTTTTAAAACAGCTATACCTTCTGTTTTAGTTGCAATGGATGAAAGAGTGGAATGGTCGCCATCGCCAATATCCTCTACCAAAGCATTTTTTATCAGATGGTCCAACTGTTGATTAAAGTCCATAAACACAAAGCTAAGGAAGAACACAAAAAGAAAACCCCGAAACTCCGGGGATTTTACCATTAAATATTTTTGTGCTACTATTTATTATTCTCAAATGTTATTTCCTGGAGTAACTGCTTTTCCTTTTTCTGTTTCATAAAAACTGTTGTTCTGAAAGATCCGTTCTTTGTAATCAATATACCAATACAAAATTGTGATCCTGAATTTTCTCCCTTATGTATGATTTCAAAATTTTTAACCGGGTTGGAATTAAAGAAATCTTTTAACACCATTTCTGCCTGGCTTTTACTGTAACTGTTACTTTTTTCAGGCATATTTATCTCAACAGTATTATCAAAAAACCGGGCAATTTCAGCTGAATTTCCTGTTTTCATGGCGTTGATTACTTCGTCAATGCTGGAAAAAAGGGTAAAGGAAAACATCAATGTGCTGATGGTTAAAAGTGTAAAAAATGGCTTCATATTCTGAGTTTTTTTGTCTTTATACATTTTTACTAAAAACGTGCCAAGCTGTGTTAAAATGGCCGTGAAATAGCTGATTTTATACCCATATGACAATAATCAATCTTACTTAGCGGCAAATATTTTAGTTTTACCAAATGGAAGATAAGAAAGTTATATTGATTATTATGGATGGATGGGGATTAGGTAAGATAAAGAGCAGTGATGCTATCCAGCATGCAAACACTCCTTTTGTCCGTTCATTGTATTCTAAATACCCTAATACCACTTTGATTACCTGTGGCGAAGATGTTGGCCTTCCGGAAGGCCAAATGGGCAATAGTGAGGTGGGACATCTTAATTTAGGTGCAGGCCGCATCGTTTACCAGGAGTTACAACGCATTAACGTTGCCATTAAATGCGGTGAATTTGCACAAAATAATTCCCTCTTAAATGCAGTACGTTTTGCCAGACAAAACAATAAAACGTTACACCTTTTAGGTTTGGTTAGTGATGGTGGTGTTCATTCACATATCAATCATATAAAAGCATTAACGGGCCTCTGTGCTGATGAAGGATTAAAAAATGTTTGTATCCATGCTTTTACAGATGGCAGGGATACCGACCCAAAGAGCGGATTGGGGTTTTTAACTGCCCTGCAAGATCATCTTTCGCAAACAACCGGGTGCATTGCAACAGTAACCGGAAGGTATTATGCTATGGACAGGGATAAACGTTGGGAAAGAGTAAAGATCGCGTATGATGCCATGGTGAATGGTGTTGGGGAAAATACCGGTGATATTTTATCTGCTGTAAAAAGTTCTTATGAACGCGGGGTTACGGATGAGTTTATTAAACCCATTATCAACCAAACAATACCAAACGTCAAAATTCAAAATGATGATGTGGTGATCTGTTTTAATTTCAGAACTGACCGCTGTCGAGAAATTACTCAGGTGCTAACTCAAATGGACATGCCTGAATATGGAATGAAAAAACTGAACCTGCAATATACCACCATGACGCAATATGACCATAGTTATAAAAATGTAAAGGTAGTTTTTGAAAATGATGATTTGAAAAACACGTTGGGAGAAATCATAGCACAAAATAAAAAAAAACAAATACGGATTGCCGAAACAGAAAAATATCCGCACGTCAGTTTCTTTTTCAGTGGCGGAAGAGAGGCTCCTTTTGAAGGTGAAAAAAGAATTATGCTTTCATCACCCAAAGTAGCCACTTATGATCTGCAACCGGAAATGAGTGCTGCTGAAGTAACAGATGCCATTGTAAAAGAAATAGAAAAGAATAACAAATTAAATATTGCTTCAATCTCCACTTCGGGGGGCGGGGGAGTTGATTTTATTTGCCTTAACTACGCAAATGCAGATATGGTGGGCCATACAGGCGTGTGGAATGCCATAATAAAAGCCGTGGAAATGGTTGATAGCTGTGTAGAGAAAGTTGTTACCGCTGCTTTACAAAATGGTTATACTGTTTTTTTAACCGCCGATCATGGCAATGCAGACTATGCAATTAATGAAGACGGCACACCAAATACAGCACATACTTTAAATTTAGTACCCCTTTTTATTATTGACAAACACTGGAAAGGGAATATCAAACCCGGAAAATTGGGAGATATTGCACCAACCATATTAACCATGATGAACTTACCGGTTCCTAAAGAAATGACGGGTAATATTTTGATTTAGTAAATTATTTTTTATGTTGAAAAAAATTATTAAAAGAACATTCCAGTTGTTGTTACTTGCATTTATTGTTATTCAATTTTTTCGCCCGGCAAAAAATAAAGCTGATGGAATTGGCAATAATGACATCAGTAAATTATATCCTGTACCTGAAAATGTTCAGGTAATTCTTAAAACAAGCTGCTATGATTGTCACAGTAATAACACGGTTTACCCCTGGTACGCTGAAGTACAACCGGTTGCCTGGTGGCTAAGTGATCATATAAAAGACGGTAAAAAAGATCTTAATTTTTCCGAGTTTGCCGGCTATCGTATAAGGCGGCAATATAAAAAACTGGAAGAAATAAATGAATTGGTAAAGAAAGAAGAAATGCCTCTTAATTCTTACTTATGGATACACAAAGATGCCAAACTAAATGAAGAACAAAAACGAACGCTTGCCAACTGGGTTCAAACTGTAAGAGATACTATAAAAGCAACCTATCCGGCAGATAGTTTAATAAGAAAAAAATAGTCGCAAACTTTGTTTTATTTTTGTTTTATGTTCATTCCTCCAAAAAAAATAACGGCTTTTGGATTCTTGCTGCTTGTAGCAATTCCGTTGTTTTTTTCGGTAGCTGTTTTAATAAAGCAAATAAATATTCATTCTCTTAGAGAAGAAAGGTTAAACACAGAATGGTTGCAAACCATTACTGTTTTACCAGGCGAATTTCATTGGGTAAAGCCTGACAGGGAGGTAATGATTGACGGAAAATTATTTGATGTTAAATCTTATATTACAGAAGGCAGCAACGTTTTGCTGACAGGCTTTTTTGATGAGAAAGAAGACAACCTGGTAAATCAAATAAAAGACCTTGAACAACAAAAAAACAGATCCACCGGTAGCTTAAGTCATATAGCAGTTACATATTTATTTTCCATCACTTATACCAATCACTCAGAAATCACATACGAAGGAGATTGGAAATTTATTTCACAACAGTATTATTTGTTTGATGAAATGCTACTGAACACCCCGGCCCTTTCTCTAATCCATCCACCCCGGTCTTAGATGCCATCTTTTATTACAGGCATTATAAAAAGTGCTTTTCACTATGCAGGTTGCGTAGCATTATTTTATTAAATCACTTTCGTATGAACAGGGTATTTATTTCATTAGGATTTCTATTTTTTGTCTGTTCAGGAACGGCACAGGAAAAAACGAATAAAAAAGATACGGTACTAAAGGAGATCAGCCTTGAGGAGGTGATCATATCTGCCAGTAATTTTGCAGAAAAGAAAAAGTATATCGCTCAAAAAATTGATGTGATCAGTGCCAGAACCATTGCCCAAACCAATGCTCAAAATACCGGCGACCTGTTGATGAATACCGGTAAAATATTCGTGCAAAAAAGTCAACAGGGCGGCAGCAGCCCGGTGCTCAGAGGTTTTGAAGCCAGTCGCATTTTAATAGTATTAGATGGTGTACGAATGAATAATGCCATATACAGAAGCGGGCACCTGCAGAATGTAATTACCAGTGACCAGAATTCACTTGCCCGGGTAGAGGTCATGTATGGCCCCTCATCTACCATTTACGGCAGCGATGCACTTGGTGGCATAGTACACATGGTTACTAAATCACCCGTTTTATCAGGAGATAAAAAATTCGTAACTACCGGCTCCGGATTTACAAGGTATAGCAGCGTAAATGAAGAAAAGACCTTTCATGCCGATATAAGTTTGGGAGGCAAAAAACTGGCCTGGTTCCAGTCATATAATTACAGCAACTTTGGAGATATGAGAATGGGGAGTAACTATGCTGATAAATATCCCGATTTTGGAAGAAGAAGCTATTATGTTGGTAAAATAAACGGTGCAGATACAGTATTGGTTAACAAGGATGACAGGGTTCAGAAATTTTCCGGTTATAAACAATGGGATATCATACAGAAATTTCTATATAAACAGAATGACCGTATTTCTCATTTATTAAATTTTCAATTGTCAAATTCCAATGATGTACCCCGTTATGACCGCCTTCAGGATATTAAAAATTTCGGAGGCACAATAGGAACAACACTGCGTTTTGCTGAATGGTTTTATGGCCCTCAAAAAAGAATAATGGCTGCTTATGAATTAAGTGCATTTAAATTGGGTTTCCTTGATGCACTGAAAGCCAATATCAATTACCAGGATATTGAAGAAAGCAGGCAAACCAGGGAATTTAAACGCTATGACAGGTTCGACAGCCAGGTTGAAAAAGTAAAAGTATTCGGCATTACCGTCAGTGGAAGAAAAGATATAGGAAAGAGTGAAATCACTTTTGGTGCTGATGCCCAATTTAATGATGTAAGATCAAGAGCAACAGGAACGAATTTAACAACCGGTATTGTTTCTAAAATAGCCACCCGTTATCCGGATGGTAAAAACAAGATGAACAATTTTGGTCTTTTTGCACAGCACCTTTTTAAATTTAACAATAAAAAACTGATTTTAAATGATGGCGTCCGTTTCCAGTTTATTAACCTGCAAAGCAATGTGAAAGACAATTCATTTTTTCATTTACCAGATACAGCGATCAAACAAAATAGCTTTGCTGTTACAGGAAATATAGGCCTGGTATACTTTCCATTGAAATCTACTGTTGTAAAAGCATCCGTTTCTTCCGGTTTCAGGGCACCCAATATTGATGATGTTTCTAAAATTTTTGAATCCTCTACAGCAGCTAAACAGGTAGTGATACCCAATGCAAATTTAAAACCGGAATACACTTATAATTTTGACCTGACCATCGGTCAGCATATAGCAGACAAGGTGAATATTGAAATAACCGGATTCTACACATTGTTCAGAAATGCTATTTTAAAAGCCCCTTTTACATTAAATGGGAAGGATTCAATTGATTACAATGGTGTTAAGAGCCAGGTATTAGCAAGTCAGAATATAAACAAAGCAAATTTGTATGGTTTCACTTTTAACATTAACGCGGAAATTATTAAAGGGCTTAGTTTAAGCAATACCCTGTCATATACCAAAGGCCGTTTTAAAACGGATCCTTCAAAAATGTCAAGTATATATGAAAAACAAACCAATGGCTCTTATGCACTGGTAAAAAGGAATGTATCGAGTAAGCCACTAGATCATATTCCGCCGCTGATGGGTAAAACTGGCTTTAGTTATCAGCATAAACTATTCAATTCTGAATTTTTTCTGTTGTATAATGGCTGGAAACGGTTAGATGGGTATAATGCAGATGGGGAAGATAATGCTCAATATGCTACAGCAGACGGAATGCCATCCTGGATGACTGTTAACTGGAAAGGAAATGTTACCATTTCAAAATATGTACAGGTGCAGGCAGGTGTAGATAATATTATGGATAGAAACTACCGGCATTTTGCGTCAGGATTTTCCGCCGGGGGTAGAAATTTCTTAATTGGCCTTCGGGCAAATTGGTAAATACAGAGCTTGTCAAAAGGTTTTATATTTGGTTAAATATGCCAAAAAAGCGGCGAAATGTTAATATTTCGCCGCTTTTCAATATAAATGCAGCAAACTGTACCCTTAATTTGTCTATATTTATAGGGTAAACTAAGCACAAATATGACGGAAGAGCTCATGCTGACCGGATGTACCAGGAATAATGCCAATGCACAGGAGGCATTATATAACCGATTTAGCCCAAGAATGCTTGGTGTGTGCTATCGTTTTGCAAAAAACCGTGAAGATGCAGAGGATATGTTACAGGAAGGTTTTATTAAGGTTTTCACCCAGATACACCAGTATCGAAACGAAGGGGCATTGGAAGGGTGGATCAGAAGGATTGTGGTTCATACCTGTATCAATATTTTGAAAAAAAATAAAAAGTTCTCCGATAGCGTGGACATTATTCATGCAACGGGTGTTCATGTAAAAGAGGAAATGATTCCTTCAATCATGCAGGCAAAACAGGTAGTTGAATGCATCAGAACATTGCCTTTAGGTTATAAAACGGTACTAAACCTTTATGCCATTGAAGGATATTCACACAAAGAAATTGCCTTTATGCTGGATATTGAAGAAAGTACCAGCCGAAGCCAGTATACCAGGGCTAAAGCAATGTTGGAAGAAATATTAATCAGGAAAAAAATTATTCAAAAACAAAGAAAAAAAACAAATTTTTACGGAGCCGTTTCACCAAGTTAGAATCTATGTACACTGATTCCGATTTTGGACATACCAATAACTTTATGTTTTTGTAACAAATGGATAACAATTATTATATTGATGAATTTGAGCAACTGTTAAAGGAAAAAGCTGATCAGTTCAGAATGTATCCTTCTAAACGGGTATGGCACAGTATCTATAACAATATGCATCCCAGCCGCAGATGGCCTTCTGCAGCCATGAGTATGTTTTTGATCATTGCCTTGCTTTTTGTTGGTTATTTAAATACCAGCGATAATACTATTACCAACCAGTTTTCAATCAATATCGATAATCAATATATTAATGATCCTTACAATAATAATAATGCATATACTCAAAAGAAAGCTATAGCAGATAATAAGACACAGCAATTACCAAATACGGGTTCGGAGTACATTGCAAACGCATTTATTTCTTCAGAATCAGAAATCTCCGGTTATACTGAAGTGAAATATGATGATCCCAATGCAACAAATGTTGTTGCAGAAAATTACCCGAAAAATGAAAAAAATCCGGCCGATCGCCAAACAACGGTAAATTCGGATACCCCCCCGGGCAATATAACAGAAAATGCAGATAATGTCCTTATTCAGGCTACTGATACATACATTAAGACGAACCAGATTTTTAGTGATATTGCCGTTGCCAATAAAAATATTAAAATACAGGTTTCCATTCCTTCAATCATCAATATAAACCAGGAAGAGCTTACTGATGAAAACGAAAATGACCTGAATAAAATTAATACGGTTAAATTAACCGACAACAAAAAACCGGTTACCATTACTGTAAATAGCCCTGGCCCTGATAAACGGATCAACGAGCTTAAAGCTACAATTGCAAAAAACGATATTAATCCAACCAGTAAGTCCTTATCCCCTGAAGAAAAGGCCTGGATTGAAAATTATGCTTTGCAAAATAAACCGCAACAAAAAAAATGGAAGGATAAATTAGCTTTAGAATTTTATGTAACCCCTGCTGTAAATTACCGTAAATTAACTACCAAATCAAAAGGATCAGCTACTGCGTTTGCAACTGGCGATATTAATAATTCAATTAGTCAGAAACCCGGTCTTGGAATTGAAACAGGCTTGGGATTATCCTATGCTATTGCAAAAAAATTACGGTTTAAAGCAGGGATTCAGTTCAATTATACCAATTATAATATTAATGCAGATCAGACCAACCATCCGATATTAACTACACTATTACTAAATGATCCAAATACCGGTTATTCTTATCCGGCTTCCAGAACATCTACTTTATCAAACGCCTATAATTCTTCAGCCCTTCAACCTGTTGTTATACATAACAGAACCTATCAAATTTCAATACCGGTAGGTCTTACCTATAAACTATCCAGTACTAATAATGTTGATTGGTTTGCAGGAGCAACCGTTCAACCAACTTATGTTTTTGGTGGTAAAGCTCATCTTATATCTTCAGACCTTAAAAGCTATATATCAGACCCCTCTTCCATCAGAAACTGGAACCTGAACCTTGGCTTTGAAACCTATATGAATTATAAACTGGGAACTTACAATTTACAAGTTGGCCCGCAGGTTCGCTATCAACTATTTTCTACATACCGCAATAACGTAGCCTTAATTGAAAAGCAATATGCTGTAGGTCTTAAAATAGGTATTGTTAAAGGATTTTGATCAGTCGCTGGTTACATTTAAAATATTTTATTTAACAATTCATGAAAATGAGTTGTTTTTTATACCCTGCACAGGTTCATGTATCTGTTATAATGTTTATCATCCACGTTTTGCAATGCCATAGTTTCCATTTAATTTTGAACTATGAAAATCATCTCCCGGCTGATCACTCTTCTAAGCATTTTGTCATCATGTACCAATTCGCCAAATGTCAAATCACCCGTAAAAGAAAAAGATGTCCTGCAAAAACAACGTTTTTTTCCGGTCACCTCGTTTATAAAAGGGGAGCTATACAATTTTGAAAAAGCCGGTATAAATCCTTTAAAATATACCACTATAAAGGATCATACAGATTCCGTATGGCTTAAAATAGAAGATATTAATGAAGCAGTCAAAGAATTTTTAAAGCCGGAAATTGATACCGTTAATTTGTTGAATTTATTTACAGAAAAAAGTTTTCTTGATCAATCTTTCAATACCTATACATTTACTTATGAACCCATTGGCACACTTCCGGATTCCATGACCCTGAAACACTGGGATGTATATATTGATAAGGTGACCGGAAAGGTAAAAAGAATATATATGGTTAAAGATATCAGCAAGACCAAAACGCTGCAATTAACCTGGCTGGGCAGCAAATACTGTAAAATTATCACTATTGTCACTGATCAAAACGGAGAATCAGCTGTTGAAAAAGAAGAAAAAATTACCTGGGATTTTTAATAACCATGACACAAAAGGAATTTTCGGCTATAGCTTCAACCATTCCCATACAACCGGGTATTTATAAATATTATGATAAGGCAAATGAATTATTATATGTAGGAAAAGCCAAACACCTGCGAAAGAGGGTAAGCTCCTACTTTACGAAAACATTTACAACATATAAAACGCTTGAACTTGTTCAACGGATACATCACATTGAATTTACCATTGTAAATAATGAGCAGGATGCCTTCCTGCTGGAAAATACACTGATCAAAGAATTTCAACCCCGGTTCAATATCAGTTTAAAAGATGGGAAGACCTATCCCTATATTGTAATAAAAAACGAACAATTCCCCCGTGTTTTTTTTACCCGGAGAAAGATCAGTGACGGCTCACAATACCTGGGGCCATATACTTCTGTAGAAAAAGTGAGGGAACTGCTGGATTTCATCAGGCAGACTATTCTGCTGAGAACATGTAAGCTGAATTTATCCGAAAACAATATAAAAAAAGGAAAGTTTAAAGTTTGCCTTGAGTACCACCTTGGCAATTGCAAAGGCCCCTGTGAGGGTTTACAAACAGTTGAAAATTATAATGAAGAATTACAACAACTGGTTAATCTGTTAAAGGGAAATCTTTCTCCGGTTATGCAGCATTTTAAAAATGAAATGAAGGAGCATGTTAAAAAATTAGAATTTGAAAATGCAGCACATTTTAAAGCTAAAATAGAACACCTTAAAAATTACCAGGCCAGGTCAACCGTGGTAAATACAAGGATAGGAACAGTAGATGTATTTTCTATTCTGGAAGATGGGAATATCGCCTATGTAAATTACCTGGCCATTAATGCCGGCACCATTGTGCAGACTAAAACAATAATGCTTGAAAAAAAACTGGAAGAAACACCTGCGGAAGTACTTGCATTTGCTGCTGCACAGATAAGAAACAATTTTGGAAGTACCACCAAAGAAATAATAGTACCGGTTCATATTGAGTTTCCCGAACAGGATATTATTATCACAATACCCAAAACCGGTGACAAGAAAAAATTACTGGATCTATCAGAAAAAAATGTCAACTATTTCAGGGAGGACCTGAAGAAAAAGAAAATGCTTAACCTGGAAGAAAAAACAGCTGATGAGAAAATAAAGGTATTACAGCAATTACAACATGACCTTCAATTGCCTCAACTGCCCTTGCATATTGAATGTTTTGACAATTCAAATTTTCAGGGCAGTTACCCGGTCTCTGCAGTAGTTTGTTTTAAAAATGGTCAGCCCAGTAAATCTGAATACAGGCGCTTTAAAGTAAAAACAGTAATTGGCATCAACGACTTTGCCTCCATGGCAGAAGTGGTTTACCGCCGTTATAAACGACTTTTGGATGAAAATAAACCATTACCTCAGCTGGTAATAATTGACGGCGGTAAGGGACAATTAAGTGCTGCCATGCAGAGTATATCTTCTTTAAATATTCCCGGTACTACTTCGGTTGTAGGGCTTGCAAAAAATGAAGAAGAAATCTTTTTTCCAGGGGATACGCAATCTTTAAAATTACCCTGGACCAGTGAAAGCCTGAAACTTATACGGCGTATAAGAGATGAAGTGCATAATTACGGCATTACTTTCCACCGCAATCTTAGAAGCAAAGGTACTTTTAAGAATGAACTCGAAGAAATAAAGGGTATTGGAAAAGCAACTTCAAATTTTTTGCTCAGAGAATTTAAATCGGTTAAAAATATTAAATCAAAATCTGCTGATGATCTGGCAAAAATTATAGGAAAAGCCAAAACAGAATTATTAATAAAATATTTTAAAATGTAATTCCCTGGTGGGTTTCCCAAAAGGGGAAACATAAAAAAGGGGCCTGAATAGAAATTCAGCCCCGTTTAAAATCCAATATCCTATGAAAAACCGAAACGAAGGTAACCTAAGCAACCTGTATAAACAATACCCTCTTTGTGGTATTTTTAAAAATTGATAAATATTTAATAAATGCCCATGTTTATATAATAACTGAAAAGCCCCCCGGAATCCGGAGGGCTTTGTAAAACTTAATAAAGAACAAATATGATTAATAACTCCACAAATCCTGTTCGTAATTAAATATCTTCTCTTTAATATTTTCACCTTCTAATAACTGAAGTATGCCTTTATCCCTTAAACCGGGATATTGATTGATAAATCTGTCGTAAGGGTTATCAATAGTACTTTTAATGATACGGCCATAAAACATCCTGCTTTCAAACAGATCCTCCCAACTCATCCGTCCTCCATAATTTTTACCGTTATACACTTCGTATTTTGCAAATATCGGTCTCATATCAGGATAGTAAACCCAGAATAATTCTGACTCACCCAGGTTAACTCCCATTGACGTAATAACATTTTTAACAGGGGCTATTCCTAAAATTCTCCAGAATAAACGTGAACTTTCTTTATCAAAGATCACCTCTTCTTTAATTCTGAATTTATAAAAAGAATCCAGGTTAACATCATTACGTTGGTATCTCACGCCGTACTGTACTCCATTTGAATCAATTAACGGAACCGGAACCGAATCACCGGCAATCACAGTTGCTACTTCAGCTTTCGACATAGGTGTTGTAAACCTGTCATCTATACTGCTAAAAACAGTTACAGCACTGTCATCAATAGCTTTTAATAATATAGAAATAAACCGTTGATTACCATTGTTTTCATTGGCAGAGTACTGGAAAGGAAGGTTAATCTTTTCCCTTGTATTAATCTCCCTCCAAATCTTATGTCTGTACATGGCGTCATCTGCCCGCAGATTTTCATATGGCAAAGGTGTCCTGTCTTTTAACATGGTCGTTTCCACTGCTTCATCAGGACGCAGGGATTTCTTAATAATAGGAACAGGCAAACTGTCATTAGGAGGTGGAGGTGGCTGTGCTATAGCAATAGCTTTCACCGTATCAACAACCGCTACAGTAGGATTAATCGTTGCCTTGGTTTTAGTCTTTGTAGTTTTACGTGTTGATGCTCTCTTAGTAGCTGCACGCTTTGGTGCAGTTTTCTTTTGTGCATCTGCAACACCTGCATACAGGCATAAACAGAACGTCAACAACATACATTTTATTAACCGCTTTTTCATAGTTCTTTTTTATAAATAATTAATATAATGCAATTGATTTGCCCTCAATAACTCTTTGTCCATCAGGGCCTGTTACTTTAACATTATCGAAAGTTACCACTGAACCAGGTCCGCAACGCTGTATAAAATTTGCCAGGGGTGTAAGGTTATTCCCATTTAATAAACTCTGTTGCACATTCGGAAAATTAGCCCCCGAAAAGTAAACCGTTGCACTTACAACACTATACTTGGTATCAAAATCAAAATTTTCCAATTCGGCCCTGCAATATTGTTGTCCTTTAAAAGATACGGAAGGCATCCTTACTTTACCATCGCCTACTTTAAAAATGGGGTCAGGAATTCTTTTTACGCGGAAATCAAATTTACTGCTCTTTCCATCTGCAGTTACCGTTATACTTGCCGGGCCAACAGCGGTTACTCTAACTGTTCTGTTTGTAGTACCCGGACTAATCGTACCTCCAGCCATTGAAACAGATGTTTTATCCCAGCCCGAACCAGAAGAAATAGATACTGGATTATCTACGCCTATATAAAACACATTCATTTTATCCAGCATTACGGCAGCACCACCAGGAACTCCAACGGTGTAATCAATATCTTTTTCCAACCGATCAATTGTTCCATCGGGTTTTGTATACGAAATAGTAACATGTATCTTTTTGTTTCCACTACCTGAAACATTAAATTTTCTCTCTGCTACTCCATTTTCATTAAGTGGAGTAGCTGCTCCATCAATACTAATTACAGGCCTGGCTGCATCATTAAATGCACCAACACCCGCTACAACAACCATCTCCTGCCCAGGCATCAGGTAAGTAGAACTTCCTGAAGCAATGGGTTGAAATTTATTAAAAATCAATTTCACAGCCCCTATCTGGTTATGACAATAAGTTACCACCTGGTTCTCCGCATTTTTTATATTATTCTGCACCTTGCTCAACATGGTTAATGCCGCTACGGCAGGGGTCATGTGGAAATAGCTGGCTGTCCAGTCTGTAACAGCATTTCCTGTTCTGGCATTACCGGAATATGAAGCAGGGATTGTTAAATTTACAGGAAAGGTAGTTCGGTCAATGGAAGAATCTATATCAAGCATGGACTTTCGGTAATCTGTAAGCTTCTGATAAAGTACCTTGCCTTCTCCATTTTTTTCAAAAATCCTGGTAGAAGCTTCCAGGTAATCCAACTTAAAATCTTCATTGCCATCTTTATCAAGAACAGGTGTACCGCTTTTATCCACTTTTAAATCAGCCTGGATCTTAACTTGTTTTTTCAATCCTTCTATATAATTATACAAATCGTCTGAAAGCTTTTTGGCCGTATTAGCTTTGGGTACCCAAATTTCTGCCTTTTCTTTTGTTTCGTTATTGCTTAATTTTTCTGCCAGGGATTGAAATAATGTAGTGTTCCCTTTTTCAATACTTGCATTTGAATCCGTTAAGCTTTTATCAACTGTTTTAAAGGCATTGATTACTTCTGCCGAAACATTCAGTGCCAGTATAGCGGTCAACACCAAATACATAATGTTGATCATCTTTTGCCGGGGCTCTCTAGGTAAAGCCATAATATTTTATATTTACGATTGTTTAGTTTTAATTGGTTTCCTTTTCCTTTGTGTTTACAGAAAGTAACTGTATTACCGGCCCTGCATGGCACTCAGCATATTACCATAAACAGAGTTCAATTTGCCCAGGTTATTTGCCAATACGCTGATCTGTTCCTTAGCCTTACCGGCATCCTCAACAGTACCCATCATAGTCGTGCTCGCTTCGGCTAATTTACCATAGAAAGTATTTAATGACTTTAAATGGTTATTACTTTCTTTTAACTCCAGTTCGTAAATGGTATTTAATGAACCCAGATTTTTAGTTAAAACCTGTACCTGCTCATGAAATCCTTTTGCACTGTCGGCCGCATTACTGAATGTACCCATTGTGGCGGCACTGCTGGCAAAAGCAGAAGTCATACTGGTTAAAGCACCTGTAGCTTCTTTAGTTTTATTATTCAGATCACCGGTTGATTTTACCACATCCCCCATTTCATGCATATTACCCACTGTACTTTGCAGTTTCTGAAAACCTTCACCAAGTTTTTTAAGATTAGTAGGGGTTATATCCGCTTTCTGTAACATCTCATCCATTGATTGTAAGGATGGATTTTCTATTACATCACCCGGTTCATCATCTTCTTCGTGGTGCTTTGGTTTCACCCACTCAACAATGGCATAGACTAAGAAAATAGCGGTTTCAGTCCACATTCCAATAGTTAACATCATATCAGCATATGACTGGTGGGTAAGTTTTGCCCAGGCAGCAAATATAATAACAGCGGCACCGGCGCTAACTGCAACATCAATTACGGTTAAAAAGGATCTTTTGTTGTGAGGCATGATTTAGAAATTTAAAGTTTTAACTGGGGTTATTTATGTTTGATTACAAAAACTTATAAAGTACCTGTGTACATTTTTCACAGGTACCATTTTTAATAGTCTTAGTTTTTTAAAATTGATTTATTTTTTTCCTTTTTTCTGAGCTGGTGGTAAATCTATTACACAACGAAAACCGATATATGATTTTGCTGTATCCTGGTATTCATAAGCCCGTGTTCCAGTTCTTAAATAATATCCAACATCTTTCCAGCTTCCACCCCTTAATACTTTACGCTTATCACGTGGTTTATCCGTTTCTTTGGCGCTATAACGAATATCAGGATTCATATCATGCTGGAAACTGTAAGCGCCTTCATAAAATAAAGAGGAGGTCCACTCTGCCACATTACCTGACATATTATATAAACCAAAATCATTTGGCCAGTAGGCATCTGCACGCACAGTATAAAATCCACCATCTTCCGGATAATTACCCCGGCCTGGTTTAAAGTTTGCCAATAAACAACCTTTTTTATTTCTTAAATAATAACCTCCCCATGGGTAATCAGCCTGAGAACGACCGCCTCTGGCAGCATATTCCCATTCGGCTTCAGTTGGTAACCTGAAATCAGATTCGGCCGCTTTTTTCTTTGAGGTTAAATATGAATTCAAGTAATGGGTTCTCCATTCGCAGAAGGCCGTTGCCTGTTTCCAGCTTACTCCAACTACTGGAAAATTGCCAAAAGCGGGGTGACTGAAATATTTTTTAGACATGGGCTCATTGTATGAATAAGCAAAATCTCTAACCCAGCAAAGTGAATCAGGATAAACCGGTATGGCTGACTTGATAATAAATTTAGAGCGGGGTATAGTTGCATCTTTGTTTTGAGCGGCAGCTTTGTAATCAAATGTTTCTGACTGATAAACTATTTTATTAGCATCCAGTTCTTTTTTTCCAAAAAGGCGATTGTCTGGAGTAACAATTATGGCATCTACTTTTTCCATAGTTGCCTTATCGCCCCATTTGATTGTCCTGGCTTTGGTCCAGTCAATATACTCATTACCATCTGTGCCTTGCTTTACAAAATTCATCAGTTTAGCACCAATTGAATCCCTTACCCAATTGGTAAACTGGCGGTATTCATTATTAGTAATTTCTGTGGCATCCATCCAGAATCCACTGATTGAAACAGATTTGTTACGTGCAGTTAGTGCATAACTCATGTCTTCATCACTAGAACCCATATGAAATGTTCCTGGTGGAATATATACCATACCCGGAGGCTTTGGTAAACTCCATTTAGAAGAAGGAGCAACCCCAATGAGTTGTCCTTTATCGGTAGCATAACCACCCGATTTACTACCAGATTTTTTACAACTGGATGATAAAGATGCGATAGCTGTAACAGCTATTAGATAAAACAGCCTGTACTTCATTGTTTTTAACTTTGAGGGTATGGAGCAAATGTAATGATTATTTTGAATTATCATCATTTTATGGTTGATTCTAAAATAATTTTTTGGACAAATTTTGACCCCTGATAAGTGTAAACGAGAGAAAATCCCAAATATTGTGTCTGAAAGTTTAATAAACATCCGAATTTATTACCTGTTTAATCAGATCATCAATTGAATCAACAGGTGGCAGGCAACGATAATTTTTGCAGAGGTAAATAGAGCTTCCATACAGGTAGCTCTTACCCTTAAGCAATGGAAATTCCGTATTTTCAGATGCACTGCATTGCACAATTTTATTTGGGATATAACAGGTCAGCAGCGTATTACGGGTTTCGGCAAATCCGGGGCCAGTTATCACTATTTCATTTATTCCGATTAGTTGATTCAATAACAATGTAGCCCAATTGGAAAAAGAAGTGGGATAATTTAATATGCCATTGTTTATTGCATCAAGGATCTTTTCTGCCTGCCGTTTCCAATCCGCTTTATCAAAAACAACCGATAAATAATAAAGGTTGCCGGCCATGATGCTGTTCCCCGAAGGAGTAGCCCCGTCATACACCTCTTTTTTACGAACAATTACATCTTTCTGGGCTTTGTTGGTAAAGTAGAAGTAGCCCGTTTCTTCTTCCATAAAATTCTCCAAAACATATACAGTAAGCTGTTTTGCCCTGATCAGGTAAGAATTGTCAGAAGTAATTTCCTGAAGGCAGATACAGGATTGAATGAGATAAGCATAATCATCCAGGAAGGCAGGGTACCTGGCCCTTTTATTTTTATAGGTATGTTTAAATTCGGCAATTTCACCCTCCTTTTTAAAGTTGTTCCAAATAAAAAAGAAATTTTTTTCAGCCAGCATTCTATATCCATCATCATTTAAAGCTGCCGCGGCTTTGCACAATGAGGTTACCATTAATGCATTCCAACCCAATAATATTTTGTCATCCAGCAATGGCCTGATCCGGCTATTTCTCTTTGTTAATAAAATTTTAAGACAGCTGTTTATTTTAGATTCAAATACTTCAGTATCCAGGCTTTTTTCAGCAGCAACCTGTTCGCTTTTTTTTAAAATCCGGATTATGTTTTTGCCTTCCCAATTACCGGTGTCTGAAATGTTAAAAAAATCACAAAAAAGTGTAGTATCTTCTTTTAACAACTCCTCTATTTCTTTTTTATCCCAAACATAGTACTTACCCTCTACTCCTTCTGAATCGGCATCTAATGCTGAATAAAATCCACCAGCTCCATTTACTAATTCATTTTCAACAAATCCAATCGTTTTTCTGATCGCTTTTTCATATCCTTTATCCTTTGTAATTTGAAAGGCGTCGCACAGTATATTTATTAAAAGGGAATTATCGTACAGCATTTTCTCAAAATGCGGAACCAGCCATTCTGAATCGGTACTGTACCTGGCCATTCCACCCGCTACATGATCATAGATCCCACCTTCTAACATTTTATCAATTGAAAGTCTGGCCTGATGCAAAGCCTCTTTATTCCCGGTAAAATGATAGTAATGTAAGAGGTATTGAATAGTAAAGGTTTGTGGAAATTTTGGAGCCCTGCCAAATCCACCCCATATAGTGTCGGCAGATTTCATGATATGATGAAAGATCAAATCAACCTGTTCCTTCCGGGTTAAACTTTTCTCCTGGTCCGGACCTTTCATTTTTATTAACTGTTCCGGATCATTAGACTTCCGGAGATGCTCTGTAAGGTTTTCTGCCTGCCCTTTTATCTCCTCTTTTCTTTCCGACCATGCCTTTTTTACAGCATGCAAAACTTCGGTCCAGGAAGAACGGTTATAAGCTTTAACCGGAGGAAAATAAGTGCCTCCATAAAACGGTTTGGCTTCAGGTGTAAGAAAAACATTTAAGGGCCAGCCCCCGCTTCCCGTAATAGCCTGTACCGCATCCATATAAATATGATCAAGATCGGGCCTCTCTTCCCTGTCTATTTTTATATTGATGAAATTTTCATTCATTAGCCTGGCAACAGCTTCATCTTCAAAACTTTCTTTTTCCATTACATGGCACCAATGACAAGCGGAATAACCAATGCTTATGAGTATTACTTTATTTTCTGATTTTGCTTTTTGCAATGCCTCATCTCCCCAGGTATACCAGTCTACCGGATTAGCAGCATGCTGTAATAGATACGGGCTGCTTTCATTAATTAATCTGTTTTGATGCTTCGTTGATGAGGGGCTGGTTAACATAATGGCATTTAGGATACAAATATCACTTATAATACCTGAATGGTGCTTTGAAAATAACAACATCCAGCGTATAGTGAATGCTCAATAAAGAAATAGCGTGATTATTTCTTTTTAATGGAGGAAAGATAAATTTCTAAAGCACTCACCATACTGGGAGCATGTGGTTGCGGGGCTTTAATATCCAATACCAGGCCTGCTTCTTCTGCTGCTTTAAAAGTATTGATACCAAAAGCGCCGATTGCAGTTCCATTCTGCTGAAATTTTGGAAAGTTCTCCAACAGGCTTTTTACCCCACCCGGAGTAAAAAAACAAATAACATCATAGCCTCTTGCCATTACTTCGGTAATATCATTACTTATTATGCGGTAAAGAACCGGTGTGGCATGCTCACAATTATTTGATTTGAGCCAGTTGGTTATATCACTATCAAAGGATTCGGAACAGGGATATAAAAATTTCTCATTATCCTTGTGTTTGTTTATTACGTCAAATAAGCTTTTGTTGGTACCGTCAGCCCCATAAAAAACTTTCCGCTTCCGGTATAGTATGAACTTTTGAAGATAAAGCGCTACTGCCTCTGTAATACAGAAATATTTCGTTTCCTGCGAAACACTGATCTTCATTTCATCACAGATTCGGAAAAAATGATCAATGGCATTACGGCTGGTAAAAACAACAGCTGTATAACTGGCTATATCTATCTTTTGTTTACGAAAATCTTTGGCTGATATAGCATCCACAACAATGAAAGGGTGAAAGTCTAGGTTTAAACAGTATTTTTTAGCCAAATCAAAATACGGTGACTTGTCGCCATCCGGCTTTGGTTGGGTAATTAAGATTTTTTTAACTGTCTTTGCTGAGGGAACAGCCTGATTTGAACCGTTTTTAACCATAATAGTTCTGCAATGGTTTTGCAAAATTAAAGGTTTTTACTTAAATAAACCATTAAACCCTTGTAAATCAACAAAAGTGGCAAAAGTTCTATCCCGCTTATATACAACATAAAATGAAACCTGCTGATCTTTAATTGATTTTGTAATAACCCATAAGACCTGAAAAAACGTAATAACAGCAATATTCCAACACTCATCAGTGAAATAATAACAGTTATTTTTACAATTGGTGCATCCGAAAAAGACAGGATCACAAGAAAAGGTACAAGAAAAATGCCGATGATCTTATTAATCAAAAAGATGATGAAAATATAAATATTAGTTATTTCCCTAAGGCCGGTCACCCAGCCGGTAAACTTCAATGTACAGAATTTTATTAAATAGATGAATCCAATTAAAGCACTGCTGGAAAGGATCATCAACCATTGATTTTCATTATTAATCAAATGATAATACTGTAAAAGGATATATACATATACCCCTCCACTGATAGAAAAAAAAAGATTAAAGACCAGGGAAGGTAATTTGGCCTGTAATAACTGATCAGTTAACTGGTTTTGCCTGAGCGATGTATTAAAAAATACCCGGAACAGGTTTGAAAAATATCGGCTGTAGAGATATTTAAAAAAGGCCATCAGTAATAACATACCTGCGATCAGGTAAAAAAGAGAATCTTTATCCTTTTCATTTTTAAATTGAACAGACATTGAAACCGGGGCAGTACTTGTATTTATAAATTTATTCTTCAACAAAGATGATGTCTTTGTTGATTCCCTGGTTCCTATACTGTCAGTAAGTGGCAGGTTTATCAATGAATCAGTCACCAGATGGGAAGGCAGGGTATCGGTATTAACAATCAGGCTATCGGTATTTTGTGCATATACAGAGGCAGAAAAAAATGCCATATATAAAAAAAAGAGAAGTACCTGTTTCACAATAACTTATTTTATCTGTAAAATTAAATGCAGATGGGCAGATTTCTAAAAATAATTAACATACCCAAAATGTATTTTGGATGCTTCCCGCAAATTAAACTTAATGTCATCACGTTTGCCTATTGAATAACTGATATTTAATAACCCGAACCTGGTTTCAAAAGCAAGGCCCAAGCCAATTCCAATAAAAGTATTTATCAGATTCACCGACTGGTATTTATTTCTAACCCATCCGCCATCCGCAAACCCAAACAGAAATGAATTAAGTTCAAGCCTGTACCGGTACTCTGCGGTTAACACTGCATATTGTGTAGCATAAATACTTTCTTCATTGAACCCCCGCAGTAATTTATAACCTCCTATCTGAAAAAGCTCATTTCGGAAAGTACTGGGGCTGATAAACACCCCGCCATTTAATGCTGTTTTTATTGTAGCCTGTTTACCAACCGGAAAATAATGTGCGGCTGAAAGCTTTACCCTGAAAAGGTAAGAACGTTCCTTTAATGAATCATATAAACTGGCATAATTAAATGACGTGTCTTTAATATTCAGGATCTCACTATTCTTTTTTATATTTTTTATCCCGGTTGATGCAGTAATCCTTATTTCATTTCCACTCCTTGGATTAAGGCGGTAATCGGTTTTACTCCAGTCATAATCCAATCCAATATTTACGGCTGTAAAATCAATATTGGGGGGTAGTTGTTTGGTTGCTTTTACCTGGTTGGTATCTACTCCTGTACCCAGTAAAAAGCTGTTTTGCCATTGAATGAATATTTTACCTGATTGTGTTGGTGATAAGAGATACTGCACTCCGGCCAATGCATTAACCTGTAAAAAAGTGGAGTCTTTTTTAAACAGATCAAACATAAAATCGAACCCGAAAGAAGAATTGAAAATATAGGGTTGCTGGTAACCTATATTTAACCTGGGCGATTTAGCCTGCAGCTGCTGCCAGGTAAATAAAATAGTTTCCCCGTGGCTCAATGCGTTTTTCAAATTAAGGTTTACATCTGCAGTTAACTGCAGCTTACCGTTTTGACTGGCATTGGGCAAAAAACCAATTAAAAAATTTACCTGGCTGCTTCGCCTGGGAGCCAGGTAAAGATTTAGTATAGAACCGGAGCCCAGCATGGTGATATCATTTGGCTGCACTTCCTGTAAGTAGGGTAATTCTAAAATCCGTTTGGATACCTGCTCCAGCTTTTCTTTGTTATACAAACTGCCATTGGGAATAGCTAAATAATGTTGCAAAAATTTTCCGGAGATCTTTGCCTTGCCAAAAACCCTAATACTGTCAATATGATATAAGGGGCCTTTTCGTGATCTGAGAAGGGCTTCCATTTTATTATCATTCAAACGGATACTGTCTAAAAATACTCCGGCAAACGGATAACCGTTTTTTTCATAATAAGTTAATATTCTTTCCTGAAGAGATAAAAGTTGTTGAATATTGAGGAATTTTCCGGTATAATCTTTTTCTTTAAACCTGCTCTCAGTCATGGCTGCCCGTTCAATTCCATCGGGTATTAATTTTATCCATTGATATTGTTTGCCTAAAAATAAATGTATGGTGGTAACCGATTCGTTCTCAAAAATACTATCCACAGAAGCTGTAGGATAACCCTTAGAACTTAATAATGCCGGCAGGCTTTGAATATAACCATTACATAAAGCCCGGTTTGTAAAGCCGGTTTGTAATTTTAAAGCAGGCAAATTAAAGCTGCTATCTTTGTCAACAAATTGAACCTGTAATTGATATGATGCATTTTTAGTTACCACAACCTGACTTTTGGCAAAGGACAGTAAAATGCCGGTATACATAATAACCACGAACAGGGTTTTAAAGCATTTTATTTTTACGGTAGCCATTAATAATCAAATCTAAAATATTATCCCGATAATCATCGGGACTTAAATCATAAATCTTTGCCTGGCATTTATATTCATATTCCATTTTGCAAGCAGGCTTGTCATTATTGCAATTTTCATTTCTCCACTTCGCTATTGCAGAAGGAAAAGATGCTGGAGGCAATGGTGAAAGAAATAACCTCATCCCCACCCCTTCTCCACCAGATGGCAGAGAAGAGTGAAGAAAAGCCTGGGTCCGAAATTATTTCTACCCTTTATTTTGGCGGAGGTACACCAAGCATTTTAACCATTGATGATTTACATCTGATCTTCGATGCATTACATAAAAGATTTGTTTTTGCTGATGATATTGAAATTACTTTAGAGGCCAATCCCGATGACATCACTGATATAAATCTGGCAGAATGGATATCGGTTGGCATCAACAGGCTTAGCGTAGGTATCCAAAGTTTTTTAGATGAGGAACTAAAATGGATGAACAGGACACATACGGCAACAGAATCTTTACAGTGCATTGATAAAATAAAAACCTCCGGTTTTACAAATTTTTCTGTTGACCTGATTTATGGTTCGCCACTATTAAGTGATGAAGACTGGAAAAGTAATGTGGAAAGGGTTATTGAAAAAAAGATACCCCATATCTCCTGCTATGCTTTAACGGTGGAGCCCAAAACGGCACTAGATAAAATGATCGTCTTACATAAAAAAGAACCCGTTGATCCGGAAAACCAGGCCCGCCAGTTTCTTTTGCTGATGGACTGGCTGGAACAAGCCGGGTATGAGCATTACGAGATCAGCAATTTTGCTAAGCCCGGCTTAAGAAGTAACCACAACAGCAGCTACTGGAAGAGGGAAAGTTACTATGGCTTTGGCCCTTCGGCACATTCATTTAATGGCCGTAGCAGAAAGTGGAATATTGCCAACAACGCATTATATATTCAATCTTTACAAAATGATATTATCCCTGTGGAAGAAGAAACGCTAACCGAAACACAACAGCTAAATGAATACATTATGACATCGTTAAGAACAATAGATGGGTTGGATCTGGATTATGTAAGAAATACATTTGGAAAAGAAAAAAGCAGCAAGATTCAACAGGCAGCAGGAAAATATGAAAGCACAGGCAAATTAAACATCGAAAACAATAAAATTAATTTATCTAAAAACGGAAAATTATTTGCCGACGGAATTGCGGCAGACTTATTTTTCTGAGTGATGAAAACGTTTCCTCAAATGCTTTACAATTTCTGCAACGGTCAAACAAAGCACCATGACGATGAGTACTGAAGCGCTGATATTTGAAAAAGAGAAAGGCATGGGGTTTTTTTTCTGAGATAAAGGTAGAAAACATTTAGACCAATACCTGCTCAATTGTGTTAAAACCTTCGGCTGCGGGTAAATTTTCCCATAAAATTTTAAATACGGTCTCAGCAATGGGCATATCAGCATTAATCTGTTGATTAATAAGGTGCATACATTTACTGGCGTTATACCCTTCTGCCACCATACTCATTTCCAGTTGTGCAGCCTTTACCGAATATCCTTTGCCGATCATATTGCCAAAAGCCCGGTTACGGCTGTGCAGGGAGTAGCAGGTTACTAAAAGGTCGCCCAGGTAAACAGAGGCGGCATAGTTGGTTAGGTGTTTTGTGTTTGGGGTTGGGGGTTGATGATGCTCAATGGACCCTACCTGTATGTTTTGTACACCAAGCCCTCTTAAAAAGCCCGCCATTTCATCAGCGCTGTTGGCAATCAATACACTTAAAAAATTATCACCGTAGTCAAGGCCATGTGCTATACCCGAGCCAACAGCATAAATATTTTTTAAGACAGCAGCAAATTGAACGCCATATATATCGTTATTTTCAACGGTGTTCAGGTAAGGGGTTTTAAAACTGGTTGCTATTTCATGCGTTGCTTTTTCATCTATACCTGTAAAAGTGAGGTAGGATAATTTTTCTGCGGCTACTTCTTCGGCATGACAGGGCCCTAATACAGCAAAATAGTTATTCAGTTCTATATTGAATTCATTTTTGAGATACTCATTGAGCAATAAATTCTGTTCCGGTAAAATGCCCTTAATGGCAGATACGATCTTTTTTCCAGTAAAAATATTTTTGTCCAGCCCCTTTAAGGCGCTATCAGCATAGGCAGAGGGGATGGCAATTATTACACAATCGCTATGCTTTATTACTTCAGAAGGGTCGGTAGTTAGTTTAAGTTTTGTGATATCAAAATGGGCAGCAGATAAATACTGGGGATTATGATGACGGGTAAGCAGGTATTTTATAGCATCTTCACTGCGGTTCCACCAATAAATGGCATTTCCATTATCGGTTAAAATTTTTGCAATGGCCGTACCCCAGCTGCCGCTTCCTAAAATTCCAAAATTCATTAGTATCCGTTTCTTGTTTCTCGTTTGTTCGTTAATTCGTTTTTCGTTTGCATTTCAAAAGTATACTAAAATTGTAATCCCTTAATGACTGTACATCGAGAAACGGAAAAACGAGAAACAAAAAACTCATTTATAACCCTAATTTATCCACCGCCAGCTGCGCTGCGATCTGGCTTGCATCTTTTTTATTATACCCTTTTGCTTCAGCAATTAATTCACCATCAACGGTTGCCCCAATGGTAAACAGCCTTCTTCCGTTCTCAAATTTTTCATCCAGGGTTTCAAATTCCAGTGCTTTTCCGTTTTTATTTGCCCATCCGTATAATTTGTTTTTGATATTAATTTCAATCACTTCAAGATCATCAATAAACATATGGGGCATAATGATGTATTTCTCAACCCAGGTATGTGTTCCTGCATAACCTTTGTCCAGGTAAACGGCTCCAATCACTGCTTCGAGTGTATTGCCGAATATCTGTGAAATTTTAAGTGCATTATCATACTTATTATAAAAAGTGATCTTTTTAAGCCCCATTTTTAATGCAATTTCATTCAACTTCTGACGGTTTACCATTTTACTTCTCATTTCTGTTAAAAAGCCTTCGCCTTTATACGGATATTTTCTGAAAAGATAGTGAGCCACTATAGAACTTAAAACCGCATCACCTAAAAACTCAAGACGTTCATTGTTTTCATCAGCACCTTCCCTAACGCTTCGGTGGCTGAGTGCGGTCTTATACAAAGCAATATCTCCCGGAGTAAATCCAAGTACATTATTGAGTTGATTTTTAAACTCCCGGTTATTGCTCTTGTTTCTAAAAAAAGCTTTTATGAATTGCAAAACGAATAAATTGTATGCGTGAAATTAATCTTATTTAGGTCAAAATAAAATTAAGGAATTTTTATGAAGCCGTTAATGTTAACAAAAATGATGAATATGGAAACAAGGTTGGCCCGGCAGAAAAATCAGGCAACATATTTTTTTACAATTACCGAAGCATTATGCCCGCCAAAACCAAATGTATTGCTGAGCGCTGCATTAACCGTACGATGTTGTGCTTTATTAAATGTGAAGTTGAGTTTTGGATCCAATTCGGGATCATCGGTAAAATGATTAATAGTAGGGGGAACAATATCTTTTGTTATGGCCAGAATACAAGCCAGGGTTTCTAAAACACCAGCGGCTCCAAGGCAATGCCCGGTCATACTTTTTGTAGAACTGATATTGAGGTTATAGGCATGATCGCCAAATACACTTAAGATGGCTTTTGTTTCAGCCAGATCACCCAGTGGGGTTGATGTACCATGTACATTGATGTAATCAATATCTTCCGGTTTCATACCGGCATCCTTCAGGGCCACATTCATCACGTTTTTTGCCCCCAATCCCTCAGGATGAGGGGCCGTTATATGATGTGCATCGGCCGTTGCTCCGCCACCTGCAACTTCGCAATATATTTTTGCTCCGCGGGCTAGTGCATGTTCCAGGCTTTCAAGGATCAAAACTCCCGCCCCTTCTCCCATCACAAAACCATCCCTGTCCTTATCAAAAGGGCGGCTTGCAGTTGACGGACTATCATTTCGTTCGCTTAGTGCTTTCATAGCATTAAAACCACCAACACCAGGAGAACTGATTACTGCCTCGCTGCCACCGGTAACAATTATATCTGCTTTGTCCAACCGTATAGTGTCAAAAGCATCTATAATGGCATTGGTGCTGCTTGCACAGGCACTAACAACAGCGTAATTGGGGCCCCTGAAACCATGACGCATAGAAATCTGCCCTGCTGCTATATCCAATATCATCTTAGGAATAAAAAAAGGATTGTATCGTGGAGTGCCGTCACCTAAAGCATAATTACTTACTTCTTCATAAAAAGTAGTAATACCGCCAATGCCACTGGCAAAAATAACACCTACCCTGTCCATATCAACATTATCCCTGTTAATACCGGCATCCTTTATGGCTTCGTCGCTGGATATTAATGCAAATTGGGTAAAGCGGTCAATTTTACGGGCTTCTTTACGATCAAGATAATGGGTAGGCTCAAAATCTTTAACCTCACAGGCAAACCTGGTTTTAAACTTACTGCAGTCGAATTGTTTGATATGATCACAGCCACTAACCCCATTGACCAAGCCCTGCCAGTATTCCTCAACAGTTTTGCCCAACGGTGTAAGTGCACCCAATCCGGTAACTACAACTCGTTTTAAAGCCATAAAATTTGCCTGTGATAATTAAGTTAATTACTTAGCATGTTCTTCTAAGTAAGCGTTGGCCTGACCTACAGTAGTAATGGTTTCGGCCTGCTCATCCGGAATAGAAATATTAAATTCTTTTTCAAATTCCATAATAAGTTCAACGGTGTCCAAGCTATCGGCACCTAAATCGTTGGTAAAAGAAGCCTCCGGGGTTACCTCCGCTTCATCTACTCCTAATTTGTCAACAATAATCTTCTTTACTCTTGTTGCAATGTCTGACATGATAGTAAAATTTAGTTTGTATTGGTTGCAAAAATATACATTTTGATGTAAATACAAAGAAATAGATATTGTTGGTTAAATAACCGTCCGGAAGCGCCAAAAAACCGGCTATTTTAAAGCCGCCAATGCTCTATTGCAGCTCCATCTTGGTTGAGTTTACCAGGTTAACCTTTTCAATAAGAGTTTTTTTCCATTGATAAAGTAATACCAAAAAAATTGTATATTGTTAATTCATCTTAAGCCAAAACTAACCCCTTTATCAAAACTTAACCAGGAATGGCCTTAAAACAAATAGACCACGGCACAAAAGAGTACCTGCAAATGGTAAAGCTTAGAAATGAAATTCTGCGTCAGCCGCTCGGGCTTTCTTTAACACCTGATGAACTGGAAGCGGAAAAAGAGGATATTTTAATTGGGGCTTTTGATGATGATGAAATGCTGGCCTGCTGCCTGATGACAGAGATGGATAACAGGAGTTTACGATTAAGACAAATGGCAGTACAAAACAATCTGCAGGGAAAAGGTATTGGTGCAAGTATGATGCATTTTGCCGAAATAGTGGCAAGAGATAAGGGTTATAAAAAATTAGTGATGCATGCCCGAAAAACAGTAATGGGATTTTATGAAAAGTTAGGTTACAAAGCCATTGGTGATGAATTTATAGAAGTAACCATACCACATTATATAATGGAAAAGAATTTGTGATGGGGAGTGTTAACGCATGAACCGTGAATTAATGACCTGACAAATCTTACAACGTACACCTGGTGGATCATTTCGCATCTACTGACTACTTAGTTTTTACCAATTTTTACCTTTAATATCTTTCTGGCTTCATGTACATTATCCCCCTCAAATGCTTCTTTGGGTACAATAAAAAAGGAACGGCTGTTAAAATAGAGATGAAAGAAATGCGGACTTTCTATCCAGGTACTGAAAGCAGACCATTGCCAGCTTCTGCCACCACGTTCATTTTCAATCCGGAATTCATCCTCTGATAATTTTGCCCTGAACCGGTCCTTAAATGTGTCGGCTTTCCGGTAAACCATATAGGGCAGTAAAAACCAAAAAACGATCATTAATGTAAACCATAATAATGAACTTATTAAAAAAGCATAAGGGGATATCCTCTTAAAAAAAAATAAGGCAGCAGACAGTATAGCAAAAACATTCACCAGTATCATCATTACTTTAATTTCTCTTCGGGTAATAAAATGATAACGTAATGCCTGGATTACTTTTTGTTTATTATAAGTGAAATATGCTGAGGTCATTCAGCAAAGATAGGTAGTTGATTTTCAGTTGCAAATATCGCCGGCAATTTTACCACCGCCATCAACCGGCATGCCGCCAATAGCCCTGCCCCTTAAAGATACATTGATGAAACTGACCCTGCGGTTTTCAGCCTTACCGTTCGGCGTACTGTTATCTGCAACCGGTTTGGTACCGCCAAAGCCAACAGCTATTAGCCTTTTACAATCTACCCCCAGCTCAATTAATTTTATACAAACAGCCAATGCCCTTTTTTCGGTAAGCAATTGATTGGTTGCTGCATCGCCGCTGTTATCGGTATGGCATTCAACCCTTAATAGGCTGATGTATGATTTGTCCGTAAGGTATAGTTTGATGATCTCCAGTGCAGCAGTACTCTCCGGTTGTAATTTATCAGAGCCTGCTTTAAACAAAACGGGTTTTGAAATTTTTACTTCATTGCCATCCAGTTTATAGTCCTGTGCCTGTAAAGGGATAACAATAGTAATGAGCAGGATAGTTAAGAACCATTTCATGATTGATGTTTTATTTGTTTAAAGGTCAAAAATAAAATGCAAAAACCCATACCCATACCAGGGTATTTAAATATTTAGATGGCCTAACATTACGGCAACCTTTTATTATTACCCTATTTTTGAAAATATGCTGTTCATAAAAGAAAATAAAACAGATGCTCCGTTTTTATTGACGTTGATAATATTACCTTTCGTGTATTCTTTTTTTTCCTGCCAAACAAAAAAACAACCCCGCCAATCCGAACCCTCTTTCTACTACTGGAAATCTGTTTTAAACCTTACCCATTTTGAAAAACAAAAACTGGATTCACTAAAAGTTAAAACCATATACCTTAAATTTTTTGACGTGGATTGGGATGAGTCGGCAAAGAAACCGTTGCCGGTGGCGAAGCTTTTTGTTAATGAAGCATCTATAAGATCCCTTAGGGCACCGGGTACAAATAATTTCAGGCTTAATGTTATTCCGGTGATATTTATAACCAATGCCTGTATTCAGAAAATGGAAACAGGGCAGGTTGTGCTGCTTGGAGGTCATATTGCAGAACTGGTTTTTAAAATAATTTCCGGCAATTCGTTTAACAGCATTCCCGAAATACAATTCGATTGCGACTGGACTTCATCCACAAAGGATAAATATTTTGTTTTGTTAAAACATTTTAAAAAAAGGTTTACACAGACTCCCTTATCTGCCACCCTCCGTTTGCACCAGATAAAATTCCTATCCAAAACCGGTGTACCGCCGGTTGACCGCGGCCTGCTGATGTGTTACAATATGGGCAACTTAAAAGACCCTGCTACAAAAAACTCTATTTTAGAAACGGCCGAATTAAAAAAGTACACCGGCAATCTTTCTACCTATCCTTTACCTTTGGATGTTGCCTTTCCTTTGTTTGACTGGAAAGTTTTATACCGCAATAATTTTTATACCGGTTTGATACAAGGCTTGTCTGATAATGCTTTCAGCAATTCCTTCTTCAGAAAAACCGGTAACCGTTACCAGGTTTTAAAAGACACATTACTGCAGGGATATGATTTACGTAAAGGCGATATGATACGGGAAGAACAAAGCGGTTACAAAGAGGTGATGGCTGCAGCCAATGAAATAGGTAAGCATTTAAAAAATACCCCCTTAAGGGTATCCCTCTACCATCTGGATTCTGTAATTTTAAGCAAATACACCACGCATGAACTGGAAAACATTTATAACAGCCTGCATTAGCGCTGCCCTCATTTCTTTTCCACAAAATATTATCGGTTGCGGCCCCGAAGCCAATCCGTATGACTATTATACTTCCTTCTTTCATCAAAACCTTCCGGATGCAAATGGATACCGGCCTTTTTATTATATCGGGTATACTTTTTTATACGATCGCAATGAGCCTGCTGCCGTATCAGATATACTTACCGATGAATGGACAAACTATTGCGGGGCATCGGTAAAAAAGAACGATGCAAAAAAACTGGTTAACAAATTTGACTGGAAAGATCTGAACAATCTCTATAACAATATTGAAAAAAATCAATCCTTAAAAATTCCTGACCCGGTAAAGCAAAACAGTATGACGGATTATTTTATTCGAACGAAAGACCTGGAAGCGCTGGGTTATTTATTGTATGCCAAACAGGTGGAGCCACATGTTATTGGCGGCGAAGGAGATTGGGAAGCACTACAAAGAGACAGTTTAAAAATGGACAAACTAATAAAAAACGGTCAGCAATTATATGCCGCTGCAAAAAAAGATATTTTTAAACTGAAATATGCATACCAGGTTTTACGACTGGCACATTACAGTGGCCGCTATGCCGATGTAATTAACTGGTACGAAGTGTACGTTGCTAAAACAACCAGCAGCAGTGTGTTACAGACGCTATGCCTGGCATTAAAAGCAGGCGCTTTATTCCGAAGCGGACAACAAAAAGAAGCCGCCTACCTGTTCAGTAAAGTATTTGCAGCCACTACCGCTAAACGGATTTCCAACTATCTCGGCTTTGTTTGGAGTGTTGATTCGAAAGTTGATAAAAAAGATTACCTGGCTTTATGCAGGAACGAAAAAGAAAGAGCATCCATGCTGTCGCTGTTTGCTTTAGGCAACAGCAATAATAACCTGGATGACCTGAAAGAAATTTACCGGCTTAACCCGGCCAGTGAAGAACTGGAGGTATTGGTGGTACGTGAAATAAACAAGCTGGAAGAAAAATACCTTACACCGGCCATGCAAAAAGTACCAGGTGGCAAATCCTTTTATTTTACCTGGACAGATGAGCGTACCGACAGCATTATGACCGATGCTGAAAAAGAAGTAAAAGATCTGTCAGGATTTTTACATGATGCTGCCCAATCTAAAGTCCTGAAAAATGCAGGATTGTTTGAAACTGCCGCTGCTTATGCAGCATACATGATCCGGGATTATCCAACAGCAAAATCTTATTTAGCTGCTGCTGATAAAATGCCACTTACTCAAAAGGTAAAAGAACAATGGGTGTTAATAAATCTGCTGGTTAGCATAAATGAAAAAAATAAAATAGATGCTGCTTTTGAAGAACAGCTGCTGCCTTCACTGCAATGGCTGGAAGAAAGGATAAAGTCAGAAAAAGCGGTTACCATGGATTACTGGAAGGTACAGCAATGGCGCTCTATTTACCGAAACCTGATGAGTGAGATACTGGCCAGGCGCTACCATGAGCAGGGCGACCTGCCTAAAGAAACGTTATGTATTGGTGCTGCCGACCGGATGATGAAAGGGCAGCTGGATTATTACGGATCACAGAACGGGGTTGAGTTTTTGAGAAATAACCTGATGAGCCAGGATGTTGAAAACCTTTATGCACTGCTGGAATCAAAACATCCAAATAAATTTGAATCCTATCTTTTTAATCACAACCCGGTTACCATAAAAGAAGTGGTGGATTTTGCCGGGACTTCGTATTTACGGGAATACAATTACGCCAAAGCCACAGACTGGTTTAAAAGATCAGGCGATATAAAAACGATCGGTAAAAATCCCTTTATTGATCTGTTATACGACCGGGAAGAACAATTGCCGGTTGAGAAAAATTTTAAAACAACCAAACTGGCCTTTGCACAGGAAATGCAGAAGCTGGAACAAACGGCAAAACAACCTGCCCTGGCTGCAAAAAATTATTACAGGATGGCATTGGGCATCTACAACATCACGTATTATGGCCATACCTGGGAGCTGGTACAATATTTCCGCAGCGGCAGCGATGGGTATTATATTCCCGAAAAGGCCAGCGGTTTTCAAAAAGAATATTACGGTGCATTTAAGGCAAAGGAATTTTTTGAAAAAGCCATGAATGCCAGTACTGATAAAAACTTTAAAGCCCGTTGTTTATTTATGATGGCTAAATGTGCACAGAAGCAGGTGCATCTACCGCAATACAGCGAGTACAGAACCAACTGGGATAAATATGACCAGGACCAAAAAGCATACTGGGCCGTGTTTACAGGCAACCAATATTTTCCGCAGTTTGTAAAGAAATACAGTAACACTGCTTTTTATAAAGAAGCTTTCAGCAGTTGCAGTTATTTGAGGGATTTTGTGAAAAAGAAATAGATTTATTTATCGCTGGTCAGGCGACCAACAAAGGCTGAGCTTTTTATAAAGGAGCTTTCAGCAATTGCAGCTACTTGAGGGATTTTGTGAAAAAGAAATAGATTTATTTATCATTGGTCAGGCGACCAACAAAGGCGGAGCAATCAAAATTTTATTATACAGGTGCTTTTCTACACCCTGTTCCGTAGGAACATATCATGGGTAGAATGATCCCAAAAAGGGCATGAGGCGTTCCTTAGGAACGCTTTGTGCTTTTGCCTGGTCTCTACCCACAACATGTTCCTAACATTACTAAAAATTTTCAGCAATAGCATTTCAAACATAAATAATCACAAATGCTCCTCAATAAAGTGAAATTGAACGGAGTCCTTCGTTCCTCAGGATAAACTTTGCCAATGAAGTAAAATCAACGTTACAAAAGTTTATCCCACAAAAAAACCACCGGTTTTTATGCCGGTGGTTTTTATTTATGTTCGTGCTTAATCAAACCAAATTTTAACTACAGCCCATGCTGTTACCACAATTCAAACACTTGTAACAGGTGCCGCTTCGTACAGTAATATGTCCGCAGGTGTTACAGGCAGGTGCATCGCTTTGCATGCTTTTGGCTGCTGCATTCACTGCATCCATCCCGTTCTCTGCTTTTTTATGGGCAGTACGGTGGGCTTTTACCGGGGAGGCTTGTCCACCACCCGATGTACCCATTACCCTTACTTCACTTAATTCCGGTTTACGGTCTCCAATAGTTGGAGTATTCTGATCCCAGTCATTGTTACCCAAATTTTGTACTTCCGGTGTATCCAGAACATGAACAAGGTCATTTCTGCCTAAATATTCATACGCCAGTGAACGGAAGATAAAGTCAATGATGGAAGTAGCGCTCTTGATATTTGGATGATCCACCATACCGCTTGGTTCAAAGCGGGTGAAAACAAATTTCTCTACATATTCTTCCAGGGGCACCCCATATTGCAGGCCGATAGAAATAGCGATGGCAAAGCAGTTGAGCATACTGCGCATGGTAGCACCTTCTTTGGCCATATCAATAAATATTTCACCCAGCGTGCCGTCATTATATTCTCCTGTACGAAGGAATAATGCCTGGCCGTTTATTTTTGCCTTTTGTGTAAATCCACGACGCTTGGCCGGTAATGCCCTGCGTTCAACGATCATAGCCAGCTGGCGCTTTAACGTGGTATCCGCACTGTTCTGTACCCTCTTGTTCATTTCATCCAGCAGGTCATCAATGGTTAATTTGCCCATATCCACCATGGTAGAAATATCGGCGGCCAAAGAAGCTGCATTTTCTTCACTGATCACGGCGTCTAATTTCTTTTTCTTATCACTTTTATTACTTAATGGTTGCGACAATTTAGAACCGTCACGGTATAAGGCGCAGGCTTTTAAACCCAACTCCCAACTCAACCTGTATGAATCTGCAATTTCTTCCTGGGTTGCTTCATTGGGCAGGTTGATGGTTTTTGAAATGGCCCCGCTTAAGAAAGGCTGCGCTGCGCCCATCATCCGTATGTGCCCGTGTGCATGAATAAAACGTTCCCCAATTTGTCCGCATTTATTGGCACAATCAAAAACCGGAAGGTGTTCATCTTTTAAATAAGGAGCCCCTTCCACCGTCATGGTACCACATATATATACATTAGCAGCATCAATTTCATCATCATTAAAACCTAAGGCTTCCAGCAAACTCCAGCCAAAATCACTGTATTGCTCCGGTTTAAACCCAAGTCTTTCCAAACAGGTTTCACCTAAAGTATATACATTGAACACAAATCCGATTTCGAAAGCCGCACCAAGGGCACCATTCAGTTTAGCAATATCTTCTTCCATAAATCCTTTCTCCAATAACGTTTTTGTATTGATGAAAGGAGACCTATCCAGGGATGCATGTCCTTTTGCATAACAAACAATTTCATCAATTTCTTTTTCACTGTATTTTAAATTCCGTAATGCCTGTGGTACGCTCTGGTTTATGATCTTAAAATAACCACCCCCGCTTAACTTTTTAAATTTCACTAAAGCAAAATCAGGTTCAACACCGGTAGTATCACAATCCATTACCAAACCAATGGTACCCGTTGGGGCAATCACCGTTGTTTGTGCATTGCGGTAGCCATGCTTCTCTCCCATCTGCACCGCATCATCCCAGGCTATAGTGGCTGCTTTTAATAAATAATCAGGGCAATATTTTGCATTGATACCCTGAGGTTTTATTTCAATGCCTTCATATGCATCAGCAGCATCGTAAGCAGCTGCACGGTGGTTACGCATTACCCGTAACATATGCATTTTGTTTTCTTCGTATTTATCAAATGCACCAAGGAAGCTTGCCAGCTCAGCCGATGTTTTATAAGAAACACCGGTCATGATGGCGGTGATGGCTCCGGCAATACCCCTGGCTTCTTCGCTGTCATATGCAATGCCGCTTACCATTAACATTGAACCAAGATTGGCAAACCCTAAACCCAATGTTCTGTAATCATAACTTAACTGAGCCACTTCTTTTGAAGGAAACTGTGCCATTAAAACAGAAATTTCAAGAACCACGGTCCACAAACGGCAGGTATGTTCAAACCCGGCTACATTAAATGTATTATCGGATTCGTCAAAAAAACGGCGAAGGTTTACACTGGCCAGGTTGCAGGCGGTATTATCCAGGAACATATATTCGCTGCAGGGATTAGAAGCCCTTATCGGGCCACCTTCCGGACAGGTATGCCATTCGTTGATGGTCGTATCATATTGTGTTCCGGGATCAGCACAACGCCATGCCGCATAGGTGATCTGCTCCCACAATTCTCTTGCTTTTACTTTCTTCATCACCCGGCCATCGCTTCTTCCTAAAAGTTCCCAATCGCCATTATCATCTAAAATATTAAAAAAGGAATTGGGTATGCGAATGGAGTTATTACTGTTTTGTCCACTTACCGTTCTGTAGGCTTCGCCTTCATAATCGCTTGGATAACCTGCAGCAATTAATGCCGCCACTTTATCTTCTTCACCTACTTTCCAGTTGATGAATTTTTCTATTTCAGGATGATCAAGATCAAGGCAAACCATTTTAGCAGCTCTTCTTGTTGTGCCCCCGCTTTTAATGGCCCCAGCCGCCCGGTCTCCTATTTTTAAGAAACTCATTAAACCGCTTGAAGTACCCCCACCGCTTAATTTTTCCCCTTCGCCACGTATGCTGCTGAAGTTGGTTCCTACACCACTTCCGTATTTGAAAATCCTTGCTTCCCTCACCCAAAGATCCATGATGCCTCCATCATTAACGAGATCGTCATTTACACTTAATATAAAACAGGCATGTGGTTGCGGACGTTCATAAGCATTGGCAGATTTTTTTAACTGTCCGTCTTTAGCATCAACATAATAATGACCCTGTGGTTTTCCGGTAATGCCATACACTTCATGTAAACCTGTATTAAACCATTGGGGACTGTTGGGTACACAGGCCTGGTTTAAAATTGAATAAACCAATTCATCATAAAATACATTCGCATCATTTTCTGTTGCAAAATAATTATACCGTTCGCCCCAAACTTTCCAGCAATGTGCCATGCGGTGAGCAACCTGTTTAATGGTTGTCTCTCTTCCGGTTGTTCCCTGCCCGACTTCGCCATTCAGGCGGGCGTCATCTTTTGGAACACCTGCTTTCCTGAAATATTTTTGTGCCAGGATATCCGTCGCGATCTGGCTCCATTGTTTTGGCACTTCAACATTATCCATCTGGAAAACAATTTCGCCGGTTGGATTTTTAATTACAGAGGTTCGATAATCGTACTCAAACATATCGAAAGGACTAACGTCATCTTTGGTAAACTGACGGGAGAACTGCAGTCCTTTTGCAGATTGGATTTTTTTTGACATAAACGAAGTACTACTTTATTAGTTGGGTTAAGTAATTGTTAAGCAAACGAAAATATTTGTTACGGGTGAACAAACAAACCTTTAAATATTAACAGTTGTGGAAAAAAAGGTGGATAATTTTGTAGAAGCAAACGGGTATTGGATTTGCTTGCCTTTCCCCACTTCATTAATAAAATTTATGTTTAAAATCTTGGAATTTTCATTAAAGTTTCAATGGGCTGATTTTACTGCATTCTTACATTTTTCTGTACTTTAACGAAAACACTATGAATACTTTTAGCCATTAAATATAACAGGCAAAATTTTGGGCAAATTATCCGGTTAACGTTTTATTAAAAATGAACATTTTTAACAGGCTGAGTTGTTTTAAAATTTCACTTTCGTTTATACCACCATCAAAAATTTGGGCTGCACTATTGTATTCGTAAATTGTTCAGCGTAGCTTTATGCAAAATAAAAACATGAATAAGAAAAAACTTTATACCCTTATGGCATTGGTTTGTATTGTTGCTGCCATTATTATGTATTTTACAGGTAAAGGGAGCAGTCACTTAAGTGAACTGTATGATTATTTCTGGCTACCCTTACCATTGGGTGCTATATTTCTGTTAATGGCATCAAAAATTAAATGACGGGAAAGCAACCGGGTTATATTTCAGTTACTACCTTTAATAAATGAAAGCAGTAATACAAAGAGTAACACAGGCCGGAGTAACTGTTAACAACCGCGTAAAATCTGAAATTAATACTGGTCTGCTTGTTTTTATAGGCATTGAAAATGCTGACAACAATGAAGATGCTGAATGGCTCAGCAATAAAATAGTAAACCTGCGCATTTTTGATGATGAACATAATGTGCCTAACATTTCGGTAAAAGATACGGGCGGCGATATCTTACTGGTAAGCCAGTTTACCCTGCAGGCTTCAACAAAAAAAGGGAACCGGCCATCTTATATTAAAGCAAGTAAACCCGGTTTTGCCATACCTGTTTATGAAAAAATGATTGCCCTTCTTGAAAATGACCTGGGTAAAAAAATATTTACCGGTGAGTTTGGGGCTGATATGAAGGTTTCGCTTTTAAATGACGGGCCAGTTACTATCTTTATTGACACAAAAAACAAAGAGTAATTTAATTACACAGATTTTTGCGAATTACACTATTTAACTTTAAATATGGCTGAACTGTTATTTAAAGAAGAATCTTTCAAAGTTATTGGTGTATGCATGGAGATACATAAGAGTCTGGGCATGGGTTTAAAAGAAATAAATTATAAAGATGCAATGGAGATTGATTTTATAGAACAGGATATTAATTATAACAGAGAGAAGAAGTTTATAGTAAATTATAAAGATAAAATTCTACGAAATCCATATATAGCTGATTTTGTAGTTTATGATTCCATTGTTATTGAAGTTAAATCAGTATCAGCAATAATAGATACCCATTTAGCCCAAGCCCTTAGTTATTTAGCAGTTTCAGGAATGAAACTTGCATTAGTAATAAATTTTGGAGAACGATCTTTAACCTGGAAAAGAATTGTATTATAATTTAGTGTATTTCTTAATAATTGGTGTAATAATGACAATTAAACAAGCTCAAACCGATATTGATCAATGGATAAAAACAGTTGGAGTAAAATATTATTCTGAATTAACCAATCTTGGAATTTTGATGGAAGAAGTTGGTGAGTTATCAAGATTGATGGTGAGAAAATATGGCGAACAGTCTTTTAAGGAAAGTGATGAAGGAAAAGAACTTGCAGATGAAATGGCCGATGTGTTGTGGGTATTAATTTGTTTAGCTAACCAAACGGGTGTTAATTTAACCGAAGCGCTGCAACAGAATTTCGAAAAAAAAAATTTGAGGGACGCCGAAAGACATAAGCAAAATGAGAAATTAAAATAACCGCTACCAATAATTTTCCATCAACTCATCTACCCATACAGGTTGTCTTACTGTTCCCTTTGGAAGAAATCCTTTCCAAACAGGTTTAATATCAATAACGGGTGTGCCGTCTATAGCATCAAAATTTTTTACAAATAATTTTCTTCCTTCCACCTTAAGAAGTTCTACGGTTGTTAATCCAAGATGATTTGGCCTGTCTTTTTTCCGGGTTGCAAAAATACCCGTTAATGGCCATTTGGTATTTCCCCTGGGGTGGCCTTCCCAAACCAGGTCAATAGATTTGCTGAATAAAAAAATAATATCAAGATGAGAGTAACCGGTTAACCCGGTAATGCTTTCGTCCGGAACATCATCTGCTAATTCAATAAAAGTAGTATAACTATTCCAGTTATCATCATCCGGGGCAATACGGCTACTTCGTACCCAGGCAACAGGAGTTATGGTATAATTCATACTCCAAATATCTGCTATTTCCTTTATTTCTTTCATTTCTGCTATGTGGTTATCTTTGCCGGAATATGGCAAACGAAGCAAATAATTTTCAGGAGCTAATCTCCCATTGTAAAGAATACGGATATATTTTTCAGTCATCAGAAATTTATGATGGCCTGGCAGCTGTTTATGATTATGGCCAAAATGGTGCCCAGTTAAAAAAAAATATCCGTGATTTTTGGTGGAAGAGCATGACGCAACTGCAGGATAATATTGTGGGCATTGACGCCGCCATTTTTATGCACCCTACCACCTGGAAGGCCAGTGGTCACGTTGACAACTTCAGCGACCCGATGATTGATAATAAAGACAGTAATAAAAGGTACCGGGTGGATCATTTGATCGAAGGCTTTGCTGAAGAACAATTGACAATGGGCAATGAGCAATTGGCAAAAGAACTGCTGGCTTCAATGGACTCCTTACTGGCAACTAATGATTATGCCGGTATAAAAAAATTAATTGAAGACAATAAAATAAAATGTGCCATCAGTAAAACGGGTAACTGGACGGAAGTACGTGAATTTAATTTAATGTTCAGCACACAGATAGGCAGTGTGGCGGAAGAAAGTGATACCATTTATTTACGGCCTGAAACAGCCCAGGGCATTTTTGTAAATTTCTTAAACGTGCAAAAAACCGGACGGATGAAAATTCCATTTGGTATTGCACAAACCGGTAAAGCATTTAGAAATGAAATTGTGGCAAGACAATTTATTTTCAGGATGAGGGAGTTTGAACAGATGGAAATGCAATTCTTTGTTCGCCCCGGTACACAAATGGAATGGTATACTTTCTGGAAGGATGAAAGAAAGAAATGGCATGAGAGCCTGGGTATTCCTGCAGAAAAATTGCGTTACCATGATCATGTAAAACTGGCACACTATGCTGATGCAGCTTTGGATATAGAATTTGAATTCCCCTTTGGCTGGAAAGAACTGGAAGGTATACACAGCCGTACCGATTTTGACCTTAAGCAACACCAGGAATTCAGTAAAAAGAAAATTCAGTATTTTGATAATGACCTGAACGAAGAAGGAAAACCTTTTGGAAACTATACCCCCTTTGTTGTTGAAACCTCTGTTGGGTTAGACAGGCTTTTCTTAACCATCATCAGCCTTGCGTATAAAAATGAAACCTGGACCAAAGAAGATGGTACCGAAGACAGCCGGGTGGTATTGAAAATTCCTGCAAAGATCGCACCTACCAAACTGGCTATTCTTCCTTTGTTAAAAAAAGACGGACTGCCTGAAATTGCAAAAGACCTGATGAATGAATGCAAACAGGCCTTTCATTGTTTTTATGAAGAGAAAGATGCCATCGGAAAACGATACCGGAGAATGGATGCCATTGGTACACCTTTTTGTGTAACGATCGATCATCAAACCAAAGAAGACAATACCGTAACAATAAGGTACCGGGATACCATGGTTCAGGAAAGAATTGCATTGAGCGAGGTGAAGAAGATGGTGTCCGAGAAGATCAATTAAATTAGAATTCACCAACTCATTCACTATCGTACTGAAAGGGTTGAGAGCGTTTAGAGAGTTATAACATCTTAAAAAATTACATAAATACTGCAATTCCATTTGTCCGTTAAATAAATATGATTTATATCAGCCCTCCTGCTGAACTACATCAATATAAATTATTCTCCTTCCTTTTAATTTAGTTGGCTATTACGTTATCAACAATCTATTAAAATGTCAAATACCGACATCACTAAACCTGCTGACCTAACTGCTCATGCTGAGGGTACAGGCCCGTTAAGAAAAAAACGTCCCTTGTACGTTGATTTTATGCCTCCCTGCAACAGTGCATGTCCTGCCGGTGAAAATATTCAGGCATGGATGGCATATGCACAGGCCGGTAATTATTTTGAAGCATTTCAAACACTGGCAGAAGACAATCCTTTTCCATCCGTTATGGGCCGGGTTTGTGTTAAGCCCTGCGAAACGGGCTGTAACAGAACACATATAGATACAACAGTAAATATTCATGCGGTAGAAAGATTCATCGGTGATGAAGCCATCAAACAAAAATGGCCCCTGCAATTTGTAGCTTATACAACAGGGAAAAAAGTTTTGATAATCGGAGCCGGGCCATCCGGTTTATCTGCTGCTTATCACCTGGCCCGTATGGGTCATGCTGTAGAGGTCTATGAAGCCGGTAGTCAACCCGGTGGTTTATTGCGAACAGGTGTTCCGGATTACCGTTTGCCGAAAGACGTACTGGATTTTGAAGTGGCCCGTATTGTAAGAACAGGCATAAATATACGGCTTAATTATAAAGTGAAGGATGTTCTATCAGAAAAAGAAGCCGGCAAATTTGATGCAGTATATCTTGCCATCGGCGCACAGCTGATTCATAAAGAAGTATTTGACCATGATGATTCCGTTTACATCACTGATGCTTTTTCTTTTTTTAATGAAGCAAAAATAAATCCATCACCCTATATAAGCAAGAAAGTTGTGATATATGGAGGTGGTAAACTGGCACTATACCTTTCCCGGATGATCATGCGGTTTGGATCCGAAGCGGTTGTTTATTTTCCGGGTGATAAAAAATCAATGCCGGTTTATGATTATGAAACAGAAGATGCCCTGGCTGAAGGTGTAGAGGTACAACTTTTAAGAAGCATCAGCAGCATTAAAAAAAATAAGATCACACTGGAGAAAATGAAAGTGGAAAAAGGAAAAGCGGTTGGTACCAATGAATTTGAAACCATTGATGCAGACGTTGTAATTGTTGCCAACCGACAGGAAACAGACTCGGGTTTTTTACGTTCCCTTTCAGGTATAATATTTAATGAAGATGGCACCATCAACATTGATATGCAGCGTATGACCGGCCAGGAAGGAATTTTTGCAGGTGGTGATATGCTGCCCGGCGAAAACAGGAGTGCTACTATCGCCATTGGACAGGGTAAAAAAGCGGCCCGTTATATGGATAGTTTTTTAAAACAGAAACCATTTATTAAAGGAGAGAAACATCCAACTGCCGGCTATCGAAAGCTTCATATGTGGTATAAAACAGATGCCCCGGTTAAAGATCAGGATAAACTTAAGCCCGAAGTTGCTGTAAAAAGTTTTAATGAAGTGATAAGTGGTTTATCAGAAAAAGAAGCCCGGTATGAGGCACAACGGTGCCTTAGTTGTGGTAACTGTTTTGAATGTGATGGTTGTTTTGCTGCATGCCCCGAAGATGCCATTATAAAATTAGGTCCCGGCAATCGTTATAATTTTAATTATGATGCCTGTACAGGTTGTGCGGTTTGTTACGAACAATGCCCCTGTCATGCCATTGAAATGATTCCTGAACCAGTTAAATTGATTACCGATGCCAGCTAAAAATAAATTAATTGCAACCATTGATGGAAATGAAGCTGCTGCATATGTTGCATATCGTGTTAATGAGATATGTGCCATCTACCCCATTACACCTTCCTCTACCATGGCCGAACTGGCTGATGAATGGAGTGCAAAAGGAATAAAAAATATCTGGGGAAGTGTACCCGATGTAATAGAAATGCAAAGCGAAGGTGGTGCAGCCGGAACCGTACATGGTGCTTTACAAACCGGTGCATTAACAACAACCTTTACCGCATCACAGGGATTAATGCTGATGCTGCCCAACATGTATAAAATTGCCGGCGAACTAACACCCGCTGTATTTCATATTGCAGCCCGTTCACTGGCCGCACAGGGACTTTCTATTTTTGGCGACCACCAGGATGTAATGGCAGCAAGAACTACCGGCTTTGCCATACTGGGTTCAGCCAGTGTACAGGAAGCACACGACTTTGCTTTGATTGCCCAGGCGGCAACTTTAAAATCAAGAATTCCCTTCATGCATTTCTTTGACGGCTTCCGCACTTCGCATGAAGTGAATAAACTGGAATTGTTGAATGATGAACAGATAAAAAAGATGATCCCTGATGAATTGGTTTTTGCTCACCGCAACAGAGCCATGAATCCCGATCATCCATTCATCAGGGGCACGGCGCAAAACCCAGATGTGTACTTTCAGGGCAGGGAAACCGTAAATCAATTTTACAATAATACACCGGGTATTGTGGATGAGATGATGAAGGTATTTGAAAAATTAACCGGCCGAAAATATGAACTGTTTGATTATAGCGGAGCTCCCGATGCAGAACAGGTAGTGATCATCATGGGATCGGGAGGTGAAACGGTTTCAGAAACAATAAAAACATTAAATGCAGCTGGTGGAAAAACCGGCGTTATACAGGTCAGGTTATACAGGCCCTTCTCTTTGGAACATTTTATTAAAGCACTGCCTGCTTCTGTAAAATCAATCGCTGTACTGGACCGTACCAAAGAATCAGGTGCTGCCGGTGAACCGATGTACCAGGATGTACTTTCAACATTGGTAAGTGCCTTGCAACAGGGTAAACTGAAGCAGCTGCCCAATATTGTCGGGGGCCGTTATGGACTTTCTTCAAAAGAGTTTACACCAGCTATGGTGAAAGCCGTTTTTGATGAATTATCCGCAGGATCCGGTGGAAAAAAGAAAAACCCGAAAAATAATTTCACCATTGGCATTAATGATGATGTAACGCATACCAGCCTGGCTTATGATGCATCCTTTACGTTAGATGAATCATCATGGCGGCAGGGATTATTTTTCGGTTTGGGAGCTGATGGAACCGTAGGTGCCAATAAAAATACGATTAAGATCATCGGTGAGAATACCGATCTGTTTGGACAGGGTTATTTTGTGTACGATTCAAAAAAATCAGGTGCCAGAACGGTTTCGCATTTAAGGTTTGGGCCTGATCCTATCAAGGCACCTTATCTTATCAGCAAAGCCGATTTTATTGCCTGCCATCAGTTCAACTTTACAGAGAAAGTGGAGATGCTGAATTTTATAAAAGAAGGAGGAACTTTTCTATTGAACAGTCCTTACCCTAAAGATGAAGTATGGAGCAGATTACCCGGCACTGTTCAACAGGAGATCATCAGCAAAAAGCTTGCTTTCTATATTATTGATGCAAATACTGTTGCAAAAGATACAGGTATGAATGGCAGGATAAATACCATTATGCAAACCTGCTATTTTGCATTAAGCGGTGTGTTACCAAAAGATGAAGCCATCAGGCAGATAAAACATGCCATAGAAAAAACCTATTCAAAAAAAGGAAAAGCAGTTGTTGAAAAAAATTATGAGGCTGTTGATGCAACACTGGCAAATTTATATGAAGTCCCTGTACCTGTGAAAGCCAGTTCCACCGTTAAAATGCTTTCAGTGGTTGGTACCGATGCCCCTGAATTTGTTAAAGAAGTTACTGCCATGATGATGTCGGGTCATGGTGATGAATTACCCGTAAGCAAAATGTCAGTTGACGGAACTTATCCAAGCGGAACCACTAAATGGGAGAAAAGAAATATCAGCGACCAGGTACCTGTCTGGGAGCCGGATATTTGCATTCAATGCGGAAACTGTGCATTTGTTTGTCCGCACAGTGTTATACGTGCTAAATTTTACAATGAAGGATTTTTAAAAAATGCTCCTGATGGTTTTCAATCAGCCCCTATCAATTCAAGAGGGTTTCCTGAAACAAAATATACCCTACAGGTGTATGCCGAGGATTGTACCGGTTGTAATTTATGTGTGGATGTTTGTCCTGCCACTGCACCCGGGAACCGTTCCTTTAAAGCCATTAACATGGCAGAAAAAGAACCTGATCCGCAAAAAATTAAAAAACAGGTGAGTTTCTTTGAAGACCTTCCCTGGAACAACCGTTCTGAAATTAATTTTTCAACTGTTCATGGAGCACAGTTTATGGAACCGCTGTTTGAATTCTCCGGTGCCTGTGCAGGATGTGGTGAAACACCATATATAAAATTGTTATCACAGTTATTTGGTGATCGTTTACTGGTTGCCAATGCAACAGGCTGTTCTTCCATCTATGGTGGTAATTTACCAACAACACCATGGACAAAAAATGCAGCAGGTCAGGGTCCGGCCTGGTCAAATTCACTTTTTGAAGATAATGCAGAATTCGGTTTGGGGATGCGCATGACGGCCGATCATCAACTTGCCATGGCGCACCGTTTATTAAAACAACTGGCACCACAACTGGGTGATGAATTTGTAAATGATATTATAAATGCAACACAAAAGCAGGAATCTGAAATCGCACAGCAGCGCAATCGGGTAAAGGAATTAAAAGAAAAATTACAACCTATTCCGGATGCTGCAGCCAAACATTTACTTTCCGTTTGCGAACAGCTGGTACACCGCAGTGTATGGCTGGTTGGAGGAGATGGATGGGCGTATGACATTGGTTACGGCGGATTGGATCATGCATTGGCCAGCGGAAAAAATATCAATATACTGGTGCTGGATACCGAAGTGTACAGCAATACCGGCGGACAAAGTTCCAAAGCAACACCCACCGCTGCTTCTGCAAAATTTG
>JANOGE010000065.1:0-7117 GCA_031414035.1 Chitinophagaceae bacterium | reverse complement strand
CTTATGCCTTCGCTGATGGTGAAAGCCGGTGAACAGGGTTTGCTGGGTGCATCTGTTCCCGAAGACCTGGGCGGACTGGGTAAGGATTTTATCACTTCCACTTTGGTGAACGAAGGTCTTGGCGGTGGCTATTCATTTAGTGTTGCAGTGGCCGCACATACAGGTATCGGTACTTTACCCATTTTATATTTTGGTACCGAAGATCAAAAGAAAAAATACATTCCAAAACTGGCAAGCGGCGAGTGGAAGGGCGCTTACGGCCTTACTGAACCAAACAGCGGCAGCGATGCACTGAGCGCAAAAACAACAGCAGTGCTTAGTGAAGATGGAAAAAATTATATCCTAAACGGACAAAAATGCTGGATAACAAACGGCGGCTTTGCCGATGTATATACTGTGTTTGCAAAAATTGACGGCGATAAATTTTCAACCTTTATTGTTGAGCGTGGCATGGAAGGATTTACACAGGGCCCCGAAGAACATAAGATGGGTATTAAAGGTTCTTCCACCGTTCAGTTGTATTTTCAGGATTGTAAAGTACCGGTTGAAAACTTATTGGGAGAAGTTGGCAAGGGACATGTGATTGCCTTTAATATTTTAAACATCGGCAGGTTAAAACTGGCAGCCGCTGCGATAGGTGCATCAAAATGGGCGTTAACATGTTCGGTTGCCTATGCCACCACACGTGAGCAGTTTAATACAGCCATTTGTAATTTTGGTGCTATAAAATATAAACTGGCCGAAATGGCAACCCGCATTTTTGTAAGTGAAAGTGCCTTGTACCGTACCAGCAAATGGGTTGATGATAAAGAAACAGAACTGGCTGCTGCCGGTAAAACGTTTGCCGAAGCCCTCTTGGGTGCCGCTGAAGAATATGCCGTGGAGTGTGCCATTTTAAAAGTACATGGCAGCGAAGTGCTGGACTATACGGTGGATGAAGGGGTGCAGGTGCATGGCGGTAATGGTTACAGCGATGAGTATCCAATAAGCCGTGGCTACCGCGACAGCCGCATCAACCGCATTTATGAAGGCACCAATGAGATCAACCGTTTGCTTACGGTGGATATGATCTTAAAGAGAGCCATGAAAGGTAAACTTGATCTGATGGGTCCGGCCATGGCGGTGAGCAAAGAGCTGATGAGCATACCTGAATTTGGAAATGATGATGATACCGCATTTGCCAAAGAACGAAAGACCATTGTAAATATGAAGAAATGTATTTTAATGGTGGCCGGTGCTGCGGTACAAAAGCTGATGATGAAGATACAGGACGAGCAGGAGATACTGATGAACATTGCTGATATGGCCATTGAAACGTTTGAAGCAGAAAGTACTTTATTACGGATCATGAAGATGGTAGATAAACAGGGTGAAGCTGTATCGCAGGTACAGATCGATATGATGCGTTGTTATTTAAATGATGCGGTGGATAAAGTGAACAAGGCCGGCAAGGAAGCCATCAATGCTTTTGCAAGCGGTGATGAGCAGCGAATGATGCTGCTTGGCTTAAAGCGCTTTACCAAAACAGAACCATTTAACAGTAAAGATGCCCGTCGCAGAATTGCAGATAAATTAATTGCGGAGAATAAATATCCCTGGTAAAATAGTTGATAGAATAATTTTTAAGAGGCTGTCTCAAAAGTCAAACATTGCTGTCAGACTGAGCTTGTCGAAGTCATTTGAACATACGTTTTATACTCAAATATGTTTCGACAAGCTCAACTTGACATACTTTTGAGACAGCCTCTTTTTTGTTTCTTCTGAGCGAAGTCGAAGAATCATCAGGGAAAAGAAAAATAAGTAGTTAATAAAATTCCATCTCCACTTCCATCATTTCCATAGGGCCTCGCCCAAGCTGCTGCAGCACGCTATTGCAACGGTACAATACGGAAGCCGGCATATCACCGGTATAAGCATGATTCCAGAAAGTAAGTAACAGGCCTGTTTGCCGGTCAGGCAGGTTTTGTTGTATGGCAGTAAGTGGTTCCTGCAGTTTTAAAATTAAATGATGCAGGGCCGATATCTCTTCATCCTTTAAATGATTAAAAGCATTATTGGCCAGCAGATCAATAGTAAGCGAAAGAACCGTTTTACTTTGCAGCATGTGTATGGTTTTAATAAGTGTAATCTCAAACTGTACCGTAAAGAAATTGTAAATTTTGTGTTATGTAATTGCGTTGAGGGACAAATGTGGATTGGGTGGGGAAAAGCAAAATTTATTTTTTAATGTTCCCTTTTTTTTCATCCCTTTTCTTTTTCAGCAACGTCTCTTTCAATGGCTTTGAGCCAGGACAAAGGACGTTGCGTTTGATAAAACGAAAACATGATTTGTTATGCGCAATGTCCCTGGCCACTACTCATTGTCCGTGAGGTGACGTTACTGGGAGTAAGTTTATTTTTTAATATTCCCTTTTTTTTCATCCCTTTTAAAAATACTCTTTTTCAGCAACGTCTCTTTCCATGGCTTTGAGCCAGGACAAAGGACGTTGCGTTTGATAAAACGAAAACATGATTTGTTATGCGCAACGTCCCTGGCCACTACTCATTGTCCGTGAGGTGACGTTACTGGGAATAAGTTTATTTTTTAATGTTCCCTTTTTTTTCATCCCTTTTATAAATACCAATCCGGTGCGATCTTAATATATAAGATGAGCTTACCGCATTGCCCGAAAGCTGAAAGCTGATGGCACCTGAAGCTTCTTTGGGCATATGGCAATCAATACAGTTATCTTTTAACGCAATGCCGGCATCAGGGGTTAGTGTACAAAAATTACCACCAGCTTCGGTATGGCAGCCCATACATTTTTGAGAATACATGGCAACCGGTAAGGTTGCTTTACCATGCGAATCATGACAGGTGCTGCAGGTCATGCTGCTGCTTTGCAAAAAACATGCACTCTGTTTAAGTAAATTGAACTGGTTACCATGCACATCAAAATTGCGGTTACTGTCCTGGGATGGTGAAGGCAAAAAGTAATCGGCCAGCATATCTCCGGGTCTGAAAATAAATCTCGATCTGAGTTTTCTTTTATCATTTCCCGAATGGCATTGGGCACACTGGTCAAGCTGCTGCTGCCGGTTCAGCGACTTGTTGCTAACAATATATTTTGCCGTTCTTATTTCGGGATATTGCAGGTGATAATTAACATGACCGGCTGCAGGCCCATGGCAGCGCTGGCAATCGATACCGTACACCAGTGAATTTTTTTCGAGCCTTTCTGTTTCCCCGGCTGCTGAAAAATAATCGCCGGTGGCCGCCGTATTTTTTTTATTGGTGATGTATGAACTGTGGCACTCAAAACAATCCCGGCCAATCATCCGTTTAAAGTTGGGGGTGGTTGCTGAAAAACCCGGGCTGGTGGCCCATTCATTAACGGCGGTATAATACGATACCGGCAACTCATACACATGATCATCCAGCCAGTAAAGTGAAGTTTGTGCATGCTTAAATCCAAAGGCCATATCAAAACGCCGGACTTCTGTTGCTTTATTATTCTGGTAAAGCACCTGGTACAGTCCGCTGTCTCTTTTTTCCATTACTACGTTGCTGCTGCTGTCGTATATAAAACGATTATGCCCGCTATTAAAATCACCCAATACATTTTTTACTGATGCTGCTGCCGATGCATTAAAGTGTGCTGATGTTAAAGCCGAATCATAAATGGCCCGGTGGCATTGCCTGCAGGTTTGCGGCGGGGCAAAGGCAGCGCCACGGGGATCGGGTATGGCTTCGTTATTGATACACTGCGATAAAAAAAGTATGAACACAAAAAGTAACGCTACCAGTGCAAATGACCTTTTGTTTTTTTTCATGGGTGGAAATTAATTCTTTTTTTTAGCAGGAAACGCAATTGTATTTGTGCAAAAGTGAAAAGGTTGGTTCTCGTTTGTTGGTCAGGCGACCAACAAAGGCACAAAAAAATGCTGCCGGGTGAAGCAATGCCGGTTTAGATCACAAATTCATATCCGGATTATCCATTCCAAAACTTAGCGAATCTTCCTTATGTGGTTTCGGCGCTTTCAATTTTGAAACATCCATTTGCTTGATGCTTTGCAATGTGTTTACACAATTATCGACCAACTCCTTTGCTGTTCGGTTTACATATTCACTCTTTTTGAATTGCAGGATGTTCTTATCCATGTCTTCCGCCGTCCAGCCACGGCTCCAACCAAGAAAACTAAATGGTGGAAACGTAAAACCAATATCTGTAAAGAACACCATCATCTGCCCGGCCACCTGCTGAATATTATCCTGCCCACCTGTGATGATGAAAGAAGCCACTTTATTTTTCACCAGCACTTTATCTTTCAACGTAATTTGATTTTGCACACAGTTCAACCGCTCTGCCATTTTAAAATATAGTGATGATGCATTGCCCCAACGGATAGGTGTAGCTACTAAAATAATATCTGCCCAGAGGATCATGTCCCTGTACACCTGTGTCATGCCGTCGTTGGGTTCCATTTCGGTAATGCTGCAGGGCCAGGTGCAGGCATTCATGTGTTGACTGTAATATCCTTCGCAGGCCCGGAAACCCAGTTCCCGCAGCCTCAGCATTTTCGTTGCAGCGCCATGTTTTGCAGCAGCATATTCCAGTGCTGTTTCCAGTGCCGCTTCCGATGTACTGTATCTTGGTAATCCATCATTCATGTTGGTAGTGCTGATACCGAGAATATTTTTTGACGTTGGTGTCGTTTCATATTTCAGTTTCATCAGGTCTTCAATCATCGACAGGTCATGTATGGCACGATGTGCTTTGCTGATGGGCTGAGCACTTATTAATATATCATCGCCTTCTGTTTTTACTTCATACACTGCCTGTTTGTCCTCATAACCCGGAGGTGCCGAACCGGTCTTGATATTATACTCCCAGCCATGCCAGGGGCAGGTAACATAGTGTCCATCGTATTTTTTTTCTACCAACCCCAGGCCCAATGGACCGGCTTTGTGTAAACAGGCATTGGCAATGGCTGTTATCTCATTATTGAAATGAAACAAAGCCACTTTGTGTAAACCACACTCCACTATTTTCTGGCTATTGGGTGGTAATTCTTTTAGGGAACATACTTTAATGAATTGCATAGCTGTAGTTTATATCAATCTTTAAGTTCCGTAAAAATGGAGAACAATGGAAAAATATTTTTTTAGCAAGCAGTACGGCTACCGGCACCGGCCACAAATTGGAACCCCGGTAGGCTGTTGGTTGAAAAGCAGGCGGCGGCAAAATGGTTATTGTTTACAGTTTATTATGATCTGTAAACGGCCCACTTGTTTTGACTCATGTTCAATTAATACAGTTCAAAAAACCCAATTATTGACTTATGTTTTTAAAACAGGAGTCATTTTACGGGATTTTGGTATATAAATAAGTCTTGAGCCGCCCAATAACAGCGCAAAATTAATTTAATTACAATATTTGCATTTGTAAATGTAAATTATGGCCTATTTTTACAATTGTAAATATATAAAATGATAAAAAGGGCTATCGAAGGACAAATAATACAAAACCTGTTCAAGGGCAAAGCTGTGATCATATATGGCCCAAGGCAGGTAGGAAAAACTACACTCGTAAAAGAAATAATACAACAGATAAACATTCCGGCCTTATGGTTCAAAGGCGATGAAGCTGATATCCGTAATGAACTTACTGACAGCAATGCCACCAAATTAAAAGCATTGTTTGGTAATTATAAGCTGGTAGTAATAGATGAGGCCCAAAAAATTCATAACATCGGCAATACCATTAAAATAATAACCGATACCATTAAAGAGGTACAGGTAATAGCCACCGGCTCTTCATCCTTTGAACTGGCCAATAATATAAACGAACCCTTAACAGGCCGCAAATACGAGTATCATTTATATCCGTTCAGCACCGGCGAGCTGATACAGCAACATGGGCATTTTCTGGAGGAAAAACGTTTACTGCAACATCGCCTGCAATATGGTTTTTATCCCGAAGTGATCAATAACCCCGGAAGGGAAATTGAAATATTAAAACTGATAACCAACAGTTATTTGTATAAAGATATTTTAAGTTACCAGCAGATACGTAAACCGCAACTGGTTGAAAAACTGGTGCAGGCACTGGCATTACAGGCCGGCCACGAAGTATCTTACAACGAGCTGGCACAGCTTTGCGGAACCGATAATGTTACCATTGAAAAATATGTTACCTACCTGGAGCAGGCCTTTGTTATTTTTCGCCTGCCTGCGTTTAGCCGCAACGGGCGCAACGAATTAAAGAAGGCACGTAAAATTTATTTTTGGGATACCGGCATACGCAATGCGGTCATCAATAATTTTAATGCACCGGCCCTGCGGTCCGATATTGGCGCACTTTGGGAAAATTTTGTTGTGGCCGAACGGCTTAAATACAATGCTTACCGAAACCACTACAGCAATAACTTTTTCTGGCGCACAACAACCGGTGCCGAAATTGATTACCTGGAAGACTACAGCGGAATACTGCATGCTTACGAAATAAAATGGAATGCCCATGCAAAGGTAAAATTGAATGCAAATTTTGCAGCCACCTATCCGCAACACCAATTTGAAAAGATAAATAACGAAAACTACCTGCACTTTATTTATGCGGCCGACAACCGTTAAAAGGCAATTATTGACCATGTTTTTAAAACACAGGTCATTTCTTTTTCAGCAACGTCTCTTTCAATGGCTTTGAGCAAAGGCAAAGGACGTTGCGTTTTATAAAACTAAAACCTGCTTTGTTAATCGAAATCAGACAATTTATCATCCAATCTTCATTTTTATGCTATGCAGTAAATACCGAACCTGCCTTTGCCGGCAGGCAGGCAAGGAACAAGGAATTTTGAATATCGAAGTATGCTTCCGTTCCTTGTTCAGCATACCTTGTTCCTTGTTCAGTATTCCTTTTTTTTCCCACCACTGGCGCAAGTGTTCCCTTCCCAAATGTTAATTAATAACGGGATGATAGTGGGATCACTTGATGCCTCTTCAGTTCTGCCCCGATTGTATCGGGGAGTTATAAAACGAAAACAAAAACGTAACCAGGCATTTTATTAATAACCAAACATTTACTGCTTAATTTTCAACATTTGTATTTTAAACCTGCCTGCCGAAAGGCAGGTTCCG
>JANOGE010000064.1:0-12387 GCA_031414035.1 Chitinophagaceae bacterium | reverse complement strand
CGGCAGGAACGGGGTGTAATCGTTCCTGCCTTGACTTTTTTGTTACTTTTTGTGTCAAGACAAAAAGTAAAATATGAAAACTGACTCTTTTTCAGCAACGTCTCTTTCAATGGCTTTGAGCAAAGGCAAAGGACGTTGCGTTTTTGTTATACACAACGTCCCTGGCCACTACTCATTGCCAGCGAGGAGACGTTGCTGGGAATAAGAACAACTGCTGAAGCTACAGTAGCACAATTGCTGAGTAAAGCTGTCCGGCAGGAACGGGGTGTAATCGTTCCTGCCTTGACTTTTTTGTTACTTTTTGTGTCAAGACAAAAAGTAAAATATGAAAACTGACTATTAATCTTATACTAAATTTAGCTTCAAATTATTTTGACTCATATTTTTAAAGCACAATATTAATTTGTAATTGCACAGGGATAAAAACGGATAATTATGACATTGAATCCCCAATTTGTTACAGACAAAAAAGGCAGGAAGATGGCTGTGCAGTTATCAGTAAAAGAATATGAATACCTCATTGAAGAGCTGGAAATGAAAGAGGATATTGCGCTCTATGAAAAAATAAAAGCAGATAAAAAGGAAAATTACGAGCCCCTTACCGAATACCTTAAAAAAAGTCAACTATTGATTTTTGTTTTTTTAACGGGAGATATTTTTGTTTCGGCCATTAGTATTTTATAGCAACATTGTTGTGTCACTCACTTTTACTGATAAAACTTTATTGGACTTTTATTGTAGCGGAGATGGTTCGTGGAGACACGAACCTTTAGGCGGAGTGGAGATACAGACAAAGTTGTAAATTATCCAATTGCCATCTTTGCTGAATCTTTCCAAATATAAGCCGGCATTGGCTCTTTTAACTCCCATTTAATATTCATAGGTTTTAGCCCTTCATGTTCAAGATATTTCGCATCTCCTAAAAAAACATATGACATTGTGTTTCCATATTCATCCTCATTTTGTTCTCTTACAAAAAATAAAATAATTTTTTCTTTTTCCTCATGTTCAATATATGATAATCCCCTACCAGTATCGGGCCTTGAAGCATTTTGAGATTGCCAATGAAAAATTTTATCACTAATAGCAAAATCATTATACAATGTAGTAGGAGAATAATCTGACTCAGATTTATTTAAAGTAATAAAAAATAATTCAGTATTTTTCTCTTTATTTAATGCAATACCTTCAATGTAATTTGGTTTCTTTTTAAAGGAATAAAAGTCAAATGAAGTTAAAATCTGATCTCTTGTATATCTGCTATGGAGCATTAGTGGCTGAGAGTAACCTAAGACTATTTGTTTTTCTACGAAATCAATTTTATCAATTAATATTTCTAATACTTCTTTGATTTCTGAAACTAAGACTTCATTTTTGCCAATTGAAGATATACTTTCCTTCAAATCTTTAAATCCAGCGGCTTTTTGCCAAATATCATAATGGAGCATTAAACACATTGCTTGCTCATTTTTAGTTAATGAAGTAAAATTGATATTGAAATTCTTCTTTGTTAATTTCAAAATGAATTTAAAATAAGAAGCAGAATTACAAGACAACCATTTTTTGCTAATTGCTCTCGTTATCTCATTCTCATTTTGTTTTGGGAAATTCTTTGTTAACCCTGCCTCAAAACATAGCCTACTCCAATTGCCCTTTTTGTAAATTAAAGGTAGTTGGAGATGATAGAAATTAATAAAATTTTTCAGTGTTAATGGAAGTGTAGCATTGAATTCATAATTTCTAATTTTAGTTACAAGTTGATTCCGATTGAACCCAATTGCATTTTTGATATTCTCAATAATGTATTCTTTTGCTTTCTTTTCAAGTACGATTGCACAGCCTAAGGGCAAATGAGGAAAGTCGTTTTCAATTTCTTTTTGTATTGATGTATTTGTCTTTCCAACCAAAGCTCTAAACTTACTTTCAAAATCATATTCCGGTCTTGAATTGCCTACAAAATCTAAAACAGTTAAACAATCTTTATTGTCTGCTAATCGTAAACCTCTTCCTAATTGCTGCAAAAAGATGGTTAAGCTCTCAGTAGGTCTAAGAAATAAAGCAGTATCTATTTCCGGAATATCAACACCTTCATTAAAAATGTCACGAACAAATAAATAATTAATCTCTTTGTTTTTTAATTTTCTTCTTTTGTTTTCTCTTTCATTCGAATTGTCACTTACTAGAAAATCTGATTTTAATCCTGCAAGTGTGAACTTTTCTGCCATAAACTGAGCATGTTCTTGGGAAACACAAAAACAGAGTGCCCTCACATCATGAATATTATTAAGGTATTTTTCTAGGTTGTTTAATATTTCCCTAACTCTATCATCACTACTCGTATAAATTTTCGTTAATTCACTAGGTACGTAACGACCATTACTCCATTGTACTGAAGATAAATCAATACTATCTGTTATTCCAAAGTATTGAAAAGGGCATAATAATTTTCTATTCAAAGCTTCCGGTAATCTTATTTCTGCCGCAATAACATTGCAGAAATCTTCCAGAATATTTCTATTGTCCATTCTTTCGGGCGTTGCTGTCAAGCCTAGCAAAACCTTTGGTGTAAACCGTTCAAGAATTGGTCGGTAACTATCTGCAGCAATGTGATGAACTTCATCAATGATTATGAAGTCATAATAATCTCTCGAAAGTTGCAAATCGTTTAATTGATTATTTAATGTTTGTACAGACGCAAAAACGTAATCATGTCTATCAGGTATGATTCCGTCTACCCAAAGCTCACCAAAATTATTGTCTTTTAATATGCCTCTAAAAGTAGCCTGGGCTTGTTGTAAAATTTCTTTTCTATGTGCAACATATAATAATCTAGCTTTATTATTTTTTAATTTAAAATTTTTGTAATCAAATCCAGAGATAACAGTTTTACCTGTTCCTGTTGCAGCAACTATCAAATTTCTAAACCGATCATGCACCAATCTTTCAGCTTCAAGTTTTTCTAAAATTTCTTTCTGATAATGGTGAGGAGTTATATCAAAATATGCGGCTACTTCTAATGTTTCATGAATTTGTTGGCTCCTTAATGCCTTACGTAACTTCTCAACATCTTTAACTTTATCAAAAGATTCAAATTCATTATCCTGCCAATATGTATCAAACGTTTTTTGAAATTTATCTATTATATGGCTAATCTCCTGAGAAGTAATTTTCATGTTCCACTCCAATCCATTTGTGAGTGCTGAATGCGAAATATTGGAGGAGCCAATATAACCTGTATGAAAGCCCGTGTTTCTCAAAAACAAATATGCTTTAGCATGCAGCCTTTCATTATCTGTATTATACGATACTTTTATTAGTGTGTTTTTTAAATTTGATAAAAATTCAACTGCTTTGGAATCCGTAGCACCCATGTAGGATGTAGTAATAATATTTAGTTCTTTACCGGACTCTGTAAATTCAATTAATTCTTTTTGGAAAATTCTTATACCAGTCCATTTAATAAATGAAACGAGAAAGCAAATTTTATCTGCAGATAGAATTTCTTTTTTTAACTCGCTTTCTAATGAAATACCTAGATTACTTCCTGTAAATAGTTCACTTTGAGACAACCTTGTATATGGGGTAATTTCTTTTAAATGTTTATCTAAATCTGAAAATGGAGCGTCAAATTTTGCAAAAATAGCCGACAATAATTTTCCTTCAGTTACCAATAAATTTTCTTCGAAATCCTTTTCCTTTATTTCGTCTCTGATTAAATAAATGATTTTGTTGCAAAGTTTTATTTGCTTTTCTAAACTGTTTTCTTTTGGCAGAGTGTTTAGTGCATATTGAATTATAGCGCTTAAATACCGCCCTAAGTATTTGGCAGCCTCTTCCTTGTCTAAAATTGTTTGTTTGATGAAGAACTTGTGTTCATCAAGCGACTCCAATTTTGAAGATATTAACTTATTAATAAGTTGTTCGTAGAGGCCTAATTCTATCATTCTTCAATAATATGAAAGTTATGGATGATAAAATAAATTATTTATGGAATAGAAATTGTTTGTATTTAATTAAAATACCGCAGTGCTTCAATACCAATCCATTCGCCCATCTCTACCGGTACGGCATTACCAATCAGGCGATACGAACTTCTTTTATTTTCAAATTTAAAGTCATCCGGAAAACCTTGCAATCTTGCATATTCCTTAATTGAAAACGGCCGTAAACCATGTTTTGAATGTTTGTCTTTTACTAGCCTTGTGCTTAAGTCTTTTGAATAATGGGCTACACAAGTTGGTGCAATTGCATTAGGAAGTTCTGGGTCAATAATGATTGGAAAATCCCTGTAGCCTCCTTTGATTCTTTTTAACACATAGTCAGGTATAGCAACTTCCGGATTTATTTCTAACAGACTTTTTATTGAGCGCACATTATTTTTTTGCGTGGGTGCTGTAATTGTGTATTGCCTTCTTGTACCAATTAATATTAATCTTTTTCTGCGCTGTGGCAACCATAATGAAGCATCAACAGGACAAAAAACATTTGCATAATAATCCGGCAGTTTAGTCATAGCTTCCATTACCACTTTAAACTTTTTCATACCCGGCACATTTTCAACAATATACATTTCAGGTTGTTCAATAGCAATATGCCTGAAGAAATGTAGAAATAAATCATCACCAGTTCTTGTGCCATGGATATCTGCAATAGGAGAATATTTTGTACATGGGTATGTGCCAACAATAATATCAGTTTGTGGTTGTTCTAAAACTGTTTTGTCTTTTATATCGGCAGTTAAAATAGTATGGGAGAAATAATGGCTATTCATTTTCATGCAGGCAGTAGCTTCTTTATCTAAATCAAGCGACTGTATCACATTCACACCTGCCTGCATTATGCCTAATTCCATACCTCCACATCCTGAGAAATATCCTTTAGCTGTTGGTATGTACATTTATTTTGCTTTAAGTGAAATTCAGTAACCATTGTTACAATTCTTGTATGTTTTAAGACACAATTTAAAATACTGATTTGATTTTACATTTGCTTTTAAGTCACGTTAGTAATAACTTTAATGTACACACATAAAATATGAACTGGACAAAAGAAGAGGTAATAATTATTGTAAGGTATTATTTTGAGATGTTTAGAATGGAACTTGATTCCATTCCTTACAACAAAGCTTCCCACCGGCGAAAGCTGTCACCACTATTAATTAACAGGGATAATTCTATTGAATTCAAACATCAAAATATAAGCGGCGTTTTAGCAAATATGGGTTTGCCATATATTAAAGGGTATAAGCCATTGTTTCGTTATCAACAATTACTGGAAGATGAAGTGATTGTTTTTTTAGAAAATGACAAATTCTTTTTTGAGAAAGAATTCCAAAAATTTGCTGATAAAAAAGTAAAGACCAACATTAAGAAAATAAACTTTGAAAAAGTTATTGATAATAAAAGTCCTGCCAAAACAAAAATAACAGATAAAGAACCTTCCTTTCGGCCTATTAAAACCAACTTCCTTGAAAAGGAGCAAAATAACAGGCAACTTGGAGAAAAGGGAGAACAATTTGTATTTAATTATGAAAGCTGGAGGTTAAGAAGTGCCGGAAAAGAAAATCTTGCTGATAAAATTGAATGGGTAGCAAAGGAAAAAGGCGATGGAATGGGGTTTGATATTCTTTCGAAAACCACCTCAGGAAAAGATATGTTTATTGAAGTAAAAACAACCAAACTTGCAAAAGAGACGCCAATATATTTTTCCAGAAACGAGTGGAAGTTTGCCCTATTAAAAGAAAAGAGATTTTTTCTTTACCGTGTTTTTAACTTTGAGGATGACCCTCATATCTTCGTTAAACAAGGTAATTATGAAAGCTTTTGCCAATTCCAGCCACAAAGCTATAAAGGATATTTCTAACTGCTTTAAAAGCAACCGCTTCCTGTGTGAGTCCTTTTTCAGTGCGTATTTCCTTAATCCGCTGCCCTGTTTTGGTTTTAATATCCATACAGCAATACTACCTTATGTGACTTAAAGTACATTTGCCTTTAAGTCACGTTAAGGAGTTTGCCTGTAACAATTCAGGAGATTTTTTTAAGAAGTGAGTTTAATGTTTTCTCAACCTTAGCAGGCTTTAGTTTACATTCCCAAACGGTAATCACCTTCCATCCATCTTTCTTTAAAGCCTTTACTGCTTTTTCATCATTGGCTTTGTTAGTGTTTATTTTCTCTGTCCACCATTTGGCCCTGGTTTTTGGTACAACAAAATATTTACAGTTTGCATGGCCATGCCAAAAACAGCCATGTACAAAAATTACAGTCTTGTATTTTGGTAAAACAATATCAGGCCTGCCTGCCAAAGCTTTAGCGGCGGCAGGTTTGCCGCCATGCAATCTGTAACGGTATCCATTTGCATGTAAAAATTTACGCACCAGCAATTCGGGCTTTGTATCCTTGCCTTTAATGCGGCTCATATTATAACTGCGTTGCTTTGTTGTATGCACATCTGCCATACCCTAAAGTTAGCCTGCTTTACAATTATTAAGTGGTATGTTTCAGAACATACCGCTTTATTGTTTATGAATAATCTACCCGATCTATTGCGTATTAAAAATACTGATGTAGTTCCTGTATATATAGGTCTTTCCGTATTTTACAGATTCGTCTTTGAGCTGAAAAGGTAGTTTGCATATCTCCTCAAATAGAAACTAAAACTTGATTTAGTATCTTTCTGCCAAAAAATAGAAACTAAAAATTGAACAGGTTTTCAGGCAGTCAGATCTCTAAGCAAACGGATCAGCGTGGTTTCAAATGAGCCGGGTTTCAATTTACATTCCCAAACAGTAATAACTTTCCATCCATCTTTCTTCAAAGCTTTTATCGCTTTGGTATCATTGGCTATGTTATCATTTATTTTATCTGTCCACCATTTGGTTCTGGTTTTGGGTATGGTAAAATAATTGCAGTTTGCATGGCCATGCCAGAAACAGCCCTGCCTACCGGCAGGCAGGCATGTACAAAAATTACGGTTTTGTATTTTGGTAAAACAATATCGGGCCTGCCTGCCAAAGCTTTAGCGGCAGCAGGTTTGCCGCCATGCAATCTGTAACGGTAACCGTTTGCATGCAAAAATTTACGTACCAGCATTTCGGGCCTGGTGTCTTTGCCTTTAATCCGGCTCATCCCGCCTTAGCGGGACAAGTTATTATAGCTGCGCTGCTTTTTGGTATGCACATCTGCCATAGTGCAAAGCTACTTCATGCTGTTACTTTTTTAACTCTCTGTTATCAGGCGAGTCTCTGGCCGGGCAGCGAGCATAGGCTCAGGACTCGCCGTCGATCTGGGATCTGGAGCCAACTCGCTAAAATTTATTGCTTCGTATAACGTCGAGTCCTGCCCACAGGGTCCTGCGGACATGCCAATACACAAAGCCTATGCAGAGACTCGCCTGCGAATTTGGAAGAAAAAATTAAATAGTAACTGGCTGATTTATTATCCTAAAATACTAAATATATTAGTTAAACCGGCTTAAATAAGCTAACTTAGTCTTGTAAATTAAGCCTTATGAAAAAGGAATTGATTAAAGCGCTTTTTCTGGAGTTTGAGCAGGCCTGTTATGTTTTTAATGGCATTGAATGCTGGAGTGCCAGAGAGTTGCAGCCTATATTGGGTTATACACGATGGGAAAATTTTGTAAACGCAGTCAATAAAGCAAAAAAGGCATGTGAAAATACCGGGGTAAAGGTTTCCGATCATTTTCGTGATATCACGAAAATGATTGGGCTGGCTAAAACTGCCAAAAGGGAAGTTGATGATATTGCCCTCACCCGCTATGCCTGTTACTTAATTGCTCAAAATGGCGATGCCTCCAAACAAGCCATTGCTTTTGCACAAACTTATTTTGCAGTTCAAACCCGTAAGCAGGAAATTATTGAGCAACGCTTACTGGATGTTGCCAGGGTAGCAGCAAGAGAAAAATTATCAAGATCGGAGAAAAAACTATCGGGCATTATTTACGAACGTGGAGTAGATGAAAAGGGCTTTGCCATTATCCGCTCCAAAGGCGATGCAGCATTATTCGGTGGTTTCAGTACCAATGATATGAAACGGAAATTAGGCGTGCCTGCCAACCGGCCACTGGCTGATTTTTTACCAACGCTTACTATAAAAGCTAAAGACTTTGCTACCGAACTCACCAGCCATAATGTTATTGAAAAAGGCCTGAAAGGCGATACAGCTATCAGCAAAGAACATGTTGATAATAACAGCGCAGTAAGAAAAATGCTTAAAGAAAGGGGAGTACAGCCTGAAAAATTACTGGCTGCCGAAGACGTAAAAAAACTGCAACGTAAATTAAAAACAGAGGAGAAAAAACTAACAAAAGTGATTAAAAAGAAAGATTGATCTTATTTGCCAAAATTGGCTTTGGCTCATGTTATAGCTCCTTGTGGCTTTATTGAGTACTTCGGTCATACTACAAAGCTAAAGCCTTATTGCAGAAATTCTTTAATTCAGAAATGTAAAGACGGTTGTTGATGCTTCTCAAATCATTTATTCAGCTAAGATCACTTGGCTTTTGCCAGTTTTTTAGGTAAGCCAACTGTCTTTAACAGCGCTTTTGCGGCATTGGCTTTTTTTACAAAAAACGGGTGCTTTTCATAGTTACCGGCTTTGTTGTGAGATACAGCTAATTTTTTTCCGGGTATGGCTAATTTATAGGGCCTGTTAAATGCTTCCTGGTTCAATTTGAATCTTTCTGAAAGAATACGGATACTGTCCTTCGATAAGCCTTTCTTGTAATTGAGTATATCAGAAACGTACCCTTTGCTTACCATCAGCAGATCACACAGGTCTTTTGCTTTCAGGTTATGATCATCCATCAGGGAACGAATTAAACGGATGGGGTCCACATCTTCAAAACTGTTATGTTCCTCATCCCATTTTTCTATCAATAAAGTAAGTAATTCAATTTCGTCTTTTGTATCCCGGTCTTTTAAACCGGAAAACACAAATTCTTCCAGTACATCGCAATACTGATTGTATTGAGTTTTGCTTGTAATTACCCTGTATTTAAGCGTTGCCATAAAAATTATTTTAATAAATGCTTATTGTGTACTGCTCATTACCGTCACAAAGTTTGTCATAGGCTGCATGGGTTCCCAACCAGCAAACAAACAGGTGAATTTGTTTATCACCAAAACCGTATTTACAGATCATCCTGTAGTGATTGCCGGCAATATCAAAGACTATCCTGGCAGAACCTTTACCAAGTAAATCAGCAGTTCTGAATGCTGTTTGCATATCTGCAGGTTTTTCCCAGTCTGCTTTTTTTACCTTGGCCAGCCATTCTTCCAATGCGGTTCTGCTTTGTGAATTAAGCCGGGCAAATGCTTCAATGGTTTCTTTTCTTATTAAATGAACTTTCATGCCAAAAATACGTTTACTTTTTTAAAAGTTCTCTTTTTGTGAACTTTATTTTGCGGCCCCGGTATTTATCATTCCTTTTCATCCTTCCTTCTAAACCCGATCCGCTGCCGGGGCTGCTGTTGCGGATTCAATAATTTTTTCAGATAGCTAAAGATCAGCGCTATCTGTTCATCGTGGCTGCCCATTTTCCTTTCCATTTTTTCCAGTTTCAGTAAAATGTCTTTATGGGTTAGTATCAGGGCCCTCATTCTGGTGAACACCCGAATGATCTGGATATTTACGCTGATGGCAGTCGGGCTGTTCAATACGCTGGAGAGCATGGCTACGCCTTGCTCTGTAAAGGCCAAGGGCAAATACCTTGTGCCACCCCAACTTGAGGACGCAATTTGCGTCCTCAAGATTTTGTATTCATCCCTTGTAAGCTGAAACATAAAATCATCAGGGAATCTATCTACATTTCTTCTTACCGCTTCCTTCAGGCGCTTGGCTTCAGTTGAATATAGTTTTGCCAGATCAAAATCCAGCATAACTTTTTGTCCACGGATAAGATAGATTTTATTCATCACCAGCTCATCAGGGATAATGAGCATTTTAGCGCTATCAGGCATAGTTTACCATTTAGGATTGGGTATCACAAATTGTGATATCCAATCCTAAAATAACTACACCTGTTAAATAAGTTAAGTTGTTTTTCCCGGAAATTGCCGGGATTTTACATCTTGAATTGCCAGATCAGTATGTCAATATCTTAAACTCTTTTTACAATCCCCGGGAAAAATTATGTTCCCGGGAAGGTTTTTTTGCAGCGTATCTGCTGCATATAATAACTGCGTTGCTTCTTTGTATGTACATCTGCCATATTAAATACAAATTTGTTTTACAGCCCGGTACCTGCCAAAAATGGAGATAGGTTATTGATGAAAATAAACAGCAATTACTGCTTACTTATCCTGTACAAACTTCCCCCATCGGTTACTGCATACAGCACATCTTTGTTGTAAGCAATATCCCGGAAACGTTCGCCCCTGCCGGCCAATAATCTTTCTTCGCCAACCACTTTATTGTTTTCAATCACCAGGCGGGCTATGTGCTGGCTGCTGAGGCCGCCAATGAACAGGTTATTCTTCCATTCGGGTATGGCATTGCCTTTGTAAAAAGCCATGCCGCCGGGGGAGAGCACAGGATCCCAATAATATACCGGTTGCTCCATGCCTTGTTTTTGTTGTATGGCATCGCCTATTTTTTTACCATTGTATTCAAGCCCATAAGTTATAACCGGCCAGCCATAATTTTTTCCGGGGCGTATAATATTCACTTCATCGCCGCCACGGGGGCCAAATTCTGCTTCCCAAAGTTCGCCGGTTACCGGGTGTATATCCAGGCTCTGGCAATTGCGGATGCCATAGGCATAAATCTGCGGCATGGCATCTTTTTGATCTATAAAAGGATTGCCCGGTGCCGGTTTACCATCTTTGGTCATTTTAAATATCTTTCCCAAACCCGATCCCGGCAACTGTGCCTGCGGTCTGCCCAGCATGATGGACCGTTCACCGGTACTTACAAAAAGGGATCCGTCCTTATCAAAGATCAACCTTGATCCAAAATGAAATCCGTTGCTCAATGCCGGCGTGGCCCTGAAGATAACCACCGGGTCCTGTATGGTTGAGCCGGCTTCATCCAGCCGCCCTTTGGCAACGGCCATCAGGTTACCCCCATCATATTTTTCGGCGTACGACCAGTAGATCATTTTATTGCGGCTGTAATCTGGATCAAGCGCTACATCCAGCATACCACCCTGCCCGATATAATCCACTTTTGGAAAACCGGTTATCTTTTTTACAAAGATTCCGTTGGCATCAAAGATCTGCATGAACCCTTTTTTGTCTGTTATCAGTAACCTGTCATCCGGCAGCGGAGTTACCGCCCAGGGTATTCCAATATTCTCAGCCAATTTTTCAACGTTATATGCGGTTTTTGTTTTTACGCCCGCAACTCTGGTTTGTCCTGCAAAAGCAGGTTTATAATCAGCATTTGGTTGTTGTGTTTCCACAGGAGGTAATAAGGTATCAATGCTGTTACTGTTATTTTTTGCCGGGTTGTGGTTATCGCTGCCGGCAGCATAACAAGAGATCAGCATACCTGTGAAACTTAAAATTATTTTTATACGCATACGTTGTATTTAGCAGGTACAAATATAACAATAGCGGATGGCAAACTCAATCTGCTAAACCATAAATAAGCATGCTGTGCGCCATGTTCTTTTGCAGGTTTTTTATGTACATCGGCCATTGTATAAAATACTTTCTGATATGCCTTACAGCAACTTTACTGCAGCTGTGTATTTTATCAGGTAAGGGCTGGTTTCGGGGTTATTGAGCAAATATCCGGTTAACCAGTAAATCCCGAAAATCCAAATATATATTTTGGATTTTCGGGGATAGTTTTTACATTTGCTATATGATCAAAAGGCAACTTCAGGCACATATCAGCAGTTTACTGAAACAGTTTCCGGCAGTGGCCATACTGGGGCCCAGGCAGGTGGGTAAAACCACGCTGGCAAAACAACTGGCAGCAGGGCGTAAGGATACTGTCATTTACTTAGACATGGAAAAGCCTGCTGACCGTAACCGCCTGGCAGATGCCTATAGTTACCTGCAAAGCCAGCAGGGTAAAACGGTGATAATAGATGAAGTACAACTGATGCCTGAATTATTTCAGGTACTCCGCCCTCTAATTGACGAATACCGTAAACCGGGTCGCTTTATTTTACTGGGTTCTGCATCGCCATCACTGGTAAAAGGGGTTTCTGAAACACTGGCAGGGCGTATTGCCTATACCGAATTAACGCCGGTAGCAACAACAGAACTTCCGAAAAACATTTCGTACAACAGCCATTGGTTTCGTGGTGGTTTTCCGGAGCCGCTTTTAGCAAAAACAGATGCTGCGGCACAGCAATGGATGCAGGCATTCATCCGCAGCTATGTAGAAAGAGACCTGGAAAACTTATTTGGTGTAAAT
>JANOGE010000063.1:0-4388 GCA_031414035.1 Chitinophagaceae bacterium | reverse complement strand
GGCCCAACCGGCGCAGATATGCAGCGCCGGTAAAGTTGCGTTGGTGTATCTGTGCCAATGGAGTTAGCTGTATGTTTTTTGACCAACTGGCGCAGATATCCAACTGGCGCAAGTGTTCCCTTCCCAAATCATTAAATCATAAATGTACAGTTTACGGGATCACTTGATGCCGTTTTAAATCTGCCGGACTGTGTCCGGATTTTGAAAAACAAATGTTGAATAAATTTATTGAAGTTGAATTTTCGCAGCATATAACACACTGAAATCCAGTCCTCGAAAAGATAATCGCAGAATCCCAAACGCAATGCTTACCCCTGCCCATTCAATAATAATGGCCGCTCAAAAAAGCGGCCATTATCATTAATGCAAAATTTATCTTTAAAAAATAAACCGCAAACCAAACTGAACCTGCCAGCGTGAAATCAGTTCGGGGCTGGATGCAAAGGTTTGGGTTTGTGAGGGATCAAACTGGTAAGTAGGTACATTACCAGCAAGGCCTACCGATAAAGGCTGGTAATAACCTGTATTAGTGGCATATTTACGAACACCCCATTTACTGCTAAGCATGTTTCCCAGGTTTTGTACATCTATACTAAACTGGAAAGTATTTACCGACTTTCCGGCTTTAATTTTAAAATCCTGCAATATCCTTAAATCAACCTGGCTGAAACCGGGTGATACAGCTCCATATTTTTCGGTGAATTCTCCTCTTCTGCCATTTAAATATTTATCCTGGCGGATAAAGTTTTCCAATGCAGTACGTTGGGTAGCTGCACTTTGTACATTTCCGTTTACATCGGTAAAAGGAGCAAAATTCATAACACCGATTTCGGTGCTGGTAGGCACATACATCAGATCGTTAGAACCCGTACCATCATTATTAATATCGCCGCCATATACATAAGCGTACCTGTTTCCGGAACTCCAGTTTCCGAATAAAGAAATGGTGGTACCATAACGCTTTTCTTTTCCATACTCAAATTTCTTTGACAATGCTACAATAAAACGATGTGTATTGCCATACAAAGAAGGACTTAGTTCTGGTTTGTTGGCGTTGTTTAAAATGGGATTCCGGTCAAACGCATCGCTTGATATTTCTGCAGAAATTGAACTTACATCCTCAGCTTTTAAATAATTATACCCTGCCATCACGTACAATCCGTTCTTAAAATTATGTATTGCCTGTAAGCTGGCATTAAACTGGTAACCCGATTTATCGTTGGTAAATACATAGGCATTTGCGGTGCCCTGGTTGGCAGCCGTGTAAATTTTACGGTTATCGCCGGTACCGGCATTTAAAGTACCGGTTGGTGTACCCAATTTATAGTTACGCACAATCATGGCATTTATATCCTTAGTATATGAAAGGTCAATGGAGAAAACCGTTCCGGTTTTAATTCTGAAATCGGTACCCAGATTGCTTCTCCATACCTGTGGCCATTTAAAATTACGGTCTGTAGCATTATAGAAGAAACTGAAGGGGTTACCAATATGGTTACCTATCCATACAAAAGGAAAGCGGCCGGTAAATAAACCGGTACCGCCTCTAAGCTGTATCGATCTGTCTCCTTTCACGTTCCAGTTAAAACCAAGGCGTGGCGAAAACAGCGGCTTGCCGCTGGGCAGTTTATTATTATCAAGCTGCTTACCGGCACCATTGGTAACAGGCCTTCCATCAGCATCAAATAAGATAAGGTTATCATTGTTCTGAACGGTAGGGCTTCCTTCGGTATATGTTCCCTTAAATGTTCCGTCGTTGTTAAAGTCAGCACTTTTAATACTGGCATTGCTGTACAATGGCTTATCAATTCTTAATCCCAGGGTAACCTTAAGGTTTTTAGTTGCCTGCCATTCATCCTGCAGGTAACCCGATAACTGGGCAACAGTTACATAATACCAGCTCCATTTATCAGCAACTGCCCGGTTACGGGCATAGTTCACATCAACATCAAGCGGGTAAGCACCAAAAACCACGGCACCACCAACGGGAACAGAGTCTTTAAATGTTTGTATATCAATATCGCCAAATAATGTTGGGCCGTAGCCGGTAAGATTAAATGAATTTGCAAATTTGAACGATTCATAAGAAATACCCGCTGTTAGCGTATGGTTCTTTAAATAAACATTAAAATCGTTGGTTGCCTGAATTGCATCCTGATTCAAACGATTGTAAATAGAGAAAGGTTCGTGCCCTGCCACAATATAGCGGGAGCCGAATTTTGAAATATTAACAACAGGGAATGGTGTTGAAAAAGGATTTCTTTTATCTCGGAAAGTAGTATAAACCAATCTTAGTTTATTGGCATATTTGCCATTAAAATTCGATTTTAATTCTGTACTGAATGATTGAAGTTTATTTACGATCTCGTAACCTGAATTGCGGAATTGCAAAGTGGTATAATCTGGCCCCCTGCGGCCAATGGCGCTGGGATGCGCCGGTTTATCCTTTTTGGCATCCAGCCCATTATAGGTAAACGACAGTTTATGAATGGAATTGATGTTCCAATCTATTTTATACAGCCATTTGTAATTAGTTTGTTTATGGCTGAAACCCTGGTAATCGCCGGTTTCATAACCAAACCTGGTTTTCAGGATAGATCTTACAGCCAGCATGTCTGATTCCAATACTCTTGATGTAGAAGTTTTACCCGCATTGCCTGCATTCCTTGCTTCGTAACTGCTTGCAGCATCACGGCGCTGTTCTGTTTCAAAACTTACAAAATAATACAGTTTATTTTTAATGATAGCCCCGCCTAATGCAAAGCCTGCCTGCACCTGGTTTAAATCGGTAATAGGCTGGTTTACTTTGTCAATTTTTTTTCCGGTAAGGCCCTGGTTACGGAAAAAACCATAGATGGTACCGCTGAATTTATTGGTACCCGATTTTGTAACTGTATTTACGCCTGCACCTGTAAAGCCCGCCTGCGTTACATCGTAAGGGGCAATATTAACCTGTATCTGGTCAATGGCATCAAGCGAAATGGGTTGAGCATTTGTTTGTCCGCCCGGGGTTGGTGCATCCAGCCCGAAGGGGTTATTAAATACAGCTCCATCCAGTGAAAAATTATTGTATTGCCCGTTACGACCGGCAAAGGAAATACCGTTATAGTTTGCCGAAGCTGAAGGTGTAAGCCTTAAATAATCATCGGCCGAACGGGAAATGGTAGGCAACGTTCTTATAAGCCTGTTATTAATATTTGTAGATGCCCCGGTTTTACGGTCATCTATTAATCTTGACCCCGCCGCTTTTACGGTCACATTCTCCAGTGCCTTACCCGATTCCCGCATGGTAAATTCAATCGTATTATTGAGCCCAAGATCCAGCATAATATTTTCTGTAACTACCGGCTCGTAACCAACATTAGTTACTGTTATTTTATAAGGCCCTCCAACCCTTAAATTTGGCAAAGTAAAGCGGCCATCGGAACGGGTTGCAATGGTTTGCTTAAAACCTGCTTCGGAAAATTCGATAGTTACAGATGCCCCAGCCACGGGCTGCAATTTGCTGTTTTTCACTTCACCAGCAATAGTTGCAGTGGTAACCTGTGCATTTAAAACTGATGAGAACAGCACTGAAAAAAAAATTGTGACAATTTTTCTTAAAAAAGGTAATTTTCTCATAAAAAAAATTTTGTTTAAAAAGAATTCATTTTCAATTAATCATTTATTAACACATTTAAAGTAATGCAAAAATATCCAATTTGGTAAAAAAGCTATATTATCTTTTGCACAGTTGCTGATTCTTTTAGTAAACATCAGTTTTTTTCCATTACTCCCACTGTAAATTCTTCCCCCCAATCTAGCGCAAGTGTTCCCTCCCCAAATCATTAAATCATAAACGTACAGTTTAGGGGATCACTTGATGCCATTTAAATCTGCCGGACTGTGTCCCTAATTTGCAAAATTGGTATAAGTCTTTACCTTTATCACTAGTCTACAACAATTAATTATTCACATGATCTCAGTTAAAAAGGCAACGGAAGAAGACTACCAACCTATCGTTGCCATTGGTAAGGTAGCCGTAGAAGAAGCTCACCGGGAAAGCACTTCAGCAGACAATCTGAATGCTTACCTGGAGAAGAATTATAATGACGATGCGATCAGGAAAGAACTTACTGATCCGGATAATATTTACCACATCATCAGTTACAATGGAAAGCCGGTTGGGTTTTCTAAAATCATCTTAAATACAATGGAACCCGGTATTAAAGCAGCAAATGTAACCAAGCTGGACCGGATCTATTTAATCAAGGAATTTTACGGTTTGAAATTAGGTCTTGAACTTTTGAATTTCAATATCGGAGTGGCAGGAAAAAATAAACAATCGGGTATATGGTTATACACCTGGACCGGTAATAAGCGGGCCATTGATTTTTATTTGAAGACAG
>JANOGE010000062.1:0-41005 GCA_031414035.1 Chitinophagaceae bacterium | reverse complement strand
TGTAATTTACGGAGGAGTCGATGAAATTTTTAAACCTGTAAGGCTGGAAGAAAAAGAGATCATCAAAGAAAAATACAGCGATAGCAAAGAATATTTTTTATGCCCCGGAAGCACAAAACATCAATATAACCTGGTCGGTCTTTTAAAGGCTTTTTCTTTTTTTAAAAAAAGACAGAAGAGCAATATGATATTAATAATTGCCGGCAAACCTGATGAACAGTTCAATACCGATTTGAAAACATTTAAATATAGAAATGAGGTCAGGGTGCTGGAAAATCCCGAAAAAAAAGTTCTGGCAAAAATAACAGCCGCTGCTTACGCAATAGTTTATCCTGTTTTATATGACGATTTTGCCCGGTATCCCCTACAGGCCATGCAATGTGAAGTTCCGGTAATCACCAGTAATACAGGCGCTTTACCCGAACTTTGTGGTGATGCTGCACTGTATTTTGATCCTGGAGACGTTAAAGACTTTGCCGAAAAAATGATGTTGGTTTTTAAAGATGAACATATAGCAAAAGAACTTGTAAAAGCCGGTAAGATCCAGGTACAACTTTACCAATGGGATAAAACAGCTGATTTGCTATGGCGATCTGTCTTAAAGGCCATCAATAACTAATTTCAGTTAATTTTGCTGCTCACAAACGAAAAGCACTATGGTTAAACCCCATAAAACAAATTATGAATCAATCTACAATAAAAATTGACGTACTGCTGGACCCCAATAAAGTACCGGAGCAAATAAACTGGGTAGCCAGCGACAGTACGGCTAATATGGTACAAAAGGCCAAAGCCATGAGTGTGGCTTTTTGGGACGGCACTGATAAAACAGCACTGCGTATTGATCTTTGGACCAAGGATATGATGATAGATGAAATGGCCGACTTTTATTACCAGATGCTGATGAGTATGGCCGATACATTTAAAAGAGCCACTCAACAACAGGAAATGAGTGATGATATGAAAGAATTTGCCAAAGCATTTTTTGATAAATTCAGGGCAATACAATTGAAGGAACAGGGCTAAAATGAATTTGATTTTGGAATCAGTAATTGGGAGTGACTGTAAATTAAAAGGAGTTAACCTAATTCCCTATTACTAATTACCAATTCCTGATTTCATTAACTTAAACATTAAAAGATACAATCATGAGTTTAGAACAACTGGTAATGACCGAAATGAAAGAGGCTATGAAAGCAAAGAATGAAGGCGTTTTGCGTGCCCTTCGTTCCATAAAGGCAGAGATCATTAAGGCAAAAACCGAACCGGGTGCCGGAGGTGAAATTGATCATGCAACTGAACAGAAATTTTTACAGAAGATGATGAAGCAAAGAAAGGATTCGCTGGACATCTTTGAAAAGCAGGGACGGGAAGATCTTGCTTTAAAAGAAAGGGAAGAGATGGCAGTGATTGAAAAATTTCTACCCAAACAATTAAGCGGTACAGAGCTTAAAGAAATAATAAAAAAAATAATTGCAGATACCGGAGCATCTGCACCGGCCGATATGGGCAGAGTAATGGGTGTTTCCAGCAAACAATTAGCCGGCCTGGCTGATGGAAAAACAATCAGCACAATAGTAAAAGAATTACTTGCCGGTTAATTCATAGCCTGGCTAAAACGGCTGTTTTTCATTTTACCATTTCAAGGCAGTAGAAATCTTTGAGAAGATGCTTCGTACTTCTATATGACAAAACAAACGGAGACATTAACCGGAAAAAGGATAACAGTTTATATGCTGATAGATATCATTTTTGCAGTCCTGATCCTGCTGGCCATAATTAAAGGTTATCAAAAAGGAATGATCATTGCTGTTTTTTCGATTATTGCATTTATTATTGGTCTGGCTGCTGCATTAAAATTATCAACAGCAGTAGCTGTATATTTAAAAGACAGTATACATGTTTCGGCCAAATGGCTCCCCTTTATTGCCTTTCTGCTTATTTTTTTTGGGGTGTGCTTATTGGTAAGGCTGGGTGGAAAATTAATAGAAAAAGCGGTTCAGGCTGTAATGCTGGGCTGGCTCAACCGCATAGTTGGAATAATTTTATATGCAGTACTTTATATCATTATCTTCAGCATTTTCATATTTTATGCCGAAAAGCTGCAATTGGTTCAGACCGCTTTCATACAATCTTCCCAAACCTATAATTTTATACAGCCCTTTGGGCCGGAAGTAATTGATGGTTTTGGAAAAATTATCCCTTTTTTTAAGGAAATGTTTACCGAACTTGATCGCTTTTTTAATTCGATCCCGAACAAAATTCCGCATTAATTTCCGGCATTATTTTATTTAACGTAATTTTAGCCCGAATCGCTGCTTAATACGTATAAGCTAATGTGGCAGTTAACTATTAACAATTTGTATTAAAGGATGAGTTACGAAATAAAACAAGACGGGAAATTTAAATTTATTGAAGAGGGTGATGGCGAACCGTTGTTATTGTTACATGGTTTATTCGGGGCCTTAAGCAATTTTCAGTTTCTTATTGAGCATTTTCGAAAAACAAACAAAGTAATTGTTCCGTTATTGCCGTTGCTCGACCTGGACCTGTTACATACTTCGGTTGGCGGTTTACAAAAATTTGTACATCGTTTCATCGAACACCGCAATTATAATAATATTCATTTATTGGGAAATTCACTCGGCGGCCACGTAGCATTAGTACATATTTTAAAAAATCCCGAACACATTAAATCGCTTATCCTTACCGGCAGTTCAGGCCTATTTGAAAATGGCATGGGGGATACTTATCCCAAACGTGGAGATAAGGAATATATCCGCAAAAAAACCGGACTCACTTTTTACGACCCGGCTATGGCAACAGAAGACCTGGTAAATGAAGTTTTTGAAATTACCAATAACCGGATGAAAGTGATAAAAATAATTGCACTTGCAAAAAGTGCCATAAGGAATAACCTGGGCGAAGAATTAAACCAGATCAAACAACCCGCTTGCCTTATTTGGGGAAACAATGATACGATCACACCACCCTTTGTTGCCAAAGAATTTCAACGGTTAATTCCAAACAGCGAATTACATTTTGTTGATAAATGCGGCCATGCGCCCATGATGGAAGTACCTGAAGAATTTAACAGGCTGCTCGACGTATTTTTAATGAAATTAAAAACGCCCCGGCAATAGTTTAATAAAAAAATTTGCTCTTATACTTTAAATAAATAATCCACGTTATTATCATAGCTGTAAAAAACCTAAACCAGTTATATGTTAACCATTGAACTTATCAATAACAATATACCCAGATTACAACTTAAGGATTCGGTAAGTAAGGCATTGAAGCTTATCAGCGACTTCAGGGTAACTCACTTGCCGGTGGTAGAAAATGATATATTTCTTGGTCTTGTAAGTGAAGATGACCTGCTGGACCAGGATGAACCCAAAATGCCCATAGAATTAATGCGGGATACATTTAAACAGGCTGCTGTACATGATAATGAACATTTTTTAAATGCCGTTACCTGCAGTAACCAAATTGAAAGCACCGTAGTACCCGTTATTAATGAAGAAAATGAACTGATGGGAGTGATCACCACTAATGACCTTTTAAAAACTATCGGCAATTTTGCCGGCACTAATGAACTAGGCGGTATTATTGTACTGGAAATGGAACGCAGCCAGTTTGCGATTTCTGAGATCAGCCGGATTGTTGAAAGCAATGATGCAACTATACTTCACCTGAATACAACGGTACATGCAGAAACAGGTATGCTCACAGTTACCCTCCATATTAATAAAAAAGAAATTTCGGCAATAGTGGCAACTTTTGAGCGGTATGAATTTGATGTTATCTATTATTTTGGTAACGAAAATTTTGAAAATGAAATTCACAGTAACTACCGCCACCTGATGAATTACCTGGATATTTAAGGGCTCATTTTTTTAAACTGTAACGTTTTAAGTTTTCAGCAGTGAAGCAAAAGTATTGAAGTAATGACGGACTTGAAAAAAATAATTTGTTGCTTCCTTATTCTTCTAATCCCTTTTTTTTCCCATGCACAAAAACCAAAACCAGCTACTATTACATTAACAGGCATTACCCTGTTACCAACGGACTCTAACCGAAAAGTTTGTGTAAACAGTTTACTTATTACCGGTACAAAAAAAACCAAGATCTATATTGTTTACCGTGAAATTCAATTTAAAAAAGGCGACTCGCTGGTCATTTCGGAGTTGCGAAATGAACTGGAACAGGCCAGACGCCAGGTTTACAATACTACCCTCTTTAATGAAGTTAGTATGGAACTGATTGCATTTGATAGTTTTCATGTCAATATTACCGTTAAGGTAACTGAGCGTTGGTATCTATACCCTGTACCCCAATTTCAACTCGTGGACAGAAATTTCAATGATTGGATAAAAACACAAAATGCCAGTTTAGAACGGGTGAACTACGGAATAAAATTTGTCCATTACAATCTGAGTGGCCGCAGAGACCAATTGCGTATTTATTTGATCAGTGGTTATACCAGGAATATTTCTTTCTACTATAATAATCCCTACAGCAATTCATCATTGAACAATGGTTTTGGCATTGGTGCCGGCTATTCACAGAACAGGGAGACTCCTTATAAAACCGATTCAGGCAATAAAGTCCTTTTTTACAAAAAGGATGATTTTACCAGGAACACCGCATATGCTACAGCAGCTTATACAATCCGTAAAGGTTTGTTTAAAAAACATATTTTCTCTATTGGTTATTCGCACCAAAAAGTAGATGATTCCATAATTAATGCTAAGTACAACCCCAGCTATTTTAATGATCCTGTTAGTTCAAAAGACATCATTGATCTTGCGTATATTCTTCAATATTCCAATGTAAATAATGTATCCTATCCATTAACAGGCAAGGCCGTCTATTTTACAGTACAAAAAAGAGGATTGGGTTTTACCGGCGGAATAAATATGTTAATGATGGAAGCTGGTTGGAATAAATATTTTGATATAAGGAAAGGCTGGTACTGTAGTATTCAATTGATCGGGAAAATAAAACTGCCCTTTGAACAGGCTTATATCAACCAACGGGGCCTTGGTTATGGAGAAAACTATCTCCGGGGGCTGGAATATTATGTTATTGACGGGGTAGTTACCTGCCTGGCAAGGTCTACTGTAAAGAAAAAAATTATTGCATTTAATATTCCATTTCCGCTCTTTCCAAAAATTCTTACAAAAATACCATTCACCATTTTTGGAAAGACATATGCTGATGTTGGATATGCTTATAATAAAAAAACAACATACACTTACCTGAATAACCGTTTTCTCTATTCCGGCGGATTTGGCATAGATATTCTTACCTTGTATGACATAAACCTGAGGATTGAATACAGTTTTAACCAATTAAAGGAAAACGGTTTATTTTTACATAGTCAATCTGGTTTTTAAAACCTTAGTCATCGAAATTTAATTTCGTATTACAAAAATGAAAATAGCAATTTACAGCCGGGGCATTAAGGATAACCAACACCAGGATATTCTGCAGCTGCTGGATGAACTGGCTTCAAATAATGTGGAACCGGTATTTTACCAGGATTTTTTTAACCAGTTTTATTCTTCCATAGATATCAGGACAAAGTATTCCACTTTTAATTCTTCTGACGACCTGGATGAGAGTATAGACTTTATTATGAGTTTAGGCGGTGATGGAACCCTGCTGGATACCGTCACTTTTGTTAAAGACAGTGGCATACCGGTGGTTGGCATTAACTATGGCCGGCTTGGGTTTTTAGCAAATATCGGCAGAGAAGATCTGCATATCGCTGTAAAGGCTCTTGTTGAAAGGACCTATATACTGGATAAAAGAACGCTGATACATTTAGATGCAGACATCCCGCTTTTTGAAGAAGTGCCTTATGCTTTAAATGAGTTTACCCTTCACAAAAAAGATTCTTCACCCATGATAAAAATTCATACCTATCTAAATGGTGAATTTTTAAATACGTATTGGGCAGACGGTTTAATAGTAGCTACTCCAACCGGTTCAACCGGTTACTCATTAAGTTGTAATGGCCCTGTTGTTTTCCCTGACAGCGGCAGTTTTGTTATCACACCGGTATCGCCCCATAATTTAAATATCCGCCCCATAGTGGTACCCGACAATAATATTATTTCCTTTGCAGTGGAAGGAAGAACAGATGGGTTTTTATGTTCCTTAGACAGCCGCAGAGAAGTGGTTACCAAAGAAATTCAGTTAGCGGTAAGAAAAGAAAAATTTGATATAAACCTTATCCGCCTGAATGAAAACAATTTCCTTCAAACACTCCGTAATAAGTTATCATGGGGCCTGGATAAAAGAAATTGAACCTTACTAATTGCTTATTCCCATTATCGATTGCATCATACCTTTGCTGAACTTTTATTATGCCCAACAAAACAAATAAATTGCGTTCCATTTTTATTTTGTACTGGTTCCTGCTGGCTTATATCCTGGCGGCATTGATCTGGTGGTATATTGCACTTAACCGGTTAAATAATCAAATGGCACAATATGAATTGCAGCAGCTGAATAAAACGGACATTAATTACCCGGTAGCCCTAATTAAGATCCGGTCTCTTGAAAAAAGAAAAACAGCCCAGTATATGGGCGAAGGCATTACTTTTTTTCTTTTGATCATTACTGGTGCCGTATTTGTTTTCAGGGGAGTAAGGCGCCGGTTAAAGAACAGCCAGCTACAGCAAAATTTTATGATCGCCCTTACCCACGAGTTAAAAACCCCTATTGCGGTTGCTATGCTGAATTTAGAAACCCTGCAAAAAAGAAAATTAGATGAACAACAGCAGCAAAGATTATTACAAATCACGTTAGAGGAAACCAACCGGTTGAATACTTTATGCAACAATATGTTACTCTCATCCCAGATAGATGCGGGTGGTTACCATATTACATTTGAAGAAACGAATTTCAGTGAATTAATAAAAGAATGTGTGCAGGACTTTACAAACCGTTATCCCAAGCATGAAATAAAAAGAAACATTGCTGAAGGTATCTTTGTTAATGGTGACAGGTTATTATTACAGATGCTGACAAATAATCTTTTAGATAATGCCATAAAATACAGTCCGAAAGAAACACCAATAACGGTTTTGTTATCGGAAGCAGATCGTAAAATCCTCCTGCGGGTAAAAGACGGCGGCAAGGGTATTGTTGCAGCAGAAAGAGATAAAATATTTAATAAATTTTATCGTATCGGAAATCCGGCTACAAAAGCTGCAAAGGGTACCGGGCTTGGGCTTTACTTATCTAAAAAAATTGCTGAACAGCATAATGCAACTATTGGTGTGACAGACAATTTACCCGCCGGCACCATTTTTACGGTTACCTTTAATTCATATATTGAAATACATTAGCTTTATACATGCCCGGTAAAAAATTCTCAATATTATTAGTTGAAGACGAAGAAAACCTGCAGGAAGCCTTAAAGCTAAACCTGGAACTGGAAGGTTATGAAATTACCAGCGCCTATGACGGTGCGGAAGCATTAAAAACCGTACAGAAAGAATATTTTAATTTAATAATCCTGGATGTTATGCTTCCGGAGGTAGATGGCATTACTGTTTGTGAAACGATAAGGTTAAGTAACCCTGATATTCCCATTCTCATACTCAGTGCAAAAAACAGCAGTGCTGACCGTGTGCTGGGGTTAAAAAAAGGTGCCGATGATTATTTGACCAAACCCTTTAACCTGGAAGAATTATTAATAAGGGTAAATAACCTCATCAGTAAAAGTGAACGCCTGAGTGCCAAACAGCCCTTACCGGATATTTATAGTTTTGGAAAAAATAAAATTGATTTTAAAGCATCAGAAGCTTTTACAAAGAGCGGGGAAAAAATCACCCTTACCAAAAAAGAACTGATGTTGCTGAAGCTTTTAATTGAAAATAAGAATGAAGTAGTAACCCGGGAAAAGATATTACAGGTAGTTTGGGGTTATAATGTTTATCCCACTACACGGACCATTGATAACTTCATTCTCAATTTCCGCAAGTATTTTGAAGAAGACAGCAGGGACCCTGAATATTTTCATTCAGTAAGAGGCGTTGGTTATAAATTTACATTTTCCTGATTACGGTATGTATTCAGCAACTGAATCAATTCACTGGCCTTTTCATAAATGCCTTTCATCTTCTCATTTTCTGCAAAAGGAGTATATAAATTCCATTCTATTTCATCCATTAACCGGTGTACTTGAATGGAAGTTTCATGGGTAACACCTATTTTATCCAATTGTTCGCTGATATTCTTCTTATTCAGTTCTTCAGGCGGAATAGAAAGTTTTTTTGACAGGTAACTCTTAAAAGCCTGGTTCAATTCAATATAAAAAGATTTTCCCCGTCCGGCCGAGTCATCCGGGCGGGCATCTTCCCGTTGGAGGCTGGCCTCAGCCATTTTTAAATGATTAAACTGCCCCAGTATAATTTCTTCAGCAGGTTTATCTTCTGCACCGGTTTCCTCAAATACAATTACAGGAGCCTTACTAAGTTTTTCTTTTTTAGTATCCCTTTTCAACCAGAATATTAAACTTCCTATAATAAGTATAGCGATAAGGCTTACCACCCGCAGCCGGTTATTAAAAAACCTCGCTATAACAGAATCTTTTACCTGGCTGTTTCCATTTGAAATTATTTCAGGTCGTTTTCCTGTTCCTTTAGTTACAGTGATCTGCAGAGGATTAGTTGCTACTGTTCTGTATTTAGATTCACGGTTATCAAAAAAACAAAAATCAAAAGCCGGAATAACAAAGGTACCAGGCCGTGCAACGGTAAACGGGAATTCAAATATTTTTCTTCCACTTACGGGTACCGTCCCTTTATATAAATCATCAGTTATTTTGCAATCATAACCTTCTATACCTTCCGGCCAGGTAATTTCAGGTACATTTATCATCTGCAAATTACCTTCGCCGCTTATAACCACCACAAATTTGCCGGCATCATCCGTACTGAAATTATTTTTTTCGGCTTTTGTTTCCACTATATATTTTCCGACTGCCCCTTTGAAATTTATCGGTTTGTTTATCTCAGGTAATGGTCTTACCAGAATAGCTAATGGTTTATTCTGTAACGTTAATTTATAGTTTTCCATCCCCTGGGCAGGGATAGATGCACCATCAATATCCTGAAACATATTATTGAAGATACCCGGATCCTGATTTAAATATTCGGCCCTGGCAAAGCGAACACTATTTTCAATTTCTGCTGTCCCCAGTTCCAGGTTGCCGGCTAAAAGTGGATATAGCTGTACTTTACGGATGATGTACACATTATATTCTCTTCCCTCCAGTTTTTCCGTCCGGTAACTCATATTTTCCTGTTGCTGCAGATCAATAACAGAAAATCCGTTGAAAGAAGGATTTTTGGTCAAGTTGCTTTCACTTTTTAAGCGGGTATACAATTTATAAGTTGCAATAACCGGTTCGCCTACATAACAGGAAGTTTTATCAACCTCCAGATTAACAAACATGTTTTTCTTTATTTTATCAAGCGGGTTCTCGCCTTTTTCTAAAATAAAATCCTTGTATGAAGGTTGTGGCACCGCTTCGGAAAAAGGATCAATGCCACTAAAAGGGATATTAAATGCATTAGCGGCCTGATGGTTACCAGAGCCGGTGACTGTTACTTTTAAAGTAACCGCATTGCTTTTATAATCTTTTCCGTCGGCCTTTGCTAATGCGGGGGGGATAATAAAACTTCCAACTCTTTTTGGGCTGATGACATAAGTTAGTGCAATATATTTTTTTACATTCCCATTGACCATGCTCATACCGCTTTCCTGGTTAGGGCCACTTAAAATAATAAAATTTTTTAATGGTGGGGGCTGTATCTGCTCAACTTCAATAGCATTTTCAACCATTAGTTTCAGTTGTGTATATTCATTTTTACCAATTTCTGCAGGTGATACGGTTGCTGAAAATTTTACCTGTGCCCCTGCCAAATACCCGGTGAGCAGGAAAAGAAAGAAAATTATTTTTTGTAAAATTAATTGCATAACAACAGTAACAAAAATAACGGATTACGTTCTGCCAAAGAAAGCATGAATGTATAAATGGCTGAAAAAAAATGTTAAACTAAATTTTCACAGGTCCCCCAACTGTGGCCTTAATATTATTTCTTCCACACATGCCTGTGTCGAAAGCTGTGCTGCCGCACAGATCATCTGGGCAATATCTGCGGCTTCCATAATACGATTCGGGTCAATACCGCTGCCCCTCCAGGAATCTGTGTAAGCAGCGCCGGGCAGCACATGTGTAACTTTTATACCATAAGGTTTCATTTCTTCACGCAGGTTTTTGCTGAACCCATACAGTGCAAATTTGCTGATACTATAGGCCCCTCCATTTGGATATGCATGTAAAGAAGCAATGGAACAGATATTAAATATATGTCCGCTTTTTGCTTTTATCATATTTGGCAATACTAACCTGGTTAAATGATAAGCGCTGTAAACATTCACACCCATCAGATTTTCCAAAACCCCGTCATCTTCTCCATGAGTGCTTCCCGGTAAATAAATACCGGCATTATTTACAAGTATATCTATCTTTTCTGTAAAAGACAAGATCCAGTTCACAAATTCAGTCCGTTCCTTTTTATCAGCTACATTACAGGTTTTAGTATTTATAGTTAAACCGGGAAAACGGTTCTTTAATTCTTTCGCTGTTTTTTCCAGGTCTTCCCTTGTTCTTGCACACAGAAAAAAAGTATGCGTTTGATCAGCTTCAGCAAATTCGGTTGCAATGGCTTTGCCCAATCCCTTTGACCCGCCGGTTATCACTATATTCATGGTTCCTTTTTAAATGGTTATCTTGCAATGTTAAGTAAAGTTACTATTCTCCTTATTTAAATTTTCAGTTACACCTGATGCCCAAATACAAACACCTTTTTTTTGATCTGGATCATACTTTATGGGATTTTGATGCCAATGCAAAGGAAACACTTACCGAGTTATATTCCATTTTTGACCTTTATAAAAAAATAAACACCCCCTTTTCCGATTTTTACCCTAAATATTTATTTCACAATGAAGTACTGTGGAATCACTATCATAAAGGCCTTATAAGTTCTGACGAATTAAAATGGAAACGGATGTGGCGAACGTTACTCGATTTTAAAATTGCCGACGAATCATTATCGAAGGAATTGAGTGGGAAATTTTTAGAGATATTGCCTACTAAAAAAATACTTTTCCCCCATACTATTGAGATACTGGATTACCTGAAAGAAAAAAAATATGTTCTGCATTTAATTACCAACGGGTTTGAAAAAACACAATGGAGTAAATTACATAACAGTGGTTTGAACACTTATTTTACCTATGTTATTACTTCAGAAGCCAGTAACAGTTTAAAACCAAAAAAAGAAATATTTGATTATGCCATGTTCAGGGCGGGTGCATCACTGCCTGAAAGCATCATGATCGGTGATAATTTAGATGCCGATATCCAGGGTGCAATAAATGCAGGCATGGATTCGGTTTTTGTAAATCATATCCATGCGCTAACGGATATAAAGCCTACTTACACTGTTACCCACTTAAAAGAGCTTGAATTAATTTTTTAATACCGGGCATAAAAAAACCTATTTGCCGCTGGCAGATAGGTTTGAAATTTTGCTTTGTAATTCAATTACATTTTAGCTGTAGTCTTTTCAGTGCAGGAAGAAGCCTTGGCTGTCTTTGATTCTTTAGTGCAGCAGGTTTTCCCTTTGGCACATTTCTTCTTCTTTTTCCCTTTGTCGGCTAATGCAACACCGGTAACAAACAAAAAGGCTGTAGCTAATAAAAGTACTTTTTTCATAACTATAATTTTATTTGATTAATCAACGTAAAAGTAAGGCAGATATTGCAAAATACCAACTCAGAATTGTTAAATATCAGAAGGTTGCAATTACCGTTACCCCGCCCCGAACAACCTGGTTTAACTCTACATTTATCCTTGTACCTACAGGTAAAATCAGGTCTACACGGCTGCCAAACTTAATAAAGCCCATTTCTGCTGCCTGATTCACTTTTTGGCCCACCTGCAAATAATTTACAATACGTTTTGCCAGTGCACCAGCAATCTGTTTAACCAGTATTTCGGTATTATTTTTTTTTATAACTACAGAATGCCGTTCGTTTTCGATAGATGATTTAGGATGCCAGGCCACCAGGAATTTTCCCTTATGATACTGATTATATATTACTTCGCCACTGATGGGATTACGGTTAACGTGTACATTAGCCGGGCTCATAAAAATAGAAACCTGTAACCGCTTATCTTTAAAATATTCCGAATCGGTTGTTTCTTCAATCACCACCACTTTTCCATCAGCGGGGGCAACAATTACATTTTCATTGATGGTAAGTTTGCGGTTAGGTATTCTGAAAAAAGAGATGAGGAATAATAACAGGCCGAGTGTAAATATAAAAACAATATTACAAAGCCACATTAATGAAGCGCTGAAGAAAAAATATACCGACATATTAATGGCTCCAAAGATCAAAGTTCCTATGGCAATGCTTTTAAATCCTTCCCTGTGTATGGTCATTCAGTTAAATTGAAAAGCAAAGATAATGAGTTGGGAGTTAGGAGTTAGGAGTTTATGTTGTTTTGAACCGCATAGGAACATAGAGAACATAGAAATTTGCATAGCCTATGTGTTAAGCTATGTACCCATCATCCTATGTGGTTCAGCACATTGCTAAATAGGGTCACAAAAATAACTTTACATAAACCCATACAGCCGGTACGGCAAACAAGAGAGAATCAAACCGGTCTAAAAAACCACCATGGCCGGGCATAAAACTGCCGCTGTCCTTTACATCGGCCATACGTTTTAATTTGCTTTCAAAAAGATCGCCAATGGTTCCAAAGATGGCACAAAGTGCGGCAATAATAGCCCAATGTTTTACCTCAATAATTTTTGCAACAGGAATATAATTCGCCAGCAAAGAAATCACCGATACACAAAGTATGGTCCCACCAATAGTTCCTTCAATTGTTTTCTTTGGTGAAATTTTTGTCAGAGGAGTTTTTCCTATGAACGACCCAACCAGGTATGCAGAAGTATCATTTATCCAAATAGAGAAAATAATACCACATGGAATAATAAATCCCAAATTTAGAAAACCCTGATCTCTATCTAAATAATCTCTATTTTCTTCACGAATAAATAGCAACAAGATTAACGGAAGTGTTATATAAATCGCCCCAAATAAAGAGTACCCTAAATAATTTTTATTATAAATCTTCTTCATCAGTTTCACAAACTCATACCAGCACCCAAAATGTATTACCGTAAACAGTATCAAAAAACTCCAGAAATTCCAAAACAACCCCACCAGCATCACTATTACAAAAAGTAATGCCGTTAATGTACGGGTCCTGAATGTCTGAAAATTAAATGCCAAGGCCTGAATTTTTATTTTCCCGATAAGAATGTAAAATATCTCTAAGCTCCAACAGGTCCTGTTCCTCAAAGGCTATCTGTTTCCTGTTTTTTGCCGATACTTTTTCAAATAATACAAACAAACCATAGGTGATGGCAAGGGCAATCATAGCCCCCCATAAGGGAATTTTTGGATCCAGTTTATCCATTTCAATTTTTTCCTTATTCCGGGATATCCAGAACAATTGTATTACCGCTACCGTATTGTTTAAAAAATGGGCTACAATGTTCACCCATAAATTTTTACTTCGCTGGTACATCAGCCCCAAAACAAACCCCAAAACAGCCCTGCTTAAAAAAAGATACAGTGACATGTGAATTACACTAAACAGTAAAGACGTGACCAGGATAGCCAACAATGGCATTTTCCACCAGCGTTCCAGTAAATTCTGTACGGCTCCACGAAAAAATATTTCTTCAAACAACGCAGGAAAAAAAGCCATGATGACAATCGCCATAAAAAATTCACCCCAGCTTTTTAGATTACTCAGGGCTACCACCTGTTCTGTATAAGCATCTTCCATACGCTGCCCCATGGCATTCCAATCCGGAAAATTTGACAGGATCGTTTTGCTGATATCCGCCAACGGTTGCGCTATTACATTAGCTAAAAAAATAAGAAAGAATCCAAGGATGATCTGCCGGAAATTAATGTGCTTATTAAAACCCAGCCAAAAAATATTTTTACCATGACAAACAACCAGGAAAAGGACGGCAGGAATACACAACATACAAAAAGTACCCAATACCTGCGACAGCCTTGCATAACCTACATTTTCCGGATTTATCATGGCCTTTAACATCTCGTCCGCCATTTTATCCATTGGCAAACCCGAAGGAATTAACTGTAACCCGATCATTAATTGCACACCACCAGCTAAAAGAAAACCGCCTCCCAAAAAAATAAATAAAATGCCTAATTGGCCTGCCCCGGTAAACCCTTTGATACTCCTGTATTGCATAGCTTGGCTGATTAGTTGTAAATTTGTCCTCACAATATACAATGAGTAAAAGGTTTAAAAAATAAAATGCCCAATATAGGCCCCATACAACTACCTGATTTTCCGCTCTTACTGGCTCCAATGGAGGATGTAAGTGACCCACCTTTCCGTGCCGTTTGTAAAGACCATGGCGCCGATCTGATGTATACAGAATTTATAAGCAGTGAGGGCCTTATACGCGATGCTATCAAGAGCCGTCAGAAATTAGACATATTTGATTATGAGAAACCGGTAGGTATCCAGATCTTTGGAGGAGATGAAGAAAGCTTATCCTTAGCCGCTAAAATAGTTGACGTGACCAACCCCGACCTGCTGGATATTAATTTTGGTTGTCCTGTAAAAAAAGTTGCATTAAAAGGAGCTGGCGCAGGTGTTTTAAAAGATCTTGATCTGATGGTACGGCTCACAAATGCTGTGGTAAAGTCAACTTCGCTGCCGGTAACAGTAAAAACCAGGTTAGGTTGGGACGATAATACAAAAAATATTGAGGAAGTTGCTGAACGCCTGCAGGATGTTGGTATAAAAGCATTGGCGATACACGGAAGAACAAGGTCACAGATGTATAAAGGCCATGCAGATTGGGAATTGATTGGTAAAGTAAAAAATAATCCAAGGATCAGCATCCCCATTTTTGGTAATGGTGATATTGACAGTCCTGAAAAGGCTTTGGAATACAAGAATAAATATGGGGTTGATGGTATTATGATCGGCCGGGCCGCTATTGGTTACCCGTGGATATTTAATGAGATAAAACATTTTCTGGCAACCGGTGAACACCTGCCCCCTCCAACCATTGAAGACCGGGTTGCTGTATGTAAAAAACATTTACATAAATCTTTTGAATGGAAGGGGCCCAAAGTCGGCATTTTTGAAATGCGCAGGCATTATACAAATTATTTAAAGGGAATGCCGGGTATTAAAGATTACCGTTTACAATTGGTAACGCTTGAAACGGCAGAAGAAATTGACGAAGTGCTGGATGAGATAGAAATAAAATATGCCGGCTACGAATTTGAAAAAACACCGATCGAGTTGATCAATTATCATGAAAAATGCCCGGTTTAATTAAAGGATGAACAACAACAGTAAATATATTTTATCAGCAGTACTTGTAGCAGCTTTGTGCAGTCTGAATATCAGTTGTAAAAAAAATACTGATACAGGTACAGAGCCCGCTAAAGATATTGTTACCAAAAAAAAGTTAGACCCTTATACCGAAGTTCAATATGGGAATATGCCTTTGATCATCAGTGTTCCGCATGGAGGAAATGATGAACCGGTTTCGATACCAGACAGAACCTGCCCGGGAATTACAACTGCAGTTGATAACAGAACAATAGAAATGGTAAATGCAATTGACAGCGTATGTAAAGTTGATTATGGATTTCAACCTTACGTTGTTATTTCTTACCTGAAAAGAATAAAACTTGATCAAAACAGGGAATTAACCGAAGCTACCTGCAATAACAGTGCAATTACCGGTATATGGAACAATTATCATTTAAGTATTGATAGCTTCATTACCAAAATAATTGCAAAATACCCATTGGCCTTGTTTATTGATCTGCATGGTCATGGACATATCAAACAAAGGCTGGAGTTAGGCTACCTGTTAACCGGAAGTGAGTTAAGAAATCCTGCTTCCATTTTTCCATCTTCCACGTCGTTGTACAATTTAGTGCAACAAAACACTTCGCTGCAAATTAATCAATTGCTTACCGGTGCTAACGCATTTGGTACACTAATGGAAAACCGTGCAATCCCATCTGTTCCATCTCAACAGGACCCGGCACCATTGGTTACAGATTTGTATTTTGATGGTGGTTACAATACACAACGCTATTGTTCGGTAGCTTATCCAAACGTTTTTGGCTGGCAGATAGAATCAAATTATACAGGCGTAAGAGATAATCAAACGAACAGAATAAATTTTGCAAAAATATTTCTACAATCAATAATGCAGTTTTACAGTACTAATACTTCCATGTTACCTTCTTCTTTCGGTAAATAGGCCTATTTATCATTGATCATTTTTTTCAATTCCCGGTCATAACCTTCTCCTCTTTTTTCAGCAAAATAATCGGCGCCAAGCATAATGGCAGCCTGTATGGCAAGTGCAAAACCCAATCCATACCAAAATGATTTGTCCGGGTTTAAACGGAAGAGAAAAATCAAAACAAGACCGGTAAGAATAAAGGCGATCTCTACCCAGCGATAAACTTCAAAGCTTTTCATTACCTTTTTCATTCGTGGCAATTCGGTATGCTTAACAAAGGTTACCGGCTCTAAGCCTATATTATAAGCGATGCCTGCTTTTTGTTTATCGGTTCTGGAATAAACGGTATACCCAACAGCAATTTGTATAAACCCAATGGCTAATAAAGGGATTGCTGCGCCCTTAAAAAATGACGGATTACTTTTTATAAAAAACCAAAATACCACCGCCAGTAAAACAGCTACAATACCTATGATGAGGAATAAAAGGCTTTCCTGTTTTTCGGCAATAAAGTATTTATAAATAAAACTAAATTCTTTTTGCTCTAACATATAACTAAGTTATTGATTTAGCGCATTTATTACTTCTTCACTCAATGGCTCAACAGTTGATGCAAAATAATTTATAAGCCTGCCCTTCTCGTCTACAATATACTTGCAAAAATTCCAGGAAGGCTGCTTCCTGTTCCATCCGTTTTTAGCCGGATCGGTTAACCACTGAAATACTTTATTTTGCGCTGCTCCCATTTTTACGCTGCTTTTTTTCATCAAAGGAAAATTAACCCCGAAATTGATTTTACAGAATTCAGCGATCTCTTTATCTGTTCCTTTTTCCTGTTCCTTAAAATCGTTGGCAGGGAAACCTATCACAACTAATTTGTCCTTATATTGTTCACTCAGTTTTTGCAGGTCATCATACTGGCCAGTATAACCACAATCAGAGGCGGTGTTTACCAGCATGATCTTTTTCCCATTTAATTTTTCAAAATCAAACGGTGTTCCGTCAATCAAAGTGTCTTTTAATGAATAGAAAGAAACAGCAGGTATTACCTTTTCATTAGAAAGTCTTTTCGAATTTGTTCCACTCTTTTTAGCCCACCACATCCAAACGGGGTAAACTGCTTTTAAAAATTTTTGTCTGCCTGTCATATTTTTTGTGTTTCTGTTCTCCATTTCAACATAGCTCCAAAAAGCAACCACCAATAAAAATACCAGAATCAATGTTTTTTTTAACCAGCCGAATTTTTTCTTCTTTTGCAATTGAGTTTCAATAATAATTTACCTGATCACCATTTTAAACAGTTTCATTTTCCCCTTGAACGGTGGATATTTAATAGACGGATCAAACCAGGTGGGGGTTTTCATAACCGCTTTTTTATGACTGAATGTATTAAACGAATTTTTGCCATGATAGTTGCCAATGCCACTGGAACCCCTGCCACCAAAGGGTAAATGATGATTGGTTAAATGCCAGCTTGCATTATTTATACAGCCACCACCAAAAGCTATACTGCTCAGCCAGTCCTTTTCCTTTGCACTATTTGATGTAAACACATAAAATGCCAAAGGGTTCTTATTTTGTTCAATAATTTTCAACGCTTCTTCTTTGGCACTGAAAGAGATGATAGGGAGTATGGGACCAAATATTTCATCTTTCATCACATCCGAACCCAAACTAACATTATCCAGAATGGTTGGCTCAATAAAAAGTTTTTCTTTATCATGTCTTCCCCCATAAACAATACTCCCCTGCTGTAGATAATTTACGAGGCGGCCGAATTGCTTTTCATTGATGATCTTTCCATAATTATAGCTTTCTTCTGGCCTATCACTGAAAAATTGATTGATCACTTTTTTCATCTCTGCAATCAATTCATTTTTTTTACTTTCGTGCACCAGCACATAATCCGGTGCCACACACATTTGTCCGGCATTGCTGAATTTTGTCATGGTAATCCGCCTGGCTGCCACTTTTATATTAGCATCTAGTTCAACAATACAGGGACTCTTTCCGCCAAGCTCCAGCGTAACCGGCACCAGTCTTTCAGCTGCCATTTTGTAAATTATTTTTCCAACGGCAGTGCTGCCTGTATAAAAAACATGATCAAATGTAAAGTTGTTCATCATCTCCGGTATTACAGCAGCCCCATCACCTTCGGTAAACAAAATGTATTCAGGATTAAAGGTTTCTTCTATCATTTGTTTCATTACAGCAGCTGTTGCCGGAGCAAATTCAGACGCTTTCAATACCACACAATTGCCGGCAGCTATTGCCCCAACCATTGGTGTAAACAATAATTGCAATGGATAATTCCACGGGCCAATGATCAGCACAACACCCAACGGCTCTTTAATTACAAAACTTTTGGAAGGAATGTTCAGTAAATTGGTGGATACCATTTCAGACTGCATCCAGTTTTTTAGATGCTTCAAAATATTACTGATTTCTGCTAATAAGAACCCGGTTTCAGTAACCCAGCACTCCTCAGGGCTTTTCTTTAAATCGGTGTATAGAGCCTCATGCAATTGCTTTTCATATTTTTTTACTGCAGCCCTTAATTTTTGCAATTGTTCTTTGCGAAAAGCATAAGGTTTTGTACTGCCACTATTATAATAGCTACGCATTTGCATTAAGTTTGCCATTACATTTAAATTTGCGGAAAGGTAGTAAAATCGATTGTATGACAGATGAACAATATATGCAACTGGCACTGCAGGAAGCACAAAATGCATTTGAGGCCGGAGAAGTGCCTGTAGGTGCAGTTGTGGTAATGAACGAAAGGATCATTGCCCGTGCACATAACCAGGTGGAATTACTGAACGACAGTACTGCCCATGCAGAGATACTGGCTTTGACCACGGCCTTTAATTTTTTAAGCAGTAAATATTTACCGGAAGCTACCCTTTATGTGACCCTGGAACCCTGCCTGATGTGCTGCGGGGCATTATACTGGAGTAAGATCGGGAAAATTGTTTATGGTGCAGATGATGAGAAGAATGGTTACAGAAAATGTTGTGGGAACAAAAATCCTTATCATCCCAAAACAGAAATCATAAGCGGTATATTAAAAAAAGAATGTGCCGGACTTATGAAAGATTTTTTTAAGGCCCGGAGATAAATTTACTGAATGATCAGTTTCGACCTTGCCCTTTTTTTATTCTGTTCCACCATCAGGAAATAAATGCCGGGCTGTAATGAAAACATGGCCACAATGATTTCATTACCCTTAAAAAGAAGCCTCCTGTCATCCCTTACCGTATTTCCGGTATTATCTATAAGTTTTACCTGTACAAAGCCAGGTTCAAACCCCTTTATCTCAATTTCTACTTTGTTTCTGGCGGGATTAGGAAACAACCTGATAAATGTTAATTCTTTCCCTTGCGAAGAATCATTCTTCTGTCTCTCTTTTTTTAAACTATCCGATGCATGTAATTCCACAGGCTTTTGTGCAAAAGCCGGACAAATTCCCGAAAACGTAAAAAAAAGGAACACAATTTTTTTCATTTTAAACCGGATAAGGAAATAGATAACGTAAATTCGTGCTCCAACTTTCACAAAGATTTCTTAAAAAATAAAACTTATACATTATGGCATTCACATTACCGGCTTTACCTTATGCATTTGAAGCATTAGAGCCACATATCGACACAACTACTATGAAAATACACCATGGCAAACACCATCAGGCTTATGTAGATAACCTTAATAAAGCGATTACAGGAACCGAACATGAGAATAAGACCATAGAACAATTAGTTGCTGCTGCAGGCAGCATCAGCCCGGCAGTACGTAATAATGGAGGTGGTCACTGGAATCATAGCTTTTTCTGGGATAGTTTAGCCCCTAATGCCGGTGGAGCACCAACCGGAAAACTGGCCGATGCAATCAATGCTGCCTTTGGTTCGTTTGATGCGTTTAAAGAAAAATTTGCAGCAGCGGGTATGACCAGGTTTGGAAGCGGTTGGGCATGGCTGATTGTAAAAGACGGTAAGTTGGAAGTTTCCTCTACGCCAAACCAGGACAACCCTTTAATGGATGTAGCAGATGTGAAAGGAACACCCATTTTAGGATGTGATGTTTGGGAACATGCCTATTATTTACATTATCAAAACCGCCGGGCCGATTACCTGGCAGCATTCTGGAATGTAGTGAACTGGACTAAAGTAGCAGAAAGATTTTAAATAGATACTTAATAAATGAAAGCTGTAACTGATTTGTTGCAGCTTTTTTTATGGCACAGGATCATAGCCATGGCCGCCCCAGGGATGACATTTACCAATTCGTTTTACCGTAAGCCATGACCCTTTTATCGGTCCGTATTTCTTTAATGCTTCAATGGCGTAATGAGAACAGGTTGGTGTATAACGGCATTTTGACCCCAGCCATGGAGAGATGATCCATTGATACAGTTTTATTAATATGATAAAAGGAAAACTAAGTATCTGCCAGGCTGTTTTCATGTACTGATTTTATTAACCGTTTAAGTGCACTGCCCGTTTTATCAAATACAAACTGATACTCCGGTAATTCATTCCCTGTATAAATAAAAAAAATAACCAACTGCTTTTGGTGTTTTTTTAATTGCTCAAGCAGTTCATTTTTTTGAAGCCGATATGCTTCTCTCATTAATCGCCTGATCCGGTTTCTGTCAACTGACTTTTTAAAATATTTTTTACTTACACTGAAAGCAGACTGCAAATCAGATTTTGAAGCACCGGATTCCGGGCTGGAAACAGGAACTTCCAGGTACAAAACCCTGAAAGGAAAATTGGAAAATGATTTACCCTGTTCAAACAATTGCTCAATGGTTTTCCGGCTTTTGAGCCGTTCAGATTTATTAAGCGTATATCGTTGTTTAGATTCCACATTCAAAATTAAAAAAGTCTCGCCTAAGGCGAGACTGAATTATTTTAACCGGATTTTCAATTAAAAACCCCGGCGTTCTTATTTTTTATCACCATGTTCGCTGGAAACGGTCAGTTTATGACGTCCTTTTTTCCTGCGGCTTGCCAATACTTTTCGGCCATTGGCGGTTTGCATACGCTGGCGAAAACCATGTACTGATTTCCTGCGGCGTTTGTGCGGTTGATAGGTTCTTTTTTTACCTGGCATTTTATTAAATTTTTTCCCCGCCTACCGGCAGGCAGGCTTTTATAAATTAATTTCTAAATACGTTTTTGTTACACTCACCAGGGCACCATCCCTGTTGTTTGTGAAAGGACGGCAAAGGTAAGGGGAAAATGGGGATTAGGGATTAGGAAATCCTAACTTTTTTAATGGTTAAAGCGATAAATGGATGGATTTTACCTGCCGCCCGTAAAAAATGGCGGCATGACTATCAAAATCTTCAGCAGAATCTGTTGTAAAAAAAGCGATTTGGCCATTTTTACTGCAATTTTCTTCCATTGCCGGGTGACGGTCTAAATATGTTTGAAGGCTGTTGGCTACTATTTCACCCTGCGATAAAATTATTACATGATCCGGAACCGTTTTTCTGATCTTTTCAATTAACAAAGGATAATGTGTGCAGGCAAGTAAAATGGTATCTATCCGGCCCGATTGAAGTAAAAGCTCATTGATGTTTTTCTGGATAAAAAAATCCGCTCCGGGGGAGTTGTATTCATTATTCTCTACCAATGGCACCCACATAGGACATGCCTGCTGAAAAACATTAACTGCAGGGTAGAATTTTTTGATCTCCATTGGATATGAGTTTGATATTACTGTTCCATTTGTTGCCAATATACCCACTTTACCTGTTTTAGTAAACTGGCCTATAATCTCTGTTGTAGGCCGTATAACACCTAACACTCTTTTTTGGGCATCGATCTTTGGGAGATCATTTTGCTGAATTGTACGCAGGGCTTTTGCAGAGGCTGTATTACAGGCCAGTATTACCAGTGTACAGCCCTGTTCAAATAACCATTTTACACATTCAAGAGTATATTCATAAACTGTTTCAAAGCTACGGGTGCCATATGGCGATCGGGCATTATCGCCAAGATATATATAATCGTATTGGGGAAGTCTGGCTGTAATCTCTTTCAAAACTGTTAGTCCACCATAACCACTATCAAATATGCCTATAGGTTGCTGCTTCATTTGTCAAAAATAACAAAGCCTCCCGAAGTATCGGAAGGCTTTTATACTTTTTCAAAAATCAGTACTTAATTACCTGCAGGTTTAGGTGCCGGTACAGGATCCTTAATATTCAGTTTTGTTTTAACAAAGGGCAAAAGATCATCGGCCGGAGGAGATACCAAAAGCACACTGGTAGAAGCATCCAGCACATAACCATAACCTTTTTCTTTTGCAACAGCTTTAATGGCATCTAATGCTTTGATGCGGATAGGGCCTATCTTTTCCTGTGCTTTTTGATTGTATTTTTCCTGAGCTATCTGGTTCCAGTTTTGTACTTTTTGATACATTTCCACCAATTCATTTCTTTTAATTTCTTTCAAACTGGCAGAAAGATTTGCAGAATCCTTTGAAAACTGTCCGGCTTTAACTTCAAATTCTTTTCCCAGATCCTCGCCCTGTAATCCCAATGCATCCTGGTAGGCTTTTAATTCAGCATCAGCTACTGCAGCTTCGGGCATAATACCAATCAACATATCTGTATTAATGTATCCGATTTTTGTTTGAGCAGAGGCACTTAAAATTCCTAATGCCATCACTGCTACTAAAAATAATAATAATTTTTTCATTGTTTTTTAAAGTTTATTTATTTGTTAACTAGTTTGTTTTTCTGTTGTAATCGCTGTCCTGAATTCAATAATTATCATTTATTTAACACCCAGGTTTCTCAGTACATCCGCACTCCTGTCCAGTTTTGGGTCGGCAAAGATAACGGTAATTCCTTCACTTTTGTCCAATATAAAATCATATTGTTTTTCAACGGCCAGCTTTTGAACAGCATTATAAACCCTGTCCTGGATGGGTTTTATCAGTTCCTGTCTTTTTTTAAAGAGGTCTCCTTCAAAACCAAAGCGCTTTTTTTGGAGGTCCCGCAATTCTTTTTCTTTATTGAAAAGCTCATCTTCTCTTTTCTTTTTTAAAACATCGCTTAGCATTACCTGCTCTGCATCATATTCTTTAAACATCTTATCTACAACAGCCTGTTTTTGATCCACTTCCTGTTGCCATTGTTCGCTGAACTGGTCAAGTGTTTTTTGTGCTTCTTTATACTCCGGAAGTTTATCTAAAATATATTTAGAATCAATCACTGCATAACGTTGTGCCATTCCGGTAAATGCGATACAAAACAAACAAGCGGCAAAAATTAAAATCTTTTTCATTTTTATATTTTTACAAATTAAAAATTATTCTGGTTCCTGGCCTAACATGAATGTGAACTTAGCAGCACCTTTAAGTCCGCCGGCTTGATTATACCTGTCAAAACCTATACCATAATCAAACCCGAGCAAACCAAACATGGGCAGGAAGAAACGTAAACCAACCCCTGCAGAGCGGCGTAATTTGAATGGATTATAACTTTTAAAATCATACCATCCGTTTGCTGCTTCAAAAAATGCCAATCCATAAATTGTACTTCCTGCACTGGTACTGAAGGGATAACGGAGTTCCATGGTATATTTATTAAAAATGGTAAAGAATCGCTGGGGTGTTATCCCTTCGGGATTTATTTTAGGATTTGAAGTAGAATATATAGGATAACCACGATGAGAAATGATATCATAACCCAATACAGCAAAATTATTGCTTAAGCCCGCATCGCCAACCTGAAAGCGTTCAAAAGGTGATGTCTCTAAATTTTTCGTGTACCTGCCCAAAAATCCAAATTTAGCAGCTACTTTTAAAACGAACTGCTTATTCTTTTCTGTACCTCTGGGTATTCCTATGGGAACATACCATTCCCCATTCATGCGCCATTTATGAAACTCAGGGTGTCGATATTGATCTTCGATACCAGCAGTAATACCTAAAGCATAATAAGGCAACGTAAACTGGCCACTTAACAAGAAATTAGAACCACTGGTTGGAAAAATCGGGTTTGGGCCTGCCGAATTACGGACCAATGCGATCTTTAAACTAAGATTGGTAGAAGGTCCGTTACTGATTCCCTGTAAAATATTTGGATAATTACGGAGGAAATAACGTTGGTAATTAATGGTATAAATAAGATTAAAATAATCATCTGGCCATTTCAGTTGCTTACCCAGCGAAACATTGAAACTACTTGTTTTTATGTATGATGTATCACCACACGATCTACAATAACTTCCAAACGCATCATAGGCATTGGCATATTTTGTATTAGAATAACCAATGGTAAATGAATTTCGCTTTTTACCCCCTAACCAAGGCTCGGTAAATGAAAAATTATACGATCTGAAAGCCTTACCATTGGATTGAATCCTTGCACTTAACCTCTGTCCATCGCCGGATGGTAAGGGGTCCCAGGTGGATCTTTTTGTGATATTTTTAATTGAAAAGTTATTGAACGTAACGCCCAATGTACCTGTTAAACCAATACCACCACCAAAACCTGCGGACAATTCTAATTGGTCACCTGATTTTTCTTCGATCCCCCAGTTAATATCAACAGTTCCGTTATCAGAATTAGGCACAACGTTTGGATTAATTTTTTCAGCATCAATAAATCCAAGCTGGCCAAGTTCCCGCTGTGTTCGTATGATATCCTGGCGGCTGAATTTTTCGCCCGGTATGGTTCTTAATTCCCTCCGGATAATATAGTCTTTTGTTTTTTTATTGCCTGAAATGGTAATGTTACCGTAAGTGGCCTGAGGGCCTTCTCTCATTCGTATTTCAAAATCAATCGTATCATTATAAACGGCAGTTTCAACAGGATCAACCTGAAAAAACAGGTATCCATCATCCATATAAAGGCTTCCTATATCCTGCCCTTCGGCAGAAAGTTGTTTGCCCAGACGCTTGTTCAGCACATCTAAATTATAAACATCCCCTTTTTTAATGCCCAGAAAAGCATTTAGAATTGAATCCCCATACTTTGTATTTCCGCGCCATACTATATCTCCAAAATAATATTGTCTGCCTTCATTTACCTTAATAAAAAGATTCAGGTTATTCCGTTCATCAAATATGACCGTATCTGCCATAATTACCGCATCCCTGTACCCCCGTGAATTATAAAAATCCAAAACCTGTTCTTTATCTTCAATATATTTTTTTTCATTGAATTTAGCACCACTAAAACCCCTGATCCTGAAATAAGGATCAATATAGTCCCTGGTTTTTGTAACCGACAAAAAAGCTACATCATTGATATATTCTTTAAATGAAGGTTTTGAAACGGTATCGCCAAATGGATTTTTGATCTCCACAGGGAATAAGCTAATACGGTTCATTTCCTTGGTCCCTTTCATTTGCTTTTTTAGTTTTGGAGTTGCAAGACTTTTATTCCCACTAAAGTTTATCGAATTGACCCTTACCTTATTTCCTTTTTTAATGATGAAGGTTAAATTAACCGCATTTTCAAGTGTTGATCCCATTTCTTCTTTTAACTGTATACTTACATTACGGAATCCTTTACCATAATAAAATTTACGAATGGCTTCCACAGCACTCAATTTCATGTTTTCAGTTACTACCCTGTCCCTAACCAATGCAACCTTAGGTTCCAGATCGTCTTTTTCCCCTTTTTTTATTCCTACAAATTTAAAACTGGTTAAACGTGGCCGTTCTGTAATATCAAACTGTATGTACAAATCTTTTCCCTCCAGCCTTACAAAAGATATTTCAATATCTGAGATAAGACTTTGACGCCATAATTTGGCTATGGCCTTACCAAAAACATCTGTTCCCGGTAACATTACTTTATCGCCTACGGCAAGCCCCGATATCGATATGATCAGATTTGCATCAAAGGCCCTGGTACCATTTACGGTAATGCCTGCAATAATATATTCTTTTGGAGTTTTTGAATTAAATATTTCCTGTAGCTCAGGGTTAACAGATACGGGAGTGGTATCGCTTTGTGCTGAAACAAACTGGCTGCTGAATAGTAAGGTTGCAATAAATAAAATTCCAGTGTAAATCCTCTGCATCAATTTGTTTTTAACGTGCGGCAAATTAAGCCCAATTATTAAAACTATTTGTTAACCTCATCCTAAATCATACACATAAATGTATAATGAACAGAGATTTATCTCATTAAAAAGTACTGTTAACCAGCTGTTTGTTCATTTTTTATCTGCTCGCCTGTTTTTCCAAAACGCCGTTCCCTGTTTTGATAATCCAGAATGGCGGTATATAAATTTTCCTTACGGAAATCTGGCCAGCGTGTACTTGTAAAATACAACTCAGAATATGCCAGCTGATATAATAAAAAGTTGCTTACCCGGTATTCACCACTGGTCCTTATCATCAACTCGGGGTCGGGAAAAGCTTTGGTAGTTAAATACTGCTTTAATACCTCCTCTGAAATACTATCTGCCGTCAATTTCCCTTCTTTAACATCAGCAGCAATTTGTTTAACCGCATTAACGATCTCCCAACGGCTGCTGTAACTAAGCGCCATGATGAGGTTAAGGCCCGAATTCACACTGGTTTCTTTTAATGCCTCACTTAACTCCGTTTTTGCCGCATCGGGGAGCTTGTTTATATCCCCAATTACATGAAGCCTAATATTGTTTTTATTGAGCGTGGGTACTTCATTATGTATGGTATCAACCAAAAGTTCCATCAGTCCCGAAACTTCATATTCAGGCCTGTCCCAATTCTCAGTACTAAAGGCATATAAAGTAAGATATTTAATGCCTAATTCTGCCGCACCCTCTACGATATTTCTAACACTCTCTACCCCATGCAAATGCCCATACAGGCGGTCTTCGCCTTTTTCTTTTGCCCACCTTCCATTGCCATCCATAATAATGGCAATGTGACTGGGCAAACGCATCATATCTATTTTATCCTTCTGACTCATAAAATGCTAAAAACGAGTAGTCACGCTATGAGCGTGACTTTGGTGGGCAAAAGTAATAAATTTTAGTTGGAATATGTTTTTTAGTATAAATCTTACAGCTTAAGCAGCTTTCCGCTAAATTCCTTTCCGTTTACCACTAATTTATACCAATACAATCCTGCCGGAGAATTACTTATATTAAATTGCTTCACATCCTTAAAATTTCCAACTCTTGCTCCCTGGGCATTGGAAATGATAATTTCGTTTGCAGTAAGAACTTCACCGTTTTGATGGAGGTTAAAAATACCATTTGATGGATTGGGGTAAAGAACCGGGGCTGGATGTTTGGCCGGTATGGCTGCACCGGGAGCACAGGCTTCTTTGGTTTTTAAAAATTCACCGTCATCACCAATTTTTTTGGTAACACTACAATTACTTCCATTGGTTAATGTAACAACGGCATCGGAAGAAATGTAGCCGGGTAACTCAACAACAGATTGATCGGAGAATGTATAGGTAGTTCCTAAATCATTTACCGCCCATTCTAAATTACCCGAATTGGAAGTTGCTGTTAATTGTGTAATACATTTTCCGTTTTTATTAATAACAGAAATTGTAAAATTGGCATTACCGCATGGCCCGGGCTTAGGTTCAGCATACCATAAAACATTGCTTATATTGGAAAATACCAAACTGTAATTTCCCATTTTTGTTACCCGGCAAAATTTGCCTTTACTTTCCTCTGGTAAATCAATATAAAACAAAGCAGAATCATTGGGGGTTACGAATCGTGCTGTTAATGTTTTACCGTTGTTATCTTTTATAGCAAATGCATTATTTATTGTTTCAGATGAAGCAAAACCTTTTCCGGAAGGGTTACTGTTATGAACACTAAAATACAGTTTAGAAATGCCCCCGGGTATATAAAAATATCCCGGCATACCGGCATAATTATTTTGATATATTTCTGTTGCCTTTCCGAAAAAAGCCCCGCTTTTATAAAAAAAGTTTTTATTGGCAGTAATATCCAGGTTTACGGCCGATTTGTATTTGGAAATAACAGAAAGTTTATAGGTTCCGGCTGATGGTAAATTGATCGTTAAGGTTCCGGCACCGGCATTCCTTTCGATAGAAAAGTCTTTAATTATTTCCAATGCCCTGTCTGTTGATTCAACAGTAAAGTTTATGTAACCTTTATCAGGCATATCAAAACGCGGATTGTAATCAATCGTAAAATTTCCTGCCGCCGGGGCTTTGATAAAAAATTCGATCCGGTTATAATAGTCTAACCCGTTTGTGTAACTTAATTGTACGTTTATTTTTTTAAGCGGATTGAGATCAGCCGCATCAAAACGGTCTTTAATAAAAGAGGCGGTTTCAAATTTATAGTGCCGGATAAGATTACTGTAAATGGCTTTATCGTTTTGAAAATTATTGTCAATTTCGGCAGCTGTTATTAAGGAAAGATTTCCATTTTGATAGGCGGATCCGTTTATACAATTGTATTGCTGATAAAAACTGCCGGAGTTTGAATATTTACCGGTAATTGTTGCAATCAGGTAATAACTGTTAACCAACTGCAGTTTATTTGTTTTGGCTAAATAAATACACAATGCAGCAGCCTTTTCCATTTTAGCGGAATCTGTTCGCTGGTCTCCGGCCCAGTTGTAATACATGATCATGTAATGCAGGTAGGCTTTTAATTCCCTAAGCCTTTCTTTTACTACTTCCGGTTCATTTTGAATCTGTTGTTCTGCTTCCGTAATCATATTCAGGTATAAAGGAACCCTGTATTTGTTGGAAACGCCTCCAGCCAGGTTTTTACTTTCTGTCCAGAATAATAACAGGTTATATATGCTGTTACCGGCACCTGCAAACATATTATCACAAAATTCTTTCAGTGTATTTTCTACAGAAATATTTATCTCCAAATTACGATTAGCAGCCAATAAAAACGGAAGACTGCCAAATTTTGCCGGTGAGGATTCCCATATCAGCCCCTGGCTTTTTTTATCTTTTGCTATTTGCAGGGTAGCTTTAAAATCAGATAAATTAAATGAAGGTGTTTCCCCACTCCAGCCGGAAAGATTCAGGTAATTATATTCAGATATGTTTTTGTTTCTGTTATACCATCGGTTGCGTAACCCGTTTGTACTGGTTAAATTTTGATACACACCGGGTATCAACTGAATATCGAGTTTTTCGTTTATCAAAATATTTGCAGATGGGATATCAGCATGTGTGGAATAAGCATATAACTGAAAACGTTGGTTTGGATATTGACCTCCTATTTTTTGTGCCGTGTAATTGGCCAGCGTAATATTCTGATCGCTTTCTTTTGCATAACCCGTGTTATTACACCCCAGGTTATCTTTTGTATTTCCCCAACGGGCGCCATCCGGTACTTCAATACCAACATTATAATTGTTGTAGTTAAAATTCCGGTATAGGTTCATGTATAAATTAATATTTCCCAGAACAGCATTTCTGTATGCCGAATATTTTTGTTCAATTGTGGATGACCACAATTGCATGGCCGCTACACTATTTACATCGGGTACCGATTGTGTATTTACCTGCCGTGAATTGTTGTAACTGGCAACATAGCAGGGATTATTTTGCCAGGTGGAGAGATTGCTTCCGGTTAATATACCACTATTGTGCCCGGCAAACCTGTATTGCCCTGTCATTCCATTACGGCGTTGGTATAATGCCCAGTTGTGCCCGTTTTCACCAAAGTACGTATCCCATCCATAGCTGGCATTATTATCCATTATCCATCGGTTATGGCCGCCACTGACTGTCCAGCTATTGTATTTAAACTTAGTGCTGTAGATACTGTCCATTTTCCTATACGGCGATATAAGGGATGGAATAATTTCCCAAACGGAACCGGGTTGGTAAAACCTGAATCCCAAATGCTGTATATATTGATAAATGCCAAAACAAAGTCCATTATCCTGTGAAGCAGAAAATTTAATATAATTTAAACCATCGCTTTCCACCCTGCATGCCTGGTTATTGGTTATGGTTGAATCGTAAATAAGTATAATACCCGATTGGGGTAAACTTGTATATGCTGCTTTGGTAAACTGGCTGCCTGCCACTGCTTTTTGTAAAAGCACAGCAACATCTTCAGCTGTTGATATCAACAATTGAGAGGATTTAAGCGGATAACTTACTGTTTGTGCGTTTACAGATAATACACACAGTATGGTTAAGGCTAAAACAAAGCCGGTGCGAATGAACGCCATAGTTTAATGTTGAATTGATTAAAAACTATGGTCAGATCACAGAATGAGCAGGATTTGTGCTTTAGTTACTCTTTGGGTGGGAAATAGGAAGGTAATTTATACCTGCGCTAACTTAGCTACATCACAGAATGATAAGGATTTATACTTTTGTTATTCTTTGGAGGGGGGAAACCGGCAGATGAAAAACCTGCCATTTGGTTAGGGGATAAAAGTATATTAAAATATTCAGAACCGGTAAGGTTTTATCTTATTTATTTTTTAATAATATGGAAAAAGGCATTATTGAAAATTCTTACCCCGTTTTGATTTAAATGATCACTATTGTAGAAGTCTGTGCTGTCTGATAAGGCCAAAGATTGATTAAAATTATAATATACTGCCTTAGCAGAATAAAAGCTATCTATGGCATCATTGTTAATATATTTTTTAAACTCAGCTTTTGTAACCGGGGACTGAACCAGTACCAGTTTTATACCTTTTTCTTTTGCCAGCCCGATGATCTTATCCAAGGCGGCAACCTGGTAATGTATAGGAATCCATTCTGTTTCCTTAACCTCAGTTCCTGAAGGTGTTTGATTATACGCCATCTTTTTTTCTACAAACCCACCGGGTATGTAAGTATCATTGCCTATGACAGTATTTTCTTCAAAATCTTTATTCCGGTTAAATAATACCCTGTAATATCCATACAGCAAACTGTTATAGGTTTTAATATTATTTAATGAAAACGCCATGTTTAGTACCTCATGATTGATATTTCCATTAGCTATAATATCCAATGATGATTCCACACCATCGTTCATTAGGGTGTAAGGGTAAACTTCATACACTATCATTTTGGGTTTAAGCTTATCCAGGTATTCTTCCAACAGCAACTTTGTTTGCACTGGTGTTTGCGCACTTGATCCCAGGTTGAAACTTTTAAAGCCGTATTCTTCTGCTATCCGGGTGTCAAAACCACGGTAAGCATGCGATGAACCGATGAATACGATATCCATATTTGTTACCTTTTCTGCCTCCCTTATTCTACTGTACATATGCCCATAAGAGCCGGGTGAATAATTCAGGTTCTTCTTATACATATTCGGCATGAATTCTCCCCAAATAACAAGCAATACCAGGTAAACTGCGGTTGCATAAAATATAAATACAAGGAATTGCTTTAAGAATTTTTTCATTTTATATGGCTTAAAACTGAAAATAAATAAATGCTGACCCTGAAGTTGACATATACATTGCCATCAGGAACACGATGATTGAATAAAACCCCCACCGCAGCATCCTGGGCCATTTTAATCCAATATGTGCAATTGCATATTCCTGTGCCCTGCCGATCCATTCAATAGTTATAAATAAAACCAGCAGGAGCAATATGATAAAAAAATTGTTCTCCGATTCAGCGAAGGCTTCTTTTTCAGGCAAGTTGAATAAAGACCCTGAGAATATCTCTGAAATATACTGAACCGCATGATGAACATTTTCTGCCCGGAAGAATATCCATGCAAATAGGGTTAACCCAAAAGTGATGGTAATGTTTAACAGGTCTTTTATAGATGGCAACAACCTTCCTACTGCCACGGTATCCAGGTTATTCCTGTTTTTATTTAAAAGTAATGATGGCAAAAAATAAAGAGCATTTAAAGCGCCCCAGATAATAAAGGTCCAGTTGGCCCCATGCCAAAAGCCGCTCAATAAAAAAATAATAAATGTATTTCTCACCTTCATCCATGTTCCGCCTTTACTGCCACCAAGGGGTATATACACGTAATCACGAAACCACGAGGAGAGAGAAATGTGCCAACGCCTCCAGAATTCGGCAATATCCCTGGAAAAATAAGGAAATGCAAAATTCCGGAGCAGGTCAATTCCAAATAACCTGGCTGTGCCCAGTGCAATGTCCGAGTAACCGGAAAAGTCGCAGTAGATCTGGAACGCAAAGAACAATGCCCCCAATACTAATGTACTGCCTGAAAAAACTTCCGAGTTATTGAAAATAGCATTGGCATATTCAGCACAATTATCTGCGATCACGATCTTCTTAAATAGCCCCCATAAAATCTGCCGGAGTCCGTCAGCTGCATGGGTATAATCAAAAGATCTTTGTTTTTTGATCTGGGGCAGCAAATGGGTTGCTCTTTCAATGGGGCCCGCCACCAGCAAAGGGAAGAAACTGACAAATACAGAATAATCTACAAAATTCTTTTCGGGCCTGATCCTGTTTTGATAAATATCTATTACATAAGACAACCCATGAAAAGTATAAAATGAAATACCAACCGGCAATATTATATTAAGCAACCAGAAATTTGTTTTAATGCCTAAGAGTGAGAGCCCGTCAGCGAATGAGGCTGCAAAAAAATCAAAGTATTTGAATACCCCTAAAAAGCCAAGGTTAACGATCACACTCAACCAGAACCAGAATTTTTTCTTACCCGGGTTTGTGGCCTCACCCATTTTAATTCCGGTACTATAATCCAGTAAAGTGGAAAAGATCAGTAAAAAAAGAAAGCGGTAATCCCAACAGGCGTAAAAGAAGTAGCTGGCAATAAGAAGTAAAATATTCTGAAGCCTGAGGCTTTTTTTAGCTACAAACCAATACAGTAAAAAAACGATGGGGAGAAATATGGCGAAATCAATCGAGTTAAAAAACATACTATAATGGGTTACCAGGCAATTGATCAATGATATGATCTTGCCGTAGCATGATGTAACGGCAGATATGTTTTACAAGTATATTGAAATAGTAGATAACCTTGCTCAATTTATGATTGATAAAACGATCAAAGTATCATTATTAATAATGAACTGAAAAAGAGAACCCTGGATTTTAATATAATTTGAACAGGGTTATATCAGTTTCCTGTTGTTGGGCATCTATAAGTGCTCAGATTATAGGTAAGGCCAACTTCTGCAATGATATACTGGTCCCTTTGTTTACTCCAGCCACGTTGTCTTCCTTCTACCCCTATGATATTATCCGGATCTAATTCAAAAGAGCGGTCCTGTAAAAGGCCCGCGGTTGATAAAGGGGCAAATTTGCCGGCACCAATATAAGTTGTACTTACATCATCCAGGTAATCGGTAGTGGTAAAGCGGTGTGCAATTTCAATAGAGAAATTCATTCTATCGCTAATGTTGTATTTAATACCAACACCCAAAGGAATACATATAGCCAATGTATTGTAAGGTTTTCTTCCATTATAACCAATCAGCTGGCCTTCGGTACCGAGTGGGCGTAAGAATTCTTTTTTCCCGTTTAAATAAGCATACGGATCATAAGTAAATACGCCTACCCCCAATGTTATATATGGTGTAAAAGAATGATACGGATCTCCGGGCACAAATTTAAAAAAGTTAAAATCGCCTTGTAGTGCTATCTCCCAAATATTGGTATTAAAGCTCAGGTTCCTGGTCTTTTGAAAATCATTTTTACTGTAGGTATCGCTAAACCCCAATTGAGCATAATGAGCGCTTAAACGTACACCTACATAATTGCCAAACTGCTTACGAAAAAAAGCACCTAAAGCAGGCTTGGGGCGGTTGATTGCCGCTCTTGTATTAATGTCGCCAAAATAATGAGCTACACCGGCAGTAATACCAAACTCTCCTTTTTGTATATATTCATAACGTTCACCCCGTTGTGCGGCAGCATTAAAAGTGATTGCAGTAAGTAACAATAAGGCAGGAAATTTTAATTTCATAATATGCAAAATAAAGAATTGTTTTGTAAAAACGGGTAGTTTTATGTTTTCTGATAACCGCTTTGTTAATATTACGGGTTTCTCTTTTCTACCCGTATTCCTACACTCATAATATTTGCCAGGGGGTTGTCCCGCATAACATGAGAAATGCTGAAAGTATAATTACCCGCCTGTTTAAATCTCCTGGGTTGGCCATTCAATAATTTCCTAACCTCCCAGATATCATTCATACCGGTTCCTTCCCATCCGTTAACATCATCCCCCAGAAGCAGGTCAATTTTTTGTTTTATAAGACTGTCTCCGGGAGGTTGCAATCCGACATTCAGCCAGATATTATTGTATTTATAAGCATCGGTATGCCGCAGAACCAGGTAAATACTGTAAGCAGAAACCGTGTCCTTTATTATAAAATTGCCTGTAGCGGTAAAATTGTCCTTCCATTCATAATTTGGGATTACGGTATTTTTTTCAAAAACATCTAATTGCCTGCAGGAGGTAATAAGCAACAGGCAAAAGGCGATTGACAACAGGCAATTCCTAAACTTAATGTTGCCGGTTAAATTTATTAAATTAAAGAAAAGAATTTTTTTCATTGCCAATTGCATATTGCTGATTCTATAACACATTTAATACCTGCTCTTTAGCTTTTTCCAGTTCATCCTTCATTTTTACTACGCATTTTTGAATATCGGCATCATATGCCTTGCTGCCGGTAGTATTAATTTCACGACCTATTTCCTGTAAAATAAATGATAATTTTTTCCCTTTCCCTTCTCCGGATTCCTGTAAGATGGAATTAAAATATTCGCAATGCTGCCGAAGCCTGATCTGTTCTTCATGAATATCTATCTTTTCCATGTAGTAAATAAGCTCCTGTTCCATTCGGTTATTATCAATATTTTCCTTACCTACATTTTTCTCCAGCAATTGATGTATTTCATCTTTTATACGTTTTTTACGATTAGGCTCCAGTTCTAATATGGCTTGTTCCTGCTCATTAATATTATTGATCCGTTTTACCAGGTCTTTTTCCAGCGATGTGCCTTCCTCTGCCCTGTGCAGGTTAAGATCATTTAAAGCAGCCAGTAAGACTTTATTGAATTCTGCAAAATCGGGTTCACTTAAAATATCATTGGTTGGTGTTACTACTTCCGGCAGGCGTAACAAAGCACTTAATACCGAGTTGGTATCAATATTTAACTCCCCGGCGAGTTTTTCTATCTGGTTATAGTATGCCTTTATTAAATCGGTATTGATATTAACCGGTTTTGATGTTCCGTTTTGTTTTATAATAACATTACAATCAATGGTTCCTCTTATCAATTGTTCCTGCAGGGTATTCCTGATTTCAAATTCATAAGGTCGAAGCAGCGGAGGTAATTTAAGCTGCAGTTCATATTGTTTCCCGTTTAGCGCTTTTATCTCTACTAAAAATGTTTTTTCATTTACTGTTTGTTCCGCCCTTCCAAAACCTGTCATTGATTTAAGCATGTATAAATTATTTAGGCAGCAAGTTACTGCATAAAGTTATGAGTTGATGTCCGGATATTCTTCAAAGGGCTTGAATCCCATAATGCGTTCGGGTTTATCCAATGGTGAAAATCCAAACTGTACATACAAACCATGTGCATCTCTTGTTGCCAGCATCCACCTTCGAAGTCCCTGCAGATCCGGGTGTTTCATGATTTCATTTATCAGCCATTTACTTAATCCTTTACCCCGGTATTCATCCAGGATAAAAACATCAGCTAAATAACCAAAGGTTGCATGGTCGGTAACTACTCTTGCAAAACCTGCCTGGTTTTTGTTATCATACAAACCAAAACAACAGGAACCCTCAATGCTTCTTTCAACCACTTCCAACGGAATATTTTTTGCCCAGTAACTTTCCTTACTCAGATAATTATGAATAAGGGAAATATTCAATCTTGTTTTGTCCGTACTGATGATAAAATCATTTTTTACCCTTTCGTAAATTTTCATTTTCAGTAAATATTAATATCGAAAGTTAGCCTATAATAAAAATAATAAAGCCCGACTTTTGATAGTCGAGCTTTGATATATAGACGGGTTAGTAAGTACCGGGAACCAAATTCCCTACACAATATTAAAAATAATTTTCCCTAACCAAAAAATATTTCTCAATTTTTTTATTAACATTCTATTTTGTGCTGTGGATAAGGCGAGCCTGATTTTAAGGTTTATGGCAACACAATGAAAATAAATAATCCCGAATCAAATCTTTAAGTTAACACGAAGGTAAAATTAGTATTGCCTGAAAGTATTGAATATACTGGTATTGCAGAAGAATTATTCTTTATTAATTTTATTTTTATACAAATCTTTTCCAGGTTTATTTTTTTATCTCCTTTCTAATAAATTACTTTTGGGGTGATCTTTTTGCCTGAAAAATAAATAAAAGAAATTTTTCAATTCTTTCAAAAATATGGGTGATTTACCCGTTTTTTACCAAAACCCCGGGTAAATCCAAAGCAATGTACCTTTGCTGAAATTTTAGTTTATGCAATTCCCATCTCCTGTTTCCCTGCAATGGATCGCTGATTTTATCAATGCAAAATTAGTTGGTAACAGCAATGATACCGCAACCGGCATCAACGAAATTCATAAAGTTGAAAAAGGCGACCTGGTCTTTGTTGACCACCCGAAATATTATGATAAGTGCTTAAACAGTGCAGCCAGTTTTATCATTATTAATAAAGAAACAAATGTGCCTGAAGGTAAAGCATTGTTGATCGTTGAAAATCCTTTTGAAGCGTATTGCAAAATAGCAAATCATTTTCGTCCTTTTGAACCCGCTTATAAAATGATCAGTGATTCTGCCATTATCGGAGAAGGAAGTTTTATTTATCCCGGTGCATTTATCGGCCATCATGTTCGCATTGGAAAAAATACCATCATACATCCAAATACAAGCATTATGGACCATTGCATTATTGGTAATAATGTGATTATACAGGCAGGCACTGTTATAGGCAGTGATGCTTTTTATTACAACACTAAAAAAGACCGTGAGATTTGGTATAAAAAAATGCCGAGTTGCGGCAGGGTTATCATTGAAGATGATGTGGAAATTGGTGCAGGTTGTACTATTGACAGGGGTGTAAGTCATGACAGCATAATCGGTAAAGGAACCAGGATGGATAACATGATTCATATTGGCCATGATACCGTGATCGGAAAAAACTGTCTGCTTGCCGGGCAGGTTGGTATTGCAGGGGTTGTAACACTTGAAGATGGTGTAACCCTTTGGGGACAGGTTGGCGTAAGTAAAACATTAACCATTGGTGCCAATGCCGTTATATATGCACAAAGCGGAGTTATGCGGGACACTGAAGGAGGAAAAGTTTATTTTGGCAGCCCGATTGAAAATGCCAAAGAAAAAATGAAAGAACTGATCTGGATAAAAAGGATACCCCAGCTATGGGAAAAAGTAATGGGGAAATAAATACTAAGTTACTTTAAACTGAAGTTGTAGGGCAGCATATCTGCCATTTTTTCCCAGCCCAGGTATTGATTGATGGTAAAATCTTTTTGTTCAAAATAATACCCATTTTGTTCTATAATGATGGATTCCTTTGGAACAAAAGAGAAAACCGATAACTGGAATTTACCGGGCTGATCAGTGTTGGCCAAAAGGTAGTTTGTTTCCGGCTCTTCGTTCTTATAGATCACCACTACATTGGATTGATTCGGCCAAACCTCTGCCGTCTGCGTGCTGTCGTCTTTCGTATAATTTAATCCTCCGTAATAATTTTTTACAGGAACCGCCATTTCCTTTTCGTTGAATGTGATCAAAAACTGAATTTCAAATCCTTCTTCTTTTAATTTCATCAGATAAAGGCTTCGCATAAAATGAAGGATAGATCCATTATAGGCAAGCAAACGGGCGGTGTTCCATTTATTTTTCTGTTCCTCATTTACCGGCTGCATTTCTTCAAACAACGGATAACCCGTGTATTGGCTTACCTGTGTATTATATTCGTGGGTAAAAGAATCCAACTCATATTTTATAGTATATCCCAATGCTTCATTTACAATTTCAAGCGGGGCCGCCGACAGTATTTTTAACCGCTTTGTTCTTTTATAGTAATAAAATTTAAGTGCTTCTTTGTTTTTAATGTAGCACTGTTTGCTATTGGCCGTTTTTCCAATAAAATTATCCATAAAGAATTCACCGTATTTTTCCAAACCACCGGCTACTTCAGAACTGGCTTTAATTACAACGTCTTCCAGCGATTTTTCTTTCTGCCTTAATTCAATTACAATATCATTATTTGAGGCATCGGCTGTAGTAATTCTTTTTGTTTCTGTTTGATAACCGGTAAAGGTTACCACTAAATTATATCCCCCATTAGGTAATTGTAAATGAAAAACCCCATCAGCACCGGTTGCTGTACCAATGGTTGTATTTTCTGCAAATACAGAAGCCCCCGGTAAAGGAAGTTTTGTAGCTGCATCCATAATTTTTCCGCTGACTGAATAATTTGACTGGGAAAACCCCCACAGGGAGATAAGAATCAAAAACAAAGAAGAAAGATTTTTTTTCATTTACTTTTTTTTTCAGGAACTATATAACACTTATCATGCGAAAGTAAATCACCTGCTGTTAATTTTTTGTTGTAATACGCTACAGATTTCAAGAATAGTATCCTCTATTTTCCGGTAAGTAAAACCCGGTAAATACCTTTTTAATTTGCCATTATCAAAATTTACTTTTGCCATGGCTGTTTTAGCTGTTTCTTTCGTTATCAGCGGGTCGGTACCGGTAAAAAAACTTTTTAATGCTTCCAGCCGCCAAACCATTTTAGAAAGCAATGGGGTTACTTTTTTATATGGTTCCTTTTTTCCGAATGCCTTAGCTATCAAATTAAACAGATCTCTGTAACTCCTGTTTTCAGCACTTATGATAAAACGCTCTGCGGTTATATCGCTGTCCATTAACTGAATCATTGCTTTTGCCACATCCCTTACATCAACAAAACCAGTAGTGCCGTCTGCATACCACGGGAATTCATCATAGACCGTTTTAAAAATCTTTGATGATCCGTTGTTCCAGTCCCCGGGGCCTAATATAATAACCGGGTTAACCATTACCGCATTCAGTCCTTCACCAATACCACGCCAAACCTGCATTTCAGCTAAATATTTACTTTGCCCGTAGCTGCTGTTACTGGTTTCTTCTGTCCAGTTCATGGTTTCATTCACCATTTCATCTTCCCTTATTCTTCCCAATGCTGCAACCGAACTTACATAAACCATTTTTTTAACACCCGCATCCAAAGCTGCATTTACTATATTGGCAGTTCCTTCAATATTAATTTTAAACATCCCTGCTTTACGTTTTGGATTGAACGTTACAATGGCTGCACAATGATAAACCTCTTCTATTCCTCTCATGGCTTCTTCCAAACCAACTACATCTAAAATATCGCATTGAATTTGCCCGAGACCTGATAAATGAAAACCGGGTAAATGCGTTTTATTATAGATGGCCCTCACCTCTTTCCCCTGAGAAAGTAATTGTGTAATCAATTCAGTGCCTAACAAACCGGCACTTCCGGTTACTAAAATCATAGTGAAAAATTAATTGTATTGATAAAATCCTTTCCCGGTTTTTTTGCCCAGTTCGCCTTTTGATACTTTATCAATTTGAACAGGAGATGGTGAAAACCGTACGGCTTTATTGCAGGCATCGTATAAAGATTGTGTAACAGCCAGGTTAACATCGTTACCAATCAGGTCCATTAATTTAAAAGGCCCCATTTTAAAGCCGGAGGCTTCCATTATTTCATCCACATCTTCAATGGTTGCAATACCATTCTCCACCAGCTTCATTGCTTCAAGATAATAATGACGGGCAACCCGGTTAACAATAAAACCCGGTGCATCTTTACACATTACCGGGGTTTTATTCATCTGCAAACAAAGATCATATAAGGTTTGAGCAACCACATCTGAAGTTTGATTTCCTTTAACAACTTCTACCAGTTTCATAACCGGTGCAGGATTAAAGAAGTGCATGCCTGCCACTCTTTGTGGCTGTTGTACTTTTGCCTGAATTTCGGAAACAGATAATGAAGAAGTATTGGTTGCAAAAATAACTTCGGAGTGATTTATTTCTGCCAGCTGATTAAAGATGGCTACTTTGGCTTCCACTTTTTCAACAATTGCTTCTATGAAGATATCGGCCAGGCAATCATTGGTATCTGTAATGAACCCGATACGGGTATAAACAGTTTCCTTTTCTTCTGCAGAAATCTTTCCTTTATCAACAAGGAACAGCAGGTTTTTTTGGATAGATGCTTTTGCTTTTTCCAAAACATCAGTATTGATGTCAAATAATAAAGTATAGAAGCCGCTTTGTGCAGAAGCCAGTGCTATTCCACTACCCATAGTTCCGGCACCGATGACGCAGATGGTATTTATCATAACTCAATCACTGCTTTTAGTTTTAGGTAAAGATATTATTTCCAGCTTACTTTTAAAGAGAAGTATTTATAACATAAAAATGCACTGTTGTTTTAAATAAACAACAATGCATCATGGATTTGTTATGAATAACTTATTTACCGGCAGCTTCCTTTTTTGCCTCTTCTTTCATTTTAGCATTTGCCGTGTTGGCAAATTCTACCCGCCTGTTCTCTGCCCGGCCTACATCTGTTGCATTTTCAACTTTTGGCTGCG
>JANOGE010000061.1:0-16932 GCA_031414035.1 Chitinophagaceae bacterium | reverse complement strand
GGGCTGACCGTATACGCCAGAATGATGGTTTTAACTTCTGTACCGGCCGTACCTGTAATGGTTACATTGTATGTACCGGGGGCTAACGTATTAACATTATTTAAGGTAACAATGCTACTGTTACCCGGTATCACCGGGTTTACAGAATAAGTAACGGTGGTACCTACAGGATTACCTGATGCCACAAGATTGATCGGTGTTACAAAACCTAATACACCCGTGGTTTGTAAAGTAATGGATGCCGATGCACTGCCACAGGCTACCGAGGTACCCGCATTGGGAGAAAAGGTAAATGTGGGGATACTGACACATGAAGCAATAGAAAAATTGGCTACACGGGTAGCCCATTGTGTAGCCGGGTTGTAATTTGCCGTAAACCAAAATGACCCGTCAACAGGATCTATCGTCATTCCGTTATAATCACCATAACGGTTACTTGCATTTGGTGACGTACCTGCTATCACCGTTTGTTCAGGCTCTGTCATCTGACCTAAAGGGTCGCATGACTTTCTGCCGGTAAAACGGATAGATGGAAAAGAAGTGGGCCCGGCAACATTATAACCTAAGCCGATAGAATTATCGTTGTTAATCCCAATACAGGACATCCAACGGTGTAGCGGATCGGCCGGGAGCCCATAAGTACCCTGCTGGTAAATAACCCAATTGGTTGAAGGTTGTGTTTTTCTCACCTCGTACCAGCGTACACCTGCGTGTGAATTACCATCGAGTTCATCAATATGGGTACATACAATGGATTCGTAGGTACCAAAATTCCTATACAGAATTTTATTCATCAACACTTCTCTCAGTGGATCAAGCCTGACGGCTGAACCCTGCTGCGGGATACATGAAAAAGTTAAATAGCCACAAAAATTTGTACTGAATGGCAATGTTGGTAACAGCACAGGCCCGGTTAATGTTGTGTTAGCGGGGGTTACCCAGTCAACATTTAAACTGAATATTTCAAGCCGGTCAACAATACCCGTTGTCCAGGCATCATCAGCCATACGCATGAACAATGCAGGTGAGCCGGCCGGGGCCGGGGTAGTACCTATAACATCTACCGGTGTGGCCGCCTGGAATCCGATAGTAGGATAAGATGGAATGGTAAATCGCTGTGTGAGAGTTGTTGCTGTACCTGCCAGCATCTTTGTACGGTCAAGTGCATAAAGGGCCGGGCTGTTTTCATTAGAAGTAACAATATATGAATTTCCCCATGTAGCTAACTTAAAATAATCCGGAAACTGTGGAGTAGTATAATTATAAACAAAATAAGAACCCGTTGGATCATTGGTTTGCGAAACACAAATTAAAATGCGGTTACCTACATTTCCGAATTCACTGATCAGCCACCGGTCAGCAAGCTGATCATATAAAACCACGGGGTCGCCCAGGCCGCTAACGCCGGTTATGGTACTCAGTATTATCTGGTTAACCAAAATAGTCCCCGTTTTATTCCATATCCTGATATAAGAACTAGAACTGTTATTGATCATTTGAACAATATGATTGGGGCCGGAAGCCATATTATTATCAGAAGGATTTACACCGGTAAAACCTATCCCGGGAAACTGAAGGTTAAGTGTGGCCGGGGTACGGAGACTCCCCGGTGCATTATAGTTAAGCTGAACTGCAGGACTAATACCTTTAGGTAATGCATTTGGGTTAACCGCTTCATGTAATTTTATCTGTCCTTCATCATCTTTACCCAAGCCCTTATCAGCGCTCCGGTAATTAGGTCCCATGGGGGCATCGGCATTGGACAAGGTTCTGATAGGTGGTGTGATGCGGATCAGGTTACACTTTATAAGGGTTGGGTTTGTTAAATGAAAGGTTTCATTCTGAGCAATTACAAAAGGAGAGATCACAATGGCAATAAATAATAAAGTGATGATCTTTTTCATAATACAATATTTTATTTGGCAATTATCAAATGAACTTTGTTTATGATAAAATCATAAACCGGTAATTTTCGTTGTACAATAGTATACTAATTTATGGTGATATGGAAAAAACCAGGGCTGTTTTTTTAAAGCAGGACATCAGCGGTGCCTGCTCTTCAGGTATTTTTCATGAATAATGGTTCCCATAGGTTTTTTATCCACTTTGCTTTCCACCCAGCTGATGATATCCAGGTAAGAAAATACCCTTGTTTCAAAACGATTCTTCTCAAACTGTTTTATCCGTTGTAAAAATTTCTTAAGCCCGGGTTTTAATTGTTCAGCCGATTCATAAACATTATTCCTCAAAAATTTAAATATCTCCTCTTCTACAACAGTAAGGTTTTCCATTCTCGACATAAAACGAAACACCGATCGTATCAGCGATTCAATGATGTCATCATTACCCATTTCAAAATGTGCCATCAGGTGAAGTAACCGGGCATAACATTGCAGGTCAATACGAATATCAACCGGTCCGTTGATGATCTTTTGTAAATGATCTATTGAAATTTCATAATTACCATTACCAAAATAAAGTAATGCTGTTTTGTATTGGATGACCAAAACGCGGTGCCTGTCTATATACATAGAAAATTCATCCATTCCTTTTTCAACAGCCGGTACCAGTTTTAACCCTTCGTCAAAAGTTCCTTTCATTAAATGCTGGTTGATCCTGGCACTGGTTAGATAAACAAAGGCCTGCATTCTGAAATTATCATGGCGACTGGCAACTTTCGAAAAGGTAAACCGTTCAAACCTTGCCAGGTAATTATCGAACTGTTTATAATTACGCAAATTGAAATTGGCGGTTAACAGGTTGTGAATGCCTTTAATGTAATGGCCGGTCTCTACCGTTATCATCATAGGTTCATTATTAAAAAGATCAACCCATTTTTTACTATACCTGTAGTACATTAAAAAGTCCTGTCGTATAAATGCATACCAGCAATAGCTTTGATACAGGTATAACCGTTGATAAAAGCCTGTTATCTTTTGTCTGTCAACCTGCAGGTTTTTCCTGAAGAACAGCATCACTCCTTTTTCTTCTTTTTCATTTCTGGCATGCCCGTGTTTAACATACCACTGGTATAATTGCAATGCCAGGTTTGATAAACTGGTGATCATTGTGCGCTGCTCATTTACATCATTGGCTTCTGCTGTTAAGCGGTCAGCAGCACCTTCGCCACTCCGGGTAATATGCAGGGTTTCAATCTTCTTTTCCAGCGAAATAACCTGGATCAAAAAACTTTCCTGGTGGTAGGATTTGGCCAGGTCTTTTACTTTTTCCAGGATCTTTAAACTCTGCAGGTATAACCCTTTATTATAAAGGATACGGGCATAATCCAGTTGTTCATGTAATTGCAGGTCGATACTCTCTGCACTTTTCAGCAAGCGCAGGCTGGCCAGCAATTCTTTATACAGGTGCGCTTTTAAATTGGCATATTGTGGTTTTTCTATTCCCGGTAATTTCTTTAAGATCAGTTTTTCATCATAATCTTTACTTTTATCAATGGCATCAAACAGCTGAACGATCTTCAGGTCTTCACGGGATGAGCTTCTTCTGATATAGAGTTTAAAATGCCTCTTCTCCGACTTTTCGAGGGATTTGACCAGTTGAAATAATATGTCCGTAGAACGGTTGGGTATCATAAACTCTTTTATCTGTAACTCAATATTGTAAAGGGTTCTGCCAGTTTGATCTATCTTTTAGCATAATAGAATTAACAATAAGTTGATTAGGTGTATAAAATTTCCCACCTTAATATTGTGTTAGAAAGATGGTTAATTCATATAGCAGGTCCGCCCGGATGAAAACCTTGAACGGGTTCAAAAGTAAAACATCCGTCGGGACCGGGCAATCGTTAAAGGAAACAATCAATCGTTAAAAGGCTGTTCTGGCCTTACTGCTGAATCAGTCAGCAAAGAAAAGAAATTAAGTTTTTCATATAGCAAGCAATCGTTAAAAAGTCACTCCGTTTCTACGGAGTGGCAATTTTATGTGCAATAATAAGGAATTATTGAATAATGTACAAGTAACACCTTGAATATCGAACAAGGAACAAGGAATGTAGAATTTCGAAGTTATTTGGTCTTCGTTCAGCATTCAAAATTCCTTGTTCCTTGCCTACCTGCCGGACAGGCAGGTTCAATATTATTTATTTCTTACCAAGCATCTTCAGTATCTCCTCCACCGCCCTGTCCACCTGTGGGTCTCTGCCGTTTAATTTATCATCAAAAGTGTTTATCACTTTTATATCAGGTTGCACACCGGTCATTTCAAGGTCCTTACCATCCAATGTATAACAACCCCATGCCGGCATTCGAACGGATGACCCATCAACCAAACCAATACCACTGGTAAAAATGATCCAGCGGTACGTTTCATTACCTATTATTTTTCCCAGTTTTAATGCCTTAAATCCTGCTGCCGTCATTTCTGCATCACTCAGCGATTGCTCATTTATTAATAAAATAATGGGTTTATCACCCGGCGAGAAATTAGATTGCTGAGTCAGGCTTCCTTCCCGGTATTTCCAGTTTAGATACGTTTTTTGTGATAAGAATTTTATTACTTCATCATGAACATTACCTCCCGTATTATAACGCAGGTCAAATATCAGTGCCTCTTTTTTATTCAGTTCCTGTGTCATGTCAACAATAAACTGGTCCAGTTCTCCCTGTCCCATATTTTTCATATACCCGTATGCGATCCGTCCTTTGCCTTTTTCGTCCACCTGTTTTTGATTGTTGTCTGCCCATTCATCATAAAGGTTATTAAATAGGGTTGCCTGAGGATGGATCTTAATATTTACCACCTGCCCGTTGCGGTTAAAAGTAAGCCTTAGCTCCCTGTCTCTTGAAGGCAGGGTGAAATAAAAATTCCTGTCCCTGCTTTGATCCACCACATCATCATTCACTTTTACCAGTATATCCCCGGGTTTTATTTCAATTGATTTTCTATCTGCAACCGAGCGCTTTGCCACATATTTTACTTTAAAAGGTTCCTCATTTTCAAAGATGATCCCTGTTTCCATCGTTTGGTTTTGCAGGGTAATGGTCTCATCATCGCCAAAAGTGCCAAAACCCTGGTGAGAAGAATTCAGTTCACCCAGCATATCATTCAGCATCACCCTCATGTCGGCCCGGTTATTCAGGTGAGGCAAAAATTGCCGGTAATACTCTTTTGTTTTATTCCAGTTGAGCCCATGAAATTTTTCATCGTAATAATTTTCTTCCATCTGTGCCCAGCCTTCATAAAACATCTGGTTAAATTCTTCTGATAGATTTCTTCTGAAAGTATAGCTGATATTCACCGCATCAACTTTATTACCTTCAAGACTGAGTTTACTAATAGCCCCATTGAACAGTACAAACAATTTATCGCTCACTTCCACCATATTAAATCCAAAACTGTTGTCTGTTCCGGCTATTTTTTCTGTTTTATTTTGTTCAAAAGGCTCGATCACCGTTTTCCAGAGTGCATTCTTACCCTCCCCGTGATTACTGGTATATAGTACCGTTGTTTTTTCTCCTTTCTGATAAACCCCTTGCAGGAACTGGGCTCCCAGTGATGGGCTGATCTGCTCCAGCCGCTCCATAATTAGATCCCTATCTATGGTAACTGTTTTCAATGAATCGGGATTTGCGGATTTTTTTGTGCTGTCTTTTTTTTCTTCTTTAAATAATTCATTGTATTTATCAATGCGGTATGGTTCATCTAATTTTTCCAAAGCCACCCGGTAAACCTTTGCATTTGCCATTCCAAACGGGTAGGATGGTTTTAACCGCTGTGAGGTGAAGTAAATATATTTTCCATCACCAGACCATACTGGGCCGGTTTCCGTAATGCCGGTATAGGTGAGGTTTGTTGTTTTATTCTCTTTCATATTATAAACAAGTATATCCTCCTCAAAATTTCTCTTTGCCGTAAACAATACATAATCATCATTGGGAGAAAAACCTGGGTTGCTGTTTTGAAAACCCCAGAGCTCATCTTTAACAATGGTTTTACTTTGCATGGTTTTCAGATCCATTAACCGCACTTCATCACGGCCACTTATAAAAACTGCTTTTGTCCGTTTTTTATTCAGTACAACGCCCCTGTTATTCCTTTTATCGGTGGTAAGCTGTTTGGGTGTTCCGGCACTATCGGCCCTTATGGTATACCAGTTTGTATAGCCATCAAGCGTCTGGTTAAAGAGTAACGTTTTATTATCGCTCAGCCATTTTATTTCCCTTGCCCGTTCTGCAGAATTTCTGTTTACCTGCTGAATAAATTTTCCTTCTACATCACTTACAAATAATTCGCCTCTTGAAACAAAGGCCAGTTTCTTTCCATCAGGTGATACATCATAAGCGGTTATATTACCTTTTACATCAAAATCTTTTTCTTTGGGTAAAATATTATTCCGGATGATTGAAATTGACAGTTTACTTTCTTTATCTGTTCTTACATCATAAAGCCATAGCTGGTAATCTTTTTCAAAAACCACTTTTCCGCCATTGGCATTTACCACCGGCATTTTTATAGAAGAAGAAAATCTGGTCAGCCCTTTTTTCTTCCCGTTCACCAGATTATAGAGATTGTATTCACCATTTACTTCATCCGATATAAAATAAATATTCCCGTTCCTGTCAATGGTGGCACCAAAATCTTTTCCTTCCCAGTCCGTATATTTTTTATGTTGTTTTGTTTGCAGGTTATACGATTGTATCTCGGGATTGAAAGGGCCTTTATACCTTTTACGCTGTACCTGGTTGCTGCTTTCCCAGGTATCATTAAAAAATATTTCACCCGAAGCAGGATGTTCAACTAAATTATGGTCATATTGAAAAAAATAATTTCCAAATACCCTTTGCGGTGTTCCGCCCTCTGCGCTCACTTTATATCCGGCTACCTGGCCCTGCCGGCCACTGTTGAAATAAATAAATTTTGAATCCCAGCTCCAGCTGCTCACTTCATCATTGCTGCTGTGGTGGGTGATCTGTTTTACTTCGCCACCATTTACCGGGATGATATAGATATCCCCATTACCATATTGCCTGCCTGTAAATGTTATCCATTTGCCATCGGGAGAAACCCTGGGAGATGTCTCATAACCCTGCATGGCAGTTAATCTTGTGGCCTGCCCGTCATTTACATTTGCCTTCCACAAATCTCCTTCAAAACTAAAAATAACCATTTGGCCATCGGGCGTAAGGCATGGGTTCGACAGGAAATAGGCAGTATTATCCTGTGCTTTTACAGAAAAAGAAAGTAAAAATAAACAGAGGGTTATTATACCAGGTCTCATTGCAAATAATTTTTAGATGGTGAATATACACCGATGACCAATTATTGCAATACCGTTTATAGAAAAAGAAGATTTTACGATAGATCACTTACCGCCAAAAACTTTTTTCAGAATATCGGTAACCTGTGCGGCCGGGTTTTTACGGATCTTTTGTTCTTCCAGGCTGATGTTATAAAATAATCCGCTTAATGCCCTTTCGGTTACATAGGCATTCAGGTCGGTATTAACCTGGTCTTTTGAAAACCTGTTATAGTTGGTAAAAATATCTTTCCAGTATTTAGTGGCATCCACTTTTATCAGTGAAGCCTCAATGACCGGCCTGAATTTTTCGGTAAGTTCTTTGGTCGTTACTGATTTTAAATAATCGGTTGCCGCAAAATCGCCGCCACGTAAAATTTGTACCCCATCAGTAATGCTCATTTTTTTTATAGCATCCCAAAATATAGTTCCAACTCCATTTGCCGCATCTTCGGCTGCACGGTTCATGGAGAGAATGGCTTTATCTACCAGGCTTCCCATACCAAAATTGCGGAGGGTCTTTTCCACTTTCTTTGCTTCTTCGGGCATTAATATCTTTATGGCTGCATCTCCAAAAAACCCGTCCAGCTTACTCAGTTTTTTACTGCTGCTGTCGGTACCAACACGTAAAGCATCTTTTAATCCGCTTATAATATCCTCATTGCTGAGGTTGCTGCCGGAGCCCGAAGTATTTTTGGTAACTTTATTCAGCAGGTCTTTAACCCCCTGTGCAGGCAGCATTTGAATACCTGAAAAAACAAGGGCTGCTGATAATAGAATTCTTTTCATTTTTTCTTTTTTCATATACGTTACAAAAATAAGGCCATGGATGCTAATAAAGGGTTAATTTCTGCCATTCCGTCTCGCCTCAGGCGAGAGAGGAATCTGCCGGGATATAACACTTATGCCGGACAGATGCTTCGACTTCACTGTTAATGACAAATACTACTTTACGATCAGGAAATTTTAATTCCCTAAATTTGTTTCAATAAAAATTGTTTATGAAAAAATATCTCCTTTTACTTATCCTCTCTGTTTCCCTGTTTTTAAAAGGCTTTGCCGAAGAGGGCATGTGGCTGCCACAACTGTTGCAGGCCATGAATGAAAAAGAGATGAAGAGAATGGGGATGAAAATAAGTGCCGCTGACATTTATAATATCAGCAAAGGAAGTTTAAAAGATGCCATTGTCAGTTTCGGCGGCTTTTGTACTGCCGAAGTGATCTCCGACAAGGGCTTACTGCTTACCAACCACCATTGTGGGTTTGATGCCATACAAAATCATTCTTCTATACAAAACAATTATATACGGGACGGCTTCTGGGCATATAACCATGACCAGGAATTGCAAAATGCCGGTTTGTTTGCCACTTTTATCATTCGTATAGATGATGTTACAACAACTGTTTTGAACGGTGTGGGTAATAACTTTTCCGAAAAAGAAAGACAGAGTGCCATTGATAAAAATCTGTCAGCATTAAGAGCTTCGGCAAAAAAAGAAACATACCAGGACCTGCTGATCCGCCCTTTTTTTGATGGTAATAAATATTTTTTATTTGTAACCGAAACCTACAGAGATATCCGGCTGGTTGGTGCACCACCAACTTCTATCGGTAATTTTGGGAAAGATACCGATAACTGGATGTGGCCAAGGCATACAGGAGATTTTTCCATGTTCAGAATTTATGCAGGAAAAGACAATAAGCCTGCTGCTTATTCTCCGGATAATGTTCCCTACAAACCAAAACGTTCTTTATCCATTTCATTGGATGGTGTTAAAGAAGGCGATTTTACCATGGTGTTTGGTTTCCCCGGCCGTACCAGCGAATACCTGCACAGCAGTGCCATTGAGCAAATAGTAAATGTGAACGACCCGGCAAAGATTGCCATCAGGGCCAAAGCATTGAATGTGATCGATGGTTTTATGCGCAGGGATGAAACCATAAAAATTCAGTATGCAGCAAAATATGCCTCCATTGCCAATGCCTATAAAAAATGGCAGGGAGAAATATTGGGCCTTACAAAAACAAATGCGGTCAGCAAAAGAAAAGAGCTGGAAGCCAGTTTTGAAAAAATTGTCATGAACCGGCCTGAACTGAATATGGCATATTTGGACTTGTTAAAAAAATTAAAACAGGCCTATACCGGCATAGAGCCCTATGGATATGCCCGTGATTATTACAATGAGATAACTCAAAAAATAGAGATCCTGGGTTTTGCCGCACAGCTGAACAGCATTATAAATGGGTATGAAAAAAATGGGGAAGCCGGTTTTACAACAACAAAAGAAAAAGTACTTAAAACACTGGAAGAGCAATATGGCGAATATAATGCTGAGGTAGACCAGAAACTTTTTGAAGTATTGATGGAAATGTATATAACCGATCAGAAATTTAATTATACGTCTCCTTATTTTAAAACCCTTTTAAAACAAAATGAGGGTAATTACAGTAATACGGGGACTGCCCTGTTTTCGCAAACCAAATTAAAGTCTTTTGCTTTACTGCAATCCCTGTTAACCGGTAATGCCAAAGAGGTTTGTGATGCTATTAAAAACGATGCCGCTTTTCAGCTAGCATTGGATATGCAAAGAACATTTACCGGTAATGTGTCCGGTAAATTAAATGAGATACAGGCCGACATCAATCAGTTGCAACGCACCTATATGCAGGCACAGATGGATGTATTCAATCAAAAAACATTTTATCCGGATGCCAACAGCACGCTTAGGGTGACGTATGGAAATGTAAAAGGCTACGAGCCAAGAGATGGCGTGAAATATGATTTTTACAGTTATATGGATGGAGTAATGGAAAAATATAAGCCGGGGGATTATGAATTTGACCTTCCCAAAAAACTAATAGACCTGTATACCAAAAAAGATTTTGGGCAGTACGGTGTTCATGGCCGTCAGCCGGTTTGTTTTATTGCAGCCAACCACACTACCGGAGGTAATTCGGGCAGCCCTGCGCTGGATGCTTATGGAAATTTAATTGGACTGAATTTTGACCGGGTTTGGGAAGGTACGATGAGTGATATCAATTACGACCCTTCCATTTGCCGGAATATTATGGTTGATATCCGGTATGTTCTTTTTATTGTAGATAAATTTGCTGAGGCAAAAAACATCATCAGTGAATTGAAACTGGTAAGTAAGAAAACGAAGAAATAAATGACAGCCGGGCAATCATACGCACATTTTTACAGGCTCTCCGCCTATATTTCCATCATGATGAATGGAACTTCGTGTGATTAAGTCATTGTTGCTTAATCAGAGTGTCAGACTGAGCTTGTCGAAGCCGGTGCCATACATTTAGTTAACCCGCCTTCGACAAGCTCAGGCTGACAGCATTCATTAAGCTTGGTTCATTTATTTTAAAGGATTTCAAAAACTAATTTTTATGCAAATAGCAATACTAGGTGCCGGTATGGTAGGCCGGGCAATAGCCATTGACCTGGCAGCAAATTACCAGGTTACCTCTTTTGACCTAAGCGATACTTCATTAGCCCTGCTTACTCAAAAAAATAATTCCATAAAAACAATACAGACTGATCTCAGTGATCACCATAATTACGGCACATTATTAAGCGGTTTCGATTTTATCATTTCTGCGGTTCCGGGTTTTATGGGATATAAAACCCTTGAGGCCATTATAAACGTTAAAAAAAATGTGGTGGATATTTCCTTTTTTCCCGAGAATGCACTGGAACTGGATGCACTTGCAAAAAAAAATGAAGTTACCGCCATTGTAGACTGTGGTGTGGCGCCGGGTATGAGCAACCTGATATTAGGCTATTATAATGAACGGATGAAGATCACGGATTTTGAATGCCTTGTAGGTGGATTACCCAGGAAAAGAGTATATCCATTTGAATACAAAGCCCCCTTCTCTCCTATTGATGTGCTGGAAGAATATACCAGGCCGGCACGGTATGTGGAGAATAGCCATATGGTAACCAAACCTGCATTGAGTGATGCTGAATTAATTGATTTTGAAAAAGTAGGTACGCTGGAATCATTTAATACAGATGGATTAAGGTCAATTTTATTTACGATGGGACATATACCCAACATGAAAGAAAAAACGTTGCGCTACCCGGGACATATAGATCTGATGAAGGGATTAATAAAAGCAGGATTTTTAAATACGGTTCCCGTTTTATTTAAAGGACAGCCAATTTCTCCATTGGAATTTACTTCCTTCCTGTTGTTCGATCAGTGGAAACTAGGTGAGACGGAAGAAGAGTTTACGTTAATGCGGATCATGATCAGTAATGAAGAAAAAACGATCCGTTATGATCTGTATGATGAATATGATGCGTCAACACAAACATCATCCATGAGCCGTACAACGGGTTATACCTGCACGGCTGCCGTAAATATGCTGATAAAAAAATTGTTTACAGCAAAAGGTGTATTTCCGCCGGAACGGATAGGTAAAGATGAAACCTGTTTTAATTTTATGCTCAACTACTTAAAAGAAAGGAATATTCATTACCGTAAAACAGAAATACCTCATATACTTAACTAAATATTTACAATCTTTTACCCGATAACAGAGGTTGCAAGAAAACAGTTTGCTATTTTTGTCCATATTTTTAAAATATAAAATGAAGAAATATTTAGCCATAACGGCGTTGGTCATCTTAGCTGCCTGCAATGATAATGAAAAAGATAATCCCTATGACCCGACGCTTGAAGTGGCAAAAACCCCACTTATAAATTATACTATTATGGCGGTATATCCGCACGATACCAGTGCTTATACCCAGGGGCTTGAATTTTATAATGGCAAACTATATGAAGGTACCGGTGATTTTAAAAATTCTTCTTTAAGGATAACCGATTATAAGACCGGGAATGTGGAGAAAACACACATGATGGGTACCGATTCTGTTTTTGGCGAAGGCATTACCATTTTCAAAAAAAGGATCTATCAATTAACCTGGGAAAGTAATATTGTGTACGTGTATGACATTAATAATATTGATAAACCCATCAAAACTTTTAAATGGCCTTACCAGGGATGGGGCCTTACCCATAACGGTATTGATCTAATTATCAGCGATGGAACATCAAAACTTTATTTCGTAAATCCAGATGATTTCAGGTTAAAAAGCACCATCAGTGTTACGGAAAATGGGAGTCCTGTTTATAATTTAAATGAACTGGAATATATTAACGGGTTTGTTTTTGCCAATGTTTACCAATCTGATCTTATTGTAAAGATTGACCCTGAAAGCGGACATATACTGGGTAAAATGGATTTCCCGGGATTAAAAGAAAAATATTTTCCCAATCAAATTACCAATAGAACCGATTATTTTAATGGCATTGCATATGACAGTACTACAAAAAAAATCTTCATCACCGGCAAGCGCTGGCCAAAAATGTTTGAATTGAAGATGAATTGATTACCGGATACAGGATGCGGGATGCAGGATACAGGATACAGGATGCAGGATACTTGATTCTTGATACTTGATACTTGATTCTTGATACTTGATACTTGATACTTGATACTTGATTCTTAATACTTGATTCTTGATACTTGATACTTGATACTTGATACTTGATACTTGATACTTAATACCTGATACTTGATACTTGATTCTTGATACTTGATACTTGATACTTGATACTTGATACTTGATACTTGATACTTGATTCTTGATACTTGATACTTGATTCTTGATACTTGATACTTGATTCTTGATACTTGATTCTTGATACTTGATACTTGATTCTTGATTCTTGATACTTGATACTTGATTCTTGATTCTTGATACTTGATACTTGATTCTTGATACTTGATTCTTGCCAATAATTTATTTACTGATCACATAGATCACAGAACTGCATTTTTTATAATCCCACATGGCTTTTACATTAGATACTAAACCATGGAAGAATGCTTTCAGGACATTCCCCTTTCCGTTTTTATACTTTTCACTCAGCATACTTACATAAAAACTGTCGAACCACATGGGTTTAACAGCGGTAAGTTTTAAGCCATGCAGGAACAATAATTTTTCCATGCTTTGAGGCGAAAAATGATACAGGTGCCGGGGTACGTCATAAGCGGCCCAATCCTTTTTATATATTCCCGCATCATACGATGTGTAATTAGGCACGGCAATAAATAATTTTCCGTTGGGCGTAAGCAAGGTTTTGATCTGGCGGATATATGCATGCAATTCATGCACATGCTCCAACACATGCCACATGGTGACCGCCTGGTATGCCGTGGGCTTTAGCCCGAATAATTTACCGGGTTCATGGGGATATATATCATATAATTCAGCGGCTTTATTTCTTGCCGTTATATCCGGTTCCAAACCATTGATGGCCCAACCGCCTTCTTTCATACTGTTTAAAAAAGCACCGGTACCACATCCAATATCTAAAATTTCGCCTTTCATCATTCCCACTTCATTCATTACCAATCTTCGTTTTAAAATAAGTGTTCTTTTCCGTACCAAATGATATAGGCTGTTAATGATGCCTTTTTTTGTATCGCTGTGCGAAATATAATTATCAGATGCATAGTAGGCAGCAATAGCTTCCTTGTCCGGTATATCCTGTGTAAACCTTGCTGTGCAGTCATTACAATGCCAGATGGAAAACTCTTTTTGAGAAACGGTATGATCTTTTGCAGAAAGTGTTTCCTGGATCGATTCACTTTTACAAACAGGACAACCGGAATGATGGATCATGAATGAATTAAATTTTTATGGTATTGCCGGAAAAAGATATTCCGTTTGCCCCGGTAAAATATATAAGCAGAAGAAGTAATCCAATGGCTCCCAGTACTATTGCCCATATCCACCAGCGGTCTTTTGCTGCAGGCACCTCATTAAAAAATTCAGTCATGACCATATTGGTCGTTTCTTTATCGCCTACCAGGATATGATGTTCTGTTTTTGGATGTATGACCCGTTCTGCAAATACAGGCTGTAAAAAAGCACGGGACAAAGCCAACTGTTCAAAAATGATGTTCCCATTATTATTTACGATAAAATTTCCAATACCCTCCAGTCCGGCCATGGAATGTTTTGAAATTTCATTTTTAATTCCGTCGCAAAAATGATCAAGGGCTTCGGTTACTTCATCCGTATTAGTATTTGTTTTAAGGGCAACATAATCTAACAGATCGGCGGGATTGGTTTCCCGGTCGTTAAACTGAATCACAGGTTCAGGTGCTGCTATCTGTTGATTCGTGAAATCTGATACAGCCCCTGATGTATGAATAGATAAAGTTCCCAATCCCGGTAATGGACAGGTTTTATTTTGAAAAAGATATGCTGCGATCAAATTATACATTGCAGCAAAGATAAAGGAAAGAAAGCCTCACCCCAACCTCCGTCATCAGGGCGGGCCTATATCTGGGTGAGTGAACCCGACATTGGTATTTCATAAATTTAAAATAACGGCTGCTTCAATTCCGCTACATTCCCTTCCGCCGTGGCGGAGAGATAGAGAGGGCTGTGCTTTTAAAAATTAACCCTAACCCCACCCAACAAATTCAAACCATACACGGGGTAATTATGCCAGCGTTCGTATTTGGTATTAAAAATATTATTCACATCCATCCAGGCGCTGAACATTTTGCTAATTTTAAATTCAATACCGGCATTAAAGTCAGAACCCGGATTGAATGTTTTGCTCACATTTCCCTTATCCAGGTAATAGCCACCGCCAAATGCATAAAAATCTGCTTTTAACATCACCTGTTTAATGGCCCACCAGCGTAAAGAACTGGTAAACTCCATGGGGATGGTACTCCATGCTTTTGCATTGTTTTTCATACCGGTATAACCATTAAGTGTTATTCCTGCTGTTACCGTAAACTTATCCTGGTTTATATAACTGATATCGCCATGAACACGGAGGTTTTTTACACCGGATTCATTACTGATGAGAAAAGATTTATTATCCGTTGCCGTATCATTAATGAAAAAAGGAAGATCAGTATAGGTAACCAACCCTGCCTTTGCACTAAAGTTGAAATGCTTAGCCAGTGTTGCTTTAACTCCACCATAAAATTCGATCTCTTTAGTGTTTAACTGCGATGTAAGTGTTTGCAGATAAGGATTTATTGCCGATAAATTGCGGTAAGTATTTTTTGAGTAACGGCCTATCCAGCCTGCCTGGAAAGCAATTACTTTTTCCATGATCTGTGCTTCGGCAAATATATTGGGTAACCATACAAAATTGCCATTATCCCAGGTTGGCAATATACCTGCATTGAGACTGAACCGCGGCGTTGACAGAATAAAAGAAGGGGCTACCTGTAAAATATTATTTTTGAGTTTTATATCGGGAGTAATGTTCTTTGTTGCATATGAAGTTATATCTGCCCTGCCTTCTACTTTAAATGCAAAGGCTTCGCCAAACTGTTTTTCAACAGGTGCGGTAATAACTACTGATGTTTCCGTGAGTTTGTTGATATTGGTAAAATTACTTACTTCAATGGCCGGATTATATTTGATGCTGTATTCTCCTGTTACCGTATTCCGGATGCCGGCTTTAAATGATATATCCTGAAATTGCTGGCGAACATCCTTTTTAGTATACGTATAAACACTTTGATCATAACCATAGAGGAAATGATCCCTCATCATTATATTAACAGCTGCATACACTTCATTCTTTGGTAAAAAATAACCGGCTGCTGCTTTAATGTGCAGCCTGGAATAATCCTGGTATAAAATTTTCCCTTTGGAAGAAATATAATCTGCATATACATTAGCCAGGTATTTTTTGCCATCACCAAAACTAAAGCCGGCACTTATATAAGGGGTGGAAAAATTACCATATCCTGCCTTTACAAAATTTCTGAGGCCCAGGTACAGGTTGGTATCCTGTTGCAGTGCCAGCGGCTTTAAAGGAATGGGTTGATACGCATAAAATAAATTCTGTGGAGGAATACTATAGTTTAACACGGGCCGTGTTGTGTCGGCATTTAAATGTGTTGCCGAAAAATTGATCTTTACCGCATTACGCAACACGGGCTTATATTTTGAAGTAATATCTATGGTTGCCGTTTTTTTAATACTATCTTTTTGGGCAATGACGGTAAAAGGTAAAAGGAAACAGGCAACGTACAGCAGCCTGCGGATAAGCAATCCTGCAGAGGAAATCAATAACCTGACCCATTTTAAACCGAAAACCTGTATACCGGCAGGTGGGTTGATTTCCTGAACAATGATCATTAAACCTGGTTGTCCCGAAGCCAGGTATTGCTTATTTAGAATTTCCATATTGTCGTTTTGTTTCTGCATAATACTATTTCCCGGCTACCTTACTTCCTGCTTTTTCTTCTGCAAGAGCTTTATCCAGTTTTTGTTGCGCTTCATTTTTTAAATCAGGTATAACCGAATTTTTAGCCACACTTTCGTATGTTGCTTTTGCATTAAAATAATCTTTCTGCTGCATAAAAATATCGCCCAGCAAAATATAACTTTTAGTTACCCAGTAATCGTATGAACCGGTTTCCTTAATTACAGCAAGTGCCGATTTTTCTGCCACACTAATATTCCCCAAACTGAACTGGCAATTGGCTATTTCATACCTGGCTTCTGCTCCCCAGGCCGCTTTATTAATGGCAGCACACGATTTAAAAGAAGCAATGGCGCCTGCAAGATCATTATTCAGCTGCTGCGATTTACCAAGTAC
>JANOGE010000060.1:0-3001 GCA_031414035.1 Chitinophagaceae bacterium | reverse complement strand
CATAGCCTAACTTAATGTTATCATTTGCACTTGAGTCAATCAACCGTAATGCACCCATTTGCTTAACCGACCTTATGCTGATTTGGGTAGTAAACATTTCTTTGGTTGCGGATGCTTTCAGCAAACTGTTGTTCATTACCCCTTTGGTAAAAGTGTATAATCATCCAGTGTTGTTTCTAAAGTACTGGCCGATCGTGCATCATTATCCTTATCTTTTTCATACAGCTTTCCTGTAGCCATATGCCCGAAGCAATAATCTTATTTTCCCCCAATATGAATCGAGAATGGAACTTCTTTTGGAGGCAGGCATTGCCGGTCGTTACAAACCACAAAAACAACGGTGCCTTTAACTACCGTTGCTATAGCAGACTTAAGTTTTACTTTTTGAACAAAGTCAACTTTTTTTTCATAATATTTTGATACCGACCTGAAATACTTTTCATACAATTTCTCCAGCTTACCTACTTCTTTCACGTTACCATCAAAAAATATCAATGGGTTGGTTGTAAAATGGATGGTTGTAGGTTCCGGTCCTTCACCGGCATCCTGTGCATACAGGTGCCATTTATTTTCAATACTGGCTGTCAAGTGAAGCTCGTACATTTTATCGGCAATTTTTATGGCACTAAAGGTCCAGTTTACCGGGTTGCTGACCTGTGCTTTTACTGAACCGGCAAACATCATCAAAAACAATACAGAAATGAACTTGATCATGAATATTATTTTTATTAAAGCTACAAAATTAAAGTGAAGCTATGGCCGGTGTTATTCTCACCAACGTCTCTCCTATGGTTTGTGTGTTAGGTGAGTACGTTGCGTAATTTATATGAATTCGTTGACCTAACGTCACGTGCAGGAGTCGTTGCTGCGAAGAAAGGAACACGTAAGCCGGTTGGGCAGAGACTCGCCGAAAAAAAGAAAAAATAATAATTGCCGCCGGAAAATTTTTATTCAAACACATAATAAAGGCCTAATACAACTATACAAACAGCCACCGCAGTTAATCCATAAAAGATAAAATCAAACAGGTGAGGCATTGTATGTGTAATGGTAAGTACACAACTCAAAAATCCCAGGAAAGCTCCTGCTGCCATGCAAATAAATCCGGTTGACCTCCTTTTTGCATTTTTTAATTTAATAATTTCTTTCTGGTATTCAGTAATATCCTCTGCCTGAATACCCCTTTTACGCAATTCTTCTTCAATAGCATTGGGCGTTAGTTTTAATGACAGAATTTGCTGACAGATATTTTCATCAATGGCAAATTTTTCCGGCATAACACTTTTAATTTTATGATTTTCTGTTACTACACAAATAGTAACCTGAAGTAAAAATATATATTTATCCTGATTATTAATTTGCAGGAGTGATTTTTTTACCTCTGCCGGTCATAAGTGCTCCAATTAAAAACCCACTTCTTTACCAGCAGATGACTTTTTTGGGTGTTATCACCGGCGATTTAAGCCTGAAATGATGCTGCCCTGTTTTTTTTATGTTGTTTATTTGCCAGCGCAATTTTAACGCAGCGTCGTGGTGTGAATCTTCTTATGCAGGCAGGCCGGTACCAACATCGCTGGAAATACGGAAGTCAGTTGTGGTAGATTTTGTGTTAAGAAACAGCGGACTGTGTGTAACTGTTTTTTTTATTTTCTACAAACCGGGCTATTTCATCAGCAATTTTTGAGAAATAAAAAAAGACAGTAGTATGAGCACATTGCATTTCATATTTTTCAGGCTTGTCATAAATTTCCCAAAGAATTTGCTGAAACGTTAAAGGTACAACCTGGTCATACAGGCTTATGAACTGTTTAATATGCCTGGCCTTGCAATGATGCCCCAGGTGTACCTGGTCCAGAATAGCCCATACTTTGTTTAAGTCAGTTTCATCCAGTCCTTTATTATTGATATCTTTTTTTATTTTTTTAGTAAGCTTACCCTTCCAGGTAATACTGCCCAAAGTGGCACCGGTTATAAGGGGGAAATAAAAATCAACTTCTTTAATATTTAAAGCAATGCCTGTCTGAAAACCTCCGCTACTCATCCCAATCATGCCTACATATTTATATTTTGTTTTAAAATAATCAATTAAAAACAGGATCTCAGAAACAAATTGCCGAAAGCTCATAACAGAAAGAAAAACATTGTCGCTGATAAACAACTCTCCTGAATTATAACCTTTTGGTGTTCTTACCTGGTGCAGGGGTTTGGTTAACAAACAGGTGTCGATGCCCCTTTTTAAAAGCTTTTCAGAGAACCCGGTTTCAGCAACCAGGTTTGGACGTGCCCAGCCGGGTGCAAAAAGTAAAATGGTATCTGATGGTTTATCATTTGAAAACAGATCAAAATAAGCCATATTATTCTCTTCCCATTTTGTTTTAAAAGGTGAAGGATAAGCATATCGCGTATAAAAATGCTTTTCAATGGTATACATCTTTTTTATTTCTGTCCAATCGGGCCGGTCACCCTCAGAAAAAAACAACTCAGGAACATCAAAAAACTGTTTTGTATAATCGTAAAATTCCTGGGGTGAATATTTTTTATTATCAAAATAATCTTCTTCCAGTGTTACAGAAGGATGTTTTTTATTGGTAAAATATCTATGGGTATTATCGATTAAAAGCGATGCATATTTATAAAAATAATTCATTACGGCCTTTTATTTTATAAGTATTCATTTTAAATCCGCAGGGTTCAAATATACAGTAATTATGTACAAAGGATTGCTTCGTATTTTTTGTAACCTCCCGCCTTAGATCTACCGCCGTTGAATTTATTAAATTTATACAGAACCCAATACCTCAACAGAAGAAGCCATGGTGGCGTACAATGAGCGCAGCCGAACTATTTTTGCCCGGTAAGGTCTCTCCATGGATTTGTGTTTAGGCCGGGGATGTTGCAATAGCAATTAAATCCATTTGCGCAACTTCCCGTTCCTTAACTGGCGCAGATATGCAGCTTGGGTTTTGTGTGTCTGCGTATCTCCCGCCAAAGAGCGGGACAA
>JANOGE010000059.1:0-8934 GCA_031414035.1 Chitinophagaceae bacterium | reverse complement strand
TATCATCCTTCAACAGGTGGAAAATGGAGTAGCCGTGCGGATGGCGGTTTTATACCTCCTGGCAGGGAAGCATAACTAGGATTTCGGATTTCGTAATTAGGAATTAGGTTCTGATACAGGAAGTTTTTTAATCTTCAAATCACCAAATCTTCAAATCAATGAATCGCATTTGTTTATTTCCCGGCACATTTGACCCGTTAACACTGGGCCATACTGATATAATTAACAGGGCCCTGCCTTTGTTTGATAAACTGGTTATTGGTATTGGCCGCAACAGTAATAAAAAACCAATGTTCAGCGAACAGCAAAGGTTAAAATGGGTGAGGGAAATTTATAAGAACAATCCAAAGATTGAAGCCCTGGCTTATGATGGCTTAACCGTAGATTGTTGTAAAAAAGCTGGCGCTAATTTTATTTTGAGGGGTATCCGTTATGTAAATGATTTTGAATACGAAAAGGCCATTGCAGATATGAACAGGAGTATTGACCGTAAAATTGAAACGATCTTTCTTACCTGCCTTCCGCAATTTACTTCTGTTGCATCAACCCTGGTAAGGGATGTATTAAAAAACGGGGGCGATGTTTCTCAATTCCTGCCGGAGGTCGTTAAACGATCTATTGGAAAAAAGAAATAATTATGGCGTTGCATTTTTAATTTTACTTATGTCAATCTGGTTCAATAAATCATTATCCCTGCCTGATTTAAATCCCCTTGGCCCCAATACGATGGGCGAACACCTGGGCATGGAATGGGTAGCTCTTGGTGATGATTATATTAAAATGAAAATGCCGGTGGATAACAGGACAAAACAACCATATGGATTATTGCATGGTGGCGCAAGTTGTGCTTTGGCAGAAACGGTTGGGAGTATAGCATCACACTTTGTAATTAATACGGATAAATTTATTTGTGTAGGCCTCGATATCAATGCCAACCATGTCCGAAGTGCCAGGAAAGGATTTGTTACGGCAACGTGCATGCCTTTGCATATAGGTGCAACCACGCATGTGTGGGATATAAAAATTCATGATGAAAAAGAAAAACTGATCTGTATCAGCCGGCTGACCGTGGCCATTTTAAAAAAACCTGTTCCCTGAATCCAGTATCCAGTATCCAGTATCCAGTATCCAGTATCCAGTTCACGGGGTATCAAAAAAAGTACTCAGGATATTTTTTATGGAGGGGTATGTATTTTTTATTGGTTCTCTTATATCAATTGTTTTAACCCATTTTATTTCGGTGATATGTTCTTCTGTTTGGGGTATTAATTTTTGTTTAGAAGGGCAGGTCATATAAAACCAGTACGATATTTTTAAAAAGTGTTTGCCGTATTCATCGTACACATGATAGGTTTCGCCGATCTTCTTTTTTAAGCGGAGGCCTTTCACCCCGGTTTCTTCAGTAACTTCTCTCAGCGCACAATCTTCCGGCTTCTCCTTTTTTTCCATTTTCCCTTTAGGCAGGTCCCATTTGTCAAGCCGGTAAATAAAAAGCAACTCTTTCTTATCGTTTTGTACTATGCCTCCGGCAGCTTCTATTACAGTAAAGTGTTTAAAAAATATTTTTTTTAATTTATCCAGGTCTTCATGCCATAGTACACCTGCATGAAATTCTTCTTTTTTGATCTCATGTAACATCGACTTGATAGCCCTTGGTGATATTTCATCAACAAAAACAGCGTCGGGATGATGCAGGATCTCATTTAATTCCTTGTCAATTTCATTGCAAAGGATCACCGGTTTATCGCCAAAATATATCCTGATGTACATAAATAAATTTCAGTTTTCAGTTTGCATAGGTCAAATTTGCAGCATGACGAACGAAAAAGCAGTAGCTGAAAAGCTTTTACAAATTAATGCAATTAAATTGAGTCCGCAAGAACCCTTTACCTGGGCAAGTGGCTGGAAGAGCCCGATTTACTGCGATAACCGCAAAGTCCTCTCTTTTCCCTATATCCGTGACTTTATTAAAAGTGAAATGTGCCGTTTGATTTTTGAGAAATTCCAGGAAACGGAGGTTCTGGCCGGGGTGGCTACTGCCGGAATAGCCTGGGGGGCCATGGCCGCTGACCAGTTAAAACTCCCTTATATCTATGTTCGTCCAAAACCTAAAGAACATGGATTAGGCAACCAGATTGAAGGAATACTTGAAAAGGGTCAAAAGGTATTAGTAATTGAAGACCTTATTTCGACCGGGAAAAGCAGTTTACAGGTATGTGATGTACTTAAAACGGCAGGTGCACATGTAGAAGGCATGGTTTCAATATTTACCTATGGATTTGATATAGCAGACAATGCCTTTAAAGATGCAGGGATCCCTTATCAATCCTTAACGAACTATCAAACTCTGATAGATTTAGCACTTGAAAAGGGAATAATTGCTACTGAAGAACAAAACACTCTGTTAAACTGGAGGTCAGATCCGTCGAATTGGAAAGGGATTTAATAACTTTAATTCAAATTACTTAAATATGAAGGCAGTTTCGCTCCATTTTTTGGCCTTGTTTTGTATATTTTCAGCTGGTTTTGCCCAACAGCAAAAGGTAACAGGGAAAGCGGTCATCAAAACCCCCACTGTTTTATGTGACAAGTGTAAAGACCGGGTTGATTTCTTTATTTCTCATGAAGCAGGCGTAACTTCTGTAAAAGCGGATATTAAACGAAAAACCACCACGGTAACCTGGATAAATGACCGAACCACCCTCGAAAACATAAAAGTAGCCATAGCCAACCTGGGTTTTGATGCAGATGATATAGAAGCAGAAGAAATTGCTTTTAAAAGATTGCCCAAAGATTGCAGGTTGCATAAAGAAACGCTAAAGCCAAAGGAAACGGAAATAAAACAATAACTTCCCTGTCATTTTCATTTAAATACCCGGATCTTCACCTGCAATATCATATATCGGGACTAAAAAGCCGAAAATCTCTGTATACTCTCATAGTTTACCTCAAAGGATTTGTAAACATTAGCCTTCCCCAGTTTTACCCTGCCGGTAACCTTAACTAAAACTTCCTTGCCAAATAATGTAGGTAACGCATTTTTTAGGGCATTTTGCATATCAACCTGTATTTGCAGGGGGAGGGTAAATTCTGCCCAGCGTGGAATATTTATCTGAAAATCCTGTGCACTGTGCCCAAGGTAATTATTATCAATAAAAATGTCCAGGTCGGTATTTCTTAACTGCAGGCCAAAATTATTGGGGTTATAATAAATAAGGTCCAGGTTAAGGGTAGAGGAGCCAAAGCCCAGTTTTTCAACTTTAAGATTTTTAAAATCCCGGTAAACCAGTTCTTTGGGGGCCTGACAGGATGTCCACAGTGCAAATATAAAAAAGATGGCCGGAGGGTAGAAGAGCCTTTTGATTTTCATTCGTTTTTGTTAGGGCTGTAATTTATGATAACAAATCTACTCAGCAAAGCCCTTTAAAAAACCAACTAAGAATATTAGATTATGTACTGAAAAATTGGCAGGGGTCTTTATTTTATTTAAACTAATAAAATTGGCTATTAATTTAAAATATTATATATTGTTATTCAATAATTTATGAAGTATATATTGTATTAAAATTTTTATATAAAACAGTAATATATTCAATATTCTGGTATTTTTTGTTAATTATAGAAGGGTATTAATAAATAATGAAATAAATATACTAATAGACTGATAAAAAATGATTTATAGTAATTAATTAAAATAAAAAATTGTATAAAATATTATATTGTTAAATAGTATAAACTAATACTGCAATTGTTCCTCCGTTTCCTAAATTTTGTCCGGTATAATTTAATAAATCTTTTAGTTGATAATTGATTTTAAACAAACGATTAAACCTGATTATACATTTATACGACATAATGCCGGGCAGAAATAAATTGCGGGGGTCTATATTATACATTCGAGGATCAATTTGTTTGTTGCTGGAAGATGAAAATAAAGCATTGAAAACCTGGGAATAATAATTTTGTAGAAGTTGGGGGTAGCGATTTTAAGGCTCATTAAGTGGTTTTCCTATATGAGATATACTAGGAAAAATCTGTTTTCATTACGTTTTAAGCAAGATTTTAAGCTGATAAAGAAAGTTTTCTATTTATTTATTCAAATACTTAGAAAATATTTATTCATTAACACTTAAATGACTGGATAGTATTTAACGAAATGGGCATTTGGGGTGTTTTTACCAGTTTGACCGTAAAATTACTGAGGCAAAAATTTGCGGTTTCCGAAAAAGCGTATTATGTTTGCATTGAAATTAAAAATGGCGATTACCTCGGTTATTCTTTTTTTCAACTCTTAAGATCCATCCTCCTCAAAAGAACCATCCAAATTTGGTCCGGGTATAAAAGCCCTACGTCAAAATCCTGTCAGAACCACATCTGAAACCTCAAACACAAGAAAAATGAAAACTAATTCTACATTCGTACGTACAGTATTATTTGCTGTAATTACTTTTTCCCTGAACTTTAACGTTGTAAACGCTCAATCAACTTGTACATCTCCGGCAATGACATGGAAGAACCCGGTATTGATCTCGGGTACAGCTCTCCAGGTAAATGCGGTATATAAATTTCCTAATGTTACACCAGGTGTATATGCTTTAGTAACTGTTACAGCAATGGTTAACGGGGCTAAGCTTACCAATATTGATGATAATGTTAATAATGGTTACGCAGCAGCTTGGCAACCGGTAATCGAAACACCCAGCGCACAGGTCGCCAGCGATTCATATGTAAGCTTTTCAATAGCATTTAAGAATACAGCTGACAATTCAGGTCATCAATACAATTGCTTCCAGCTTTCTTTTATTGACGTTGACGGGGATGATAGCCATATCAGGGAATTTGTTGCATCCAAAAATTTTGATAGTTATACAGTTGCAAACAATACTGAACTTACTTTAACAACAATTAGTGGGGGAATTACACAGGCTACCGGTCCATTAGTAACGTATGAAGCTATTGACACAAGTGCTTACAGAACAAATATAAATTTCAGATTTACAAACAAATCTGTAGTTAATGAGGTAAGACTTGGTAACCGAGTTGATGCTGTTCATGATGTTGATGGCAGGTTAAACTGTGGATACTTTGCACCTGTTACGATGCCTTTTACTGTTTTACCTTTAAAATATCTTTCATTTGATGCGGTTGTTTATGATAATAAAGTAACCTTAAAATGGTTGACTACCCAGGAATTAAATACCAGCCATTTTGAAGTAGAGAGGTCATTTGATATGCGTAATTTCAGTTCTATTGGCCTGGTGCTGGATGGTTTTACAGTGAATGGTACAGATAAGAGCTACCAGTTTAAAGATAATTCAACACAGTTAAAAGGCAGGTCGATCGCTTATTACCGCTTAAAGCAATTTGATATTGATGGTAAATCAACTTACAGTAAAGTTATCGCAGTACGGTTAGAGGCTAAAACAGGAGTGGTGATGCAGGCTTCGCCTAATCCATTTACCGAAAAATTAAATGTTCGGTTTACGTCAACAGAAAACGGCAATGCAGATATACGTATCATTAATCTTGCCGGTCAAACAATGTTATCCAAACAATCTACAATAAGTAAAGGCTTCAACAACATACTGGTTGATGGTCTTAATCAGTTAGCTGCCGGAATGTATATAGCCCAGTTAACCCTGAACGGAACTGTTATTGACAATCAAAAAATAGTCAAAAATTAAGTAACCGTACCCTGGTTCACAACAGTTCGCCGGAAGCTGGCGGTGCATTTTAAATCGTCAGCTTCCTTTTACAAAAAGATCCATTATTCATTGCAAAGACGTTATCACGGGATGTATTTGATAATAGTTGACAAATAAATGCGATGAATACTTTTAAAAAAATAAAGAACCTGCTTATAATTATCCTTTTTGTTTCGGGTAATAGTAAAGCGCAACAATCAATAACAAACACAACTATCACGATTACTAATTTTAACGTATATGAAAACAATGATCAGCTTATTATTGACTGGGAAACTAAAGGAGTTGCTGACGTTAATTACTGGCAGATACAAAACAGTACAGATGGTCAGCGATACGCAACGATTGCCCTCGTTTTTGGCCCTGATCCCCGCCAAAAGGGTAACAGGTTTCAATACAAGGGGAAATTAAAAAACGCAACAGGAGGCAAAACATTTTACCGGCTGAACCCCGTTGACCATGAAGAGAAGGAAATAAATACCGAAATAATTCAACCAGCAAAATAATACAACCCTAAACCGCGTTTATACCCTGCCCCCGGCAGATAAACGTTAGTGCTTGGTTTACGAAGTTTTCTTTGGGGGTTACAGAATCGAAAGATTCTTAACAAAGGCCGCATTTCTATGCGGCTTTTTTCTTTTTTTTGAATTTTATGTATTATATTTGACTTCTCCATTACCTGTGCAAAACCTGTGCATTTCTTTTATCCTTGTAAGGCAGCCATTCCCCCCCAAACAGCATCCCGTTATCGGGTTTAATAATTATATTGCTTAACTTAATTTTATACCAAGAATTATGAGAAAATATATACTCCTCTCCCTGGTTTTGATAACATCATTGGTTAGCGCTGCCCAGGACTTCAGTAATAAAGGAAAAGATTTTTGGGTTGGATATGGATACCACCAGGTGATGACCGGGGGGAACACACAAAATATGGTGTTATATTTTGCTACCGACCAGGTAACGAATATTACGATCACTATTCCCGGAATTGCATATACCCAAACCCTTACCAGTCCGGCAGGAAATAATGTACTAACCTCGCTTACCATACCAAAAGTAGCCGGACAGGATGCCCGTTTAACAGCAGAAGGATTATTTGATAAGGGGATACATATAACCAGTGATAAACCCATGGTGGCTTATGCCCATATTTATAACAGCAATGTATCGGGCGCTACTATTTTATACCCTACCAATACGTTGGGTAAGGAATATTATTCTATTAATTATAAAAACTGGTCAAATTCAAATAATGCCAATAGTTGGTTTTATGTGGTAGCCACTGATACGGGCATAACTAATCTTGAAATAACACCTTTGGCTAATATTGCAGGTGTAGTTACAACAGGTGGATGGGTATCAGGTACAACTTATACGGTTGCCCTTACCCAGGGCCAGATATATAATGTGATGGGTGTATTAACAGGCGGCGGGCCCATACCCGGTAATCCTGGCAATCCATATACTGCAGCTGATCTTTCGGGTTCAAAAATAAAAAGTGTAAGTACAGGTAATGGTTGCAAAAGGATAGGGGTCTTTTCCGGGAGTGGAAGGATAAGTATAACCTGTAACAATAACAGTTCTTCTTCGGATAATTATATGGTACAATCAGTACCCAAAACGGCTTGGGGCAAAAAATACCTCACAACGCCTGCCGGCGGAAACCAGGCAAATAATATATATAGGGTATGTGTTACAAACCCGGCAACCGTGGTTAAAATTAATGGGTTAGTAACCACTTTACCTTTACAAAATGGCTTTTATTACGAAATTCCCCAAACCAATCAACCCCAGTTGATTGAAGGTGATAGTTCCATTATGGTTGCCCAGTATTTTACATCACAGGGCCAATGTGGAAACGGAACACCGGGAGACCCGGAAGTAATTTACCTCAGTGCTGTTGAACAAAATATCAATACGGTACTTTGGAACGCAACTCCCAATTTTGCCATTAACTCACACTGGGTTAACGTGGTTTTACCCAATTTGGGTACCGGCATTACTTCATTTACATTTGATGGTATTCCCTGGGGAGGTTTTGTGCCTCATCCGCAGGACGCAAATTATTCCTACCTCAGTCTTAATGTCGCAAATGGACCGCATATCATTAAATCAGATTCAGGGTTTAATGCCATCGCTTATGGATTTGGGTCTACAGAGTCTTATGGCTATAATGCCGGAACCAATATTAAGGACCTTTATCAACAGATTGGAGTTTCTACTCAATATGGGATTGAAACTACGCCATCCGTTTGTTCTAACTCTCCATTCAGATTTAAGGTAGCTTTGCCATATATACCCGATTCTCTTTATTGGAATTTTTATTCAGCAGCGGGTATGTTGCCTAATAATAATAATGTTTTTGTTAATAATACCGGTAATTCAACACAAGATTCTACGACGGTTGTAAATGGAAGGGTTATACATTGGTATTCATTACCCTTACTATATAATTTAACCACTTTAGGTACCTATCCCGTAACTATTACTACCTGGGCACCAAATTTAGATGGATGCGGAACAGAACAGGACATTGATTTTGACCTGGTGGTCTCAAATCCTCCTGTAGCTGATTTTACCTGGACACCCGGTGGTTGTTATGCCGAACCATTTCAGTTTACAGAAACAACGCCTCAATTACCTAAACCTACCTATAGTTTCTGGTGGAATTTTGGAGACCCCGGAAGTGGGGCAAACAATACATCAAATTTAAGAAACCCGACTCACACATTTTCTGCACCGGGTACCTATTCTGTAAGGTTTGCCGATATTACAACACCTGGTTGTTTAAGTGATACTATTACGCATTTAGTTGTGGTTGCCCAATTGCCAACGGCTACTATTGCAGGAACAACTGCAGTTTGTATTAATACTGCACCAGATCCATTAGTAACATTTACAGGTACCTTAGGTACAGCGCCATATACGTTTACTTATACAATTAACGGAGGAGCACCACTTACCGTAAATTCACCAGGGGCTACTTCAACCGTAAATATTACAGCGCCTACAACTACGGCAGGTGTGTTTACCTATGAATTAATAAATGTAAGAGATACCGGCTCAACATTGTGTACACAGGTTATTACCGGACAAACTGCTGTTATAACTATTGAACCTGATCATACCATTACATTGAGTTCGGCCCCGCCAACCGAAACGCAAACCGTATGTATCAACACAGCCATTACCCCGATCACATATACATTGGGAGGCGGTGCACTCG
>JANOGE010000058.1:0-3782 GCA_031414035.1 Chitinophagaceae bacterium | reverse complement strand
AACGGTATAGTCGAGCCGGCGAAGACTTACAGAACCAATATTACCGGAGATCATTTCGCCGGTGTTAATACCAATGGAAACTTTGGGTTTAAAAGAAACGTGTTCTGATATGGCCGGTAATTTTTCAATTTGTGTTCTTACAGCAAGGGAGGCATCAATAGCCCTGTCTAAATGATAATCGCCGCGGAAAACAGCCATGATGGCATCTCCGATAAATTTATCTACATACCCGCCCTGGGCAATGATCTCCTTCACCATCACGTCAAAATATTTATTCAGCAATTTTACTACGGTATCCGGTGTTTCATTTTCGCTGATGGATGTAAAGCTGCAGATGTCAATGAATGCCACTGTGGCTTCCACTGTTTCATTTACCATGATGGAAGATTCAAACTCACGGCCGCCCATAAAATTCAACACGGTTTCATCCACGTACATTTTAAGGATATTGTTTTCCTTGATGGCCTTCAAGGTTTCTTTCATCTGGAATACATGTTTTATGGTCTTTTCCATCGTCAGTTCCAGGTCCTCAAAATTCACGGGCTTGGTGATAAAATCAAAAGCGCCACGGTTCATGGCGGTGCGTATGTTTTCCATATCGCCATAGGCCGAAACGATCACCGATTTTAATAAACCATTTTGCTCGCCCAGTTTGCTAAGCAGGGTAAGCCCGTCCATTTCGGGCATATTGATATCTGTGAGTACCACATCTATATCGGCATGCAGTTCCAGTTGTTCCAGTGCATGTTTTCCGTTTACAGCAAAAATGAAATCATATTGATGATCCCGTATTTTTTGCCTGAACTTTTGTTTGATGAGCACTTCCAGGTCCGTTTCATCATCTACGACTAATATTTTCGACATCAGCTTATTGTTTTAAGTTTTTCTTTTAAAGAGGGGAAATCTACGGGTTTGGTTAAAAAATCATCGGCGCCAAGTTGCATAGCCGTATCATAATTTTCTTTATCGCCATAGGCGGTTATCATCATTACCATGGGTGGTGGCTTGTGATATTTTTGTTTGATATGTCCCAGCAATTCAAGTCCGCTCATGCCGGGCATATTGATGTCGGATAAGATCAACACGGCTTCATGCTCATGCCGGTTAAGGTAAACCAGTGCTTCTTCGCCGGAGAAGGCAAAAACAAATTCCATTTCCCTGTCCCTGATCTCTTTTCGGAACCGCTGTTCAAAAAGCGTTTTTACATCCTGTTCGTCGTCAACCACTAAAATTTTCATTTGATCTGTTTAAAGTTTATACCGGTAAGATAATAATAAATTCTGTGCCTGCCTCTCCGGCAGTCAGGCCTTCATTTTCTTTAGTTTCAAATTTAAGCTCACCGCCATGCGCTTTAATAATATCATAACTCAATGATAAACCCAATCCGGTACCCTGCCCGGTAGGTTTGGTGGTAAAGAAGGGTTGAAATATTTTATCCAGTATTTTTTGAGGAATGCCATTGCCGTTGTCTTTTACGGTTATGCTGACCTCACCCCCAACCCCTCTCCCAAGGAGAGGGGAGCGGCTCGTGCTAACTGTAACAGTAGGCTCATACCCATCACCTATTTGTTTTTTCTTTTCATCCACTACATAAAACGCATTCGTAATTAAATTCAAAATCACTCTTCCAATATCCTGTGGAATGATATTGATATTTCCAATCGTTTCATCAAAATCTGTTTTCATGGTGGCATTGAAAGATTTATCCTTTGCCCGCAAACCATGATATGCCAGGCGTAAATACTCATCTGCCAATGCATTAATGTTGGTAGGTTCTTTTACACCACTGCTGCTGCGGCTGTGTTGCAGCATGCCTTTTACAATATCGCCTGCACGTTTGCCATGATGATTTATTTTTTCTAAGTTTTGTTTTAGGTCGTTGGCGATTTCTTTTGCATCTGTCAAATTGCCTTTATCTATTTCTTCATTCATTTCATCTACCAACTCGGTACTTACTTCGCTAAAATTATTAACGAAGTTTAACGGGTTTTGAATTTCATGTGCAATGCCGGCGGTGAGTTCTCCCAAGCTTGCCATTTTTTCGGAATGAATAAGCTGGGTTTGAGTTTTTTTAAGCTCATGCAGAGTGTTCTGCAACTCATCTTTTTGTTCGCTTATTTGAATATTACTTTCTTTAAGCAATTGATTTTTCTTTTTTATGCGGCCATAAAATATGCCCAATGCAGTAAGTAAAAACACCGATGCTACAGCAATGATGATAAAAACATTGCGTTGATTTTTCTGTTTTCCAACCTCTCCTTCTTTTTGTACTATCTCATTGTTCTTTTGTTCTATATGGTAATCGGCTTCTAACTGTGTCAACTGATTTTTATTATCAGCTGTAAAAAGGCTGTCTTTTATTGTATAGTATTTTTTTAAATAATAAGCCTGTAGTTCAAAGTTTTTTGTAACACCGTACATATCTGAAAGGTTACGGTAATTTTCCATTACAATATCCGGAATACCCGCCTCCATGCAATATGAAATACTTTTACTGAAAGCATCTTTGGCTAATGCATAGTTGCCTGCCTGTGAATATGTGGAAGCAATATTATTATATATTATAGCCAACTGTTCAGGCAGGGTTTCATTTTTTTTGAATAGTATCAGCACACTATCAAAATATTTTAATGCTTCGGTAGTTTTTTTTTGGTGTTTGTAAGTAAGGCCAATGTTGGAGAGAAAATCAGCAATCCGGTATTCATCTTTTAAAATAAAAGCAATTTTATATGCATGTTGTAAAAATTGTAAAGCAGTATCATATATCCCACGCTGGTCATAAATTATGCCTCTTTCATTAAATAACTCACATAACTGGGAACTGTCCTTAAGGGCTTCTATTATCATTTGTGCCTTGTGATGGTATTCATTTGTTTTTGTGAAATCTTTATTTACACTATAAACAGTTGCTATTGACATTAATACTTTTGAAAGGGGTAAACTGTCTTTTGCTTTTTCATATATACGAACGGATAGCAAATAATTTTCCACTGATTTATCGAAGTCACCTGTTAACATATAGCAATAGCCAATTCTATATTGATTATCCGCTACTGCCAGTGGCTGGTTTAATTTTTCTGAAACTCCAATCGCATTTTTAAAATACTCAATTGCTTTCCCGGCATTATTGTACATGTAATAATTCCCAATTCTGTTGTAAATTTTGAGCTTGTTACTATCTTTAGTTTCTATGTCAAGAAGCTTTAAAAGGCTGTCAACCTGTTTGCTTTGCGCAACACCTGTTAAAGATAAAATGGTGCAGCATACTGCAATTAAGAATTTATGCATCTTTAAGGATGATTTCATGCAGTTAAATTAAGTATTGGGTTTTTGAATAATAAATTCCGCACCTGCGCCCCCGTTTGTTTCCACTTTCAACTCCCCACCATGTGTTTTTATAATAGCATAGATTGTCTGAATCACAGATTTGCACGGATTGATTGATTTCACTGATTTATTCATGTTATTCATCAGAGTAATCTTTTAATCATTTCAATCAGTGATTCAGACAACAGGTAAATTAATTATAAATTCAGCACCTTCACCATCCACCGTCTCCACTTTCAACTCCCCACCATGCGCTTTCACAATATCATAACTCAAACTCAATCCTAATCCTGTTCCTTGTCCTGTTGGCTTGGTGGTAAAGAAGGGTTGAAAAATTTTGTCTAAAACTTTTTGCGGAATACCGTTGCCGTTGTCTTTTACACTTATCTGGACCTCACCCCCAACCCCTCTCCGAGGGAGAGGGGAGTGGCTCGTGCTAACCGTAACAGTGGGCT
>JANOGE010000057.1:0-21868 GCA_031414035.1 Chitinophagaceae bacterium | reverse complement strand
AAAGAGTAACATAAGCAGTGGTTTGGCTATTGGGATCTAAAACCGTTCGGGCAATGGCTACGTTTGGAATTGTATTCAGCGGATCTAGGTTAATCAGGGGGTTTGTTCCTGTACTGGTACCAAATATAGCTCCATTGGTTAACCCTGCTATCCGCACATTATCATTTTGCGGTGATATGCCAATAGCGCTGATGGGTACGCCGGATGCAATCGGCTCCTGGCTTACTTTGGTCATATTAGTACCCCCGTCTGATGAGCGATAGAGAACATCAGAACCAAAATACAAAGTATTAAAAGGGCTTCCCGGACCCCGCTCCATTGGAGCATAGAACAAGCAGGCTGTTGCAGCACATGTCATTCCATTGGGGGTGCTGCCACCAAAACCACAACCAAAGAAACTCCAGCCATTGTCAACAGCATTGGCTACGTTGGTAACCCTTGCATAGCCCATGGCATTGGTTTGGTTAAAGTAAGTATGGTACATCCTTACATTCGTATTGTCTGGTGCATTTTGATCGATCTGTGCATAACCGCCGTCTCCAAAATCTGCACGGGTCCAAGTTCCGCCCGGTTGATAAAAATTTGTTCCATTGTCCTGCGTGCCGCCGATGGAAAAATTTGGATCGGTTGGATGTACGGCAATACTCATGAATTGCGTTGCAATAAATTGTGAATTATTCATCGGCGTCCAGCTAACCCCGCTATTGATAGATTTGTAAACGCCGCCATCAGTTCCCAACCAAACCTGGGTAGCATCTGAAGGAGAAACAGTAAGTACATGTGTATCGGCATGTACTCCTGCATTATTGTCAGTAAAACTTACAGCGGCATTAATCGATTTGGCTGCTATGAGATTAGGGCTTCCGCCCAGGTAAACCGTATTTGCATTGGTTGGATCAACAGCAATGGCAATATCGTAAAAGCATTGTGCTGTGCAGAAATTATTATCGATCTGCTGTACCCAGGTAGTTCCTCCATCCGTGGATCGCAAAACCCTTCCGCCCAGGTTTCCGGTTGCTGCATAAAAAGTTGCGTTCGGACCAACGGTGTTATGAACTGCAAACTCTGCCGTTAATTCACTCACGGAGCCTGACGAAAATGTGACACGCCTGACAAAAGTAGGATTAGCAGCTAAAGCATCGGTTGATTGGTAAATTCCGCCACCATTGGCGATCAGGTTTGTGACCATGACGTTTGGATTAAGAGGATCGATCGCAATATCCCGTATGCTGAAACTTCCGCCTGCTTCAAGCCCCATTAACTTAGCAAATACCGGTGATGCTGATGTTGCATTTGTTGAGCGATAGATACCCAGGCTTGGCAAAACGGAATTAGAGGCGGCCACAATGCCGCCAACGCCTGATGTGGAGCCTACAAAAATCGTATTAGGATCGGTAGGATGTACAACGATCTTACCAATAGAACGTCCTGTGAAAATATCTACAACCCCCGCATTTTTATTGAAAGGGCCACTTAGGTTAGCGGTTGTACTGGCATTATCAATCCGGTAAACACCTACGCCGAAATAGCTGTCGGAAGAAAAATTTGGTTCCCCCGTTCCAACATAAATTGTTTCAGGTTGCGATGGGCAAATGGCTACAGAACCTATCGCAAGGCTTAATGCATTATCCATGATAGCGGTCCAGTTGGTACCCCCATCAGTAGTCCGGTACAAACCTCCCTGTGCTGTTCCAACATAAACGATATTTGGGTTACTGGGGTGAACCGCAATGGCTGTTACCCGCCCTGAAACTGCAGCAGCAGGTGTGGTTTGTCCATTCGGAATGGGTGCCGGACCAATTGAGGCCCAGGCAGCACTAATGATATTGCTTTCATAAGGAGCCTGACCCGACAGGATTTTTACTCTTAGTTCTTCCATTTGCCGGATGGCCTGTATCCGTAACCTGGTATCAAATGGCTTTGTAGAATCAATACCTCTCATCATAGCAATAGCCACAGTACGGCGTTTCATGAACTCTTCCTTGTCCGTTATGTATTTGGCAAAAGCCGGTACATCTGGGTCATTTTGCCCAAAACTTTTTTGAGCCGGCACCAGCAAACATATATAGAGTAAGGTTTTGTAAATAAATCCGGGTAATTTCTTTTTTGTAAAAAATTTCATGATTATTATATTTTAAATTTAAGAGAAGGTAAAATAAAATGGCACTTCAGATTTTTAACTAAGTTAATTTTTTTTATGTTATTAACTTCATGGTTTTAAATAAAAGGTGCATAATTAATTAATTATCATTGTTTGCCGGGGCAAAAAAGATGCATTCATTTGGAACAGTCCAATTTCATATTTATTAAAACAAATAATTAACTGTTTGTTTATTTAGGGTACTTAAAAATTGTGTTTCTAATGAAAATTTATCCAATATATTTTTTTTCAATATAGCCTCCCCTTTTTTTGCCATTCCGCCCATGTTCCCCTACCTTTGCAGCCTGAAAAAATAAGCATTTCAATAAATCATTTCAATCAACAAATATGGTAGAAATTAAGCCAGATGAGATTTCCGCAATCCTGCGCCAGCAGCTCAGCAATTTCAACGCAGGAGCCAGCCTGGAAGAAGTGGGAACCGTACTTCAGGTAGGTGATGGTATTGCCCGTGTTTACGGATTAAACAATGTTCGGTCAGGTGAACTGGTAGAATTTGAAAATGGCGTAAGAGCAATTGCCCTTAACCTGGAAGAAGATAATGTGGGTGTGGTTTTGATGGGTGACAGTGCAGAGATCAAAGAAGGGGATAAAGTAAAACGTACCGGCCAGATCGCATCTATTAAAGTTGGAGAAGGGATGAGCGGCCGTGTAATTAATACATTGGGTGAACCGATTGATGGCAAAGGCCCGATCAAAGGCGAATTATATGAAATGCCTTTGGAGCGTAAAGCACCGGGTGTAATTTTCCGTGAGCCGGTAAAAGAGCCATTGCAAACCGGTATCAAAGCAATTGATGCTATGATCCCCATTGGCCGTGGCCAGCGTGAGTTGATCATTGGTGACAGGCAAACAGGTAAATCGGCCATAGCCATTGATACCATCATCAATCAAAAAGAATTTTATGCAGCAGGCAAACCTGTTTACTGCATATATGTGGCCATTGGCCAAAAAGCTTCTACCATTGCAGGTGTAATGAAAACTTTGGAAGAATACGGTGCGATGGCTTACACAACCATCGTTGCTGCATCTGCTTCTGATCCTGCCCCTTTACAATTCTACGCACCATTTGCCGGAGCTGCCATCGGGGAATTTTTCCGTGATACCGGGCGCCCTGCATTAATAATTTATGACGATTTGTCTAAGCAGGCAGTTGCTTACCGGGAGGTTTCTTTGTTGTTAAGAAGGCCACCGGGACGTGAAGCATATCCCGGTGATGTATTCTACCTGCATAGCCGTTTACTGGAAAGAGCAGCAAAAGTGGTTTCTAAAGATGAGATAGCTGCACAGATGAATGATTTACCGGCATCTATTAAACATTTGGTAAAAGGTGGAGGTTCTTTAACGGCCCTGCCCATTATTGAAACTCAGGCGGGTGATGTATCTGCTTATATTCCTACTAACGTAATTTCTATTACCGACGGACAGATATTTTTAGAAGGTAACCTTTTTAATGCAGGAATCCGCCCGGCCATTAACGTAGGTATCTCGGTAAGCCGTGTGGGTGGTAATGCCCAGATCAAATCCATGAAAAAAGTGGCCGGTACTTTAAAACTGGACCAGGCGCTTTACCGGGAACTGGAGGCTTTCAGTAAATTTGGTGGTGATCTGGATGCGGCTACTAAAAACGTAATTGACAAAGGTGCCAGAAACGTGGAAATTCTTAAGCAATTGCAATATTCACCCATGAGTGTTGAAAAGCAGGTTGCCATGATCTACCTGGGAACACAGGGTTTATTAAGAGAGGTAGCGGTAAAACATGTAAAAGCATTTGAGGAGCATTTTTTAATGGAGATGGAAAATAAACATCCTGAGATTTTGGCTGAATTTAAAAAAGGTAATTTACCCGAAGATGGAATTAATAAAATGACAGAACTGGCAAAAGGTTTAACCGGTCAGTACAAAGCATAATACTTAAATAAAATTTACCTGAAAGGAGAGAAGCGATTCTCTCCTTTTTTATATAAAAATTGCCGAATTGGCATTAAAATTAATTGGCTTACTGTTTGTATTTTAAATGGAATAAAAAATTAAAAAATGACTATCGGAATAATCGTGGTTTCACTCCTTTTTATGGGAATAGGTATGTGGGTACAATACCGGTTGAAAAGTAAATTTACCGAATACAGTAAAGTTGCAACCAGCAGTGGTATGAGTGGAAAAGAAATAGCAGAAAAAATGCTGAATGATAATGGCATTTATGATGTACAGGTAATATCTGTTGATGGGTTTTTATCTGATCATTATAATCCTTTAAATAAAACGGTGAATCTTAGTCCTGCTGTTTTTGAAGGACGAACTGTATCGGCAGCCGGAATTGCAGCACATGAATGCGGCCATGCTGTACAGCATGCAACAGCTTATTCTATGTTGATGCTTCGTAGTAAACTGGTGCCAGCTGTAAAAATAAGCAGTACCTTATCGCAATGGGTAATTATTGCTGGCCTGGGTATGTTGGGTTTTGGCGGAGGGAATCCAACCATTTTATTAATAGGCATTGTTTTATTTGCTGTTACTACTTTGTTTTCTGTGATCACCCTCCCGGTGGAGTTTGATGCCTCAGCAAGGGCATTACGCTGGCTGGATACCGCCGGGATCACAAAGGTTGGAGAATATGAAAAAGCAAAGGATGCCTTAAAATGGGCAGCCCTTACTTACGTCGTTGCTGCACTGGCCTCCATAGCAATGCTGGTTCAGTACATTCTTATTTACCAGTCCCGCAGCAGGGATTAACAGAAATGAACTGTTCCTTTTTTTAAGGAATCACAATCAACTATATTTGCTGACTATTCAGCGTTTATTAAAAAACAATCTTCTCATATGAACTTTGGAAAAGAATTTGAAAAATATGCCGTAAAGCATAAGGGAATCAGCAGTAATACGCTGGATTCATATATAAAGCATAATGTAACTAATCTTACACCTAATATCATTGAAGAGCGGCCGATGAATATTGCCGTAATGGATGTGTACAGCCGGCTGATGATGGACAGGATCATTTTTCTGGGTTATCCTATCAGCGATGAAGTAGCCAATATTGTTACTGCACAATTATTATTTTTGGAAAGTACAGACCGTACCAGGGATATACAGATGTATATCAATTGCCCGGGTGGTGGCGTTTATGCAGGATTAGGAATGTATGATACCATGCAGTTCATCACCCCGGATATTGCCACCATTTGCACCGGTATGGCTGCCAGTATGGGTGCGGTTTTAATGTGTGCAGGGGCTAAAGGAAAACGTACTGCACTCAAGCATAGCCGTGTAATGATGCATCAGCCCAGTGCGGGTGCAGGCGGACAGGCAACGGATATTGAGATCACCGTTAATGAAGTAAAGAAAGTAAAGAAAGAATTGTACGAGATCATTGCCTTTCATACCAATCAACCAATAGAAAAAGTAACCATTGATTGCGACCGGGATCACTGGATGACATCAGCTGAAGCCAAGGAATATGGCTTGATTGACGAAGTGTTATTAATGAATCAGAAAAAAATAAAAAAAGATCAAAAATAAAAAACAAGTATCAATTATGAATTCTTATAAAACAAATATTACCCGTTTTGAAGAAGAAGATAAACCGGAAGGGTTACCGGAAAATCCGATGGAAAAGATGATGAGCGGGTGGCAATTTGATAAAAAATTTATTGAACAGCGTAAAGTATTTTTATGGGGTGTGGTGGATGATAAAAGTGCGAAGGACATTACCAACCGGTTGATGTACCTGGAAGCTATTGACCCCGGCAAAGAGATAACCTTTTATATCAATAGTCCGGGCGGTGTGGTAACCAGTGGTATGGTTATTTATGATACTATGCAAATGATCAGCTCACCGGTAAGTACAGTATGTATGGGCATGGCAGCAAGTATGGGCAGTATTTTATTAAGTGGCGGTAAAAAAGGGAAACGGCTTATCTATCCAAATGGTGAGGTAATGATACATCAACCAAGTGGCGGCGGACAGGGTACCAGTGCAGACCTGGAAATAATGGCCGACCAGATCAGAAAAACCAAATTAATGGGGGCAGAAATACTGGCCAAAAATTGTGGCCAAACAGTGGAGAAAGTAATGAAGGATTTTGACCGGGATTACTGGATGGATGCCAAAGAATCAGTTGAGTATGGAATTGTAGATACTGTAATGACAAAATTTTAAAATATTAAATAATAATATATTATCTAAAAGTATATTAAAGAACCTTTTTTTGCATCATAAGTTAATGGAAGCAACGTTATAAACTAATAGTATGTCTTATTACAAAGTAAGTTGCTTTTTTGTAGCTTTACATGCATTTAAAACCGTGTTCAGGTTAAATGGATAAATTCGTATGGCAAAACAACAAACATTACATTGCTCCTTTTGCGGGCGTAACCGTGATGAAGTAAAAATACTCATTGCAGGGCAGGATGGGCATATTTGTGAAAATTGTGTAGAACATGCTGAAGAAATAATTGAACAGGAATTGGGAAATGCAAACGATAATAAAAATGCTGCAGTTCCTTCACATAAACTGAGTGTAAAAAAACCCATTGAAATAAAAAAGTTTCTGGATGATTATGTGATTGGGCAGGATGATGCTAAAAAAATATTATCGGTAGCCGTTTATAATCATTACAAAAGACTGAATCAAAAAATTGAGAATGATGTTGAAATCGAAAAAAGTAACATCATTATGGTTGGCGAAACCGGAACCGGTAAAACCCTATTGGCTAAATCCATAGCCCGAATGCTGAATGTGCCTTTTGCCATTGTTGATGCTACTGTTTTTACAGAAGCCGGTTATGTGGGAGAAGATGTTGAAAGTATGCTCAGCCGGCTGTTACAGGCCTGTAATTATGATGTAGCCGCAGCAGAAAAAGGAATTGTATTTATTGATGAAATAGATAAGATTGCTCGTAAAAGCGATAACCCATCCATAACGAGAGATGTAAGTGGTGAAGGGGTTCAACAGGGTCTATTAAAATTACTGGAAGGAACCGAAGTTTTGGTTCCACCACAGGGCGGACGTAAGCACCCCGAACAAAAACTGATTAAAGTAAATACCCAAAACATCCTGTTCATTTGTGGCGGCGCATTTGACGGCGTAGATAAAATTATTGCCCGCCGGGTAAATACGAATGCTATCGGGTTTAATGTGAATAAAGAATTACAGGAATACCAGCATGACAACCTTTTACATTTTGTAAATGCCGTTGACCTCAAACATTTTGGCCTTATACCTGAGCTTTTGGGCCGTTTACCGGTAGTTACTTACTTAAATCCTTTAGATGCAGAAACACTGCGCAGCATATTAACCGAACCTAAAAATGCCCTGGTAAAACAATTCACCCGTTTATTTGAAATTGAAGGGATAGAATTAAAATTTGAACAGGCTGTATTTGATTTCATGGTAGAAAAAGCACTTGAATACAAACTGGGTGCCCGTGGCCTGCGCAGCATCTGCGAAAGTATCCTTACCGATGCCATGTATGAATTACCTTCTCAAAAGGTAAAGGTATTTGATGTTACCCTGGAGTATGCCCACCGTAAATTCAGCAGCAGCAAGTTGAGTATGCTTAAAGTGGCTTAATGAACTCATTTAAATTATCCTTTGTTCTTTTCTGCGCAATCTTCAAATAAAAGCAATTCATTTTAGGTGGTTGGGTTATTACATTTTATTTTTACACGGTTGTGATGTATTCAGGTAAAGCCTTCATATTGGTATGGGGAAAACCGGGAATATTTATTAGCTATTATTATGGGTAAAGAAATGACAAATCATAATTACGCCGATATTGCCTTATTATACAAATGCTGTGAAAATATAAAACATTAAATTGAATTCTAAATGGTAGATGTTATACTTGGATTGCAATGGGGTGATGAGGGTAAGGGTAAAATTGTGGATTATTTTGCTAAAAATTATGATGTTATAGCCCGGTTCCAGGGTGGCCCAAATGCCGGACATACCTTGTATGTAGAGGGAAAAAAAATTGTTTTGCACCAGGTACCCAGTGGTATTTTTCATGAAGGAAAAGTAAACCTTATCGGTAACGGCGTAGTACTGGATGCGGTTACCTTAAAAAGAGAATGTGAAAATGTGGCTGCTATGGGGGTTGATTATAAAAAGAATTTATTTATCAGTGAACGTACCCATCTGATCTTACCTACCCATCGTGCCATAGACAAAGCCAGTGAACTATCTAAAGGGATTGAAAAAATAGGCAGCACATTAAAAGGCATTGGCCCTGCTTATATGGATAAGACAGGCCGCAATGGGTTACGGGTTGGTAACTTATTAGATAAAAGTTTTACAACTGAGTACATAAAATTGCGTTTAAAGCACCAGAAACTACTGGATAGTTTTAATTTTCAGGAAGATATCAGCACATGGGAGGAAGAATTTTTTGATGCACTGGATTTTTTAAGAGATTTTAAAATCGTGAATGGCGAATATTTTATCAACGAAAAAATACAGAAGGGGCAAAAGGTATTGGCAGAAGGAGCCCAGGGCAGTATGCTGGATGTGGATTTTGGCACTTTCCCATTTGTTACAAGCAGCAGTACTATATCGGCTGGTGTCTGTACAGGTTTGGGGGTAGCTCCACAAAAAATTAAAGAAGTATTTGGTGTTTCAAAAGCCTATTGCACCAGGGTTGGAAGTGGTCCTTTTCCTACTGAGTTAAACGATGAAACAGGTGAGTTGATCCGTAAGACGGGAAATGAATTTGGAAGCACAACCGGCCGGCCCCGCCGATGTGGATGGATAGACCTGATTGCCCTTCAATTTGCATGCATGATCAATGGGGTAACACAAATTATTATGACAAAGGCCGATATCCTGGATGGGCTTGATGAATTAAAAGTATGTAATGGCTATAATATTAATGGAGAAAAGAAAAATTTTGTACCTTTTCAAATGAACCGTGTTCAAATTGAACCTATATATAAATCCTTCGCCGGCTGGAAGACAGATATTACCGGGCTAAAAGAATTTGCAGCATTACCCTCCGGGATGAAGACGTATATAGATTACCTTAATGAATTTTTAGGGGTGCCGGTTAAATACATCAGCAATGGCCCGGGAAGGGACCAATTGGTGCTGACATAAAAAAAAGTTTAAAAAAAAGTTACAATATTTTTGGCTATTTAAAAAACTCGTGGAAATTTTACAGTACTAATCCTATTTGAATTATGGTCTTAAAATCTGATAACACCAAAAAGACAGCTGTTAAAGCAGTTACTGCAGCAGCCGTCAAATCTGTAAAAAAATCATCCAAGTCAAAGAATGACGATGATGACGATGACTTAGATGATAGTGAGGAAATGGAGATAAAACCATCTCCCGGCAAAAAATCTTCTTCAAAGAAAAAGGGAGATGATGATGACGATGATGATGTTGAAGTAGCTGATGATTGGGAAAAACCGGAAGAAGAGGAAGAGGAATGGGATCCGGACTTTGATGAATTTGATGTACCAAAATCAAAAGGGAAAAAAGTGCCAGGGAAAAAAGCGGCTAAGGCTGCTGAAGAAGAAGACTTTAAAGTTGATGAAGATTTTAAGGATATTGGTTTTGATGATTTGGATGGCGGGGGAGATTTTGATGATGATGACGACTATTAATGCCGGATTCGTTAACAGGTAAAATGAATAAGTGAAAAAAAGTGTTTCTTTTCCTGTTGAAGAATTTAATGATTTTAAAATACAAATGTTGAATTGGGTAAACCGGTTCAACATTTTTTGTTTACTGGATAATCAGCAATATGATTTTTCTGAACCTGCCTTTGAGTGCCTGCTGGCTGCCGGATGTAAAAGAAATATAGAGATTAATGCAGGTAACGCTTATGAAGCGCTGCAAAATTTTTATGCAGAAAATAAAACAGAATGGCTTTTCGGTCATTTTGGATATGATTTAAAAAATGAAACCGAAAAATTAACCTCTGATCACGGGGATCGTATTGGCTTCAGTGACCTGCATTTTTTTGTACCTGAAATTATACTCCGGCTTGATAAGAATGAAGTATGGATATTTTGTGATTTAGATGCTGAGAAGGTCTACCGGGACATTAAAACCTATTCTGTAAATATTACTGAAACAGTAAAAAGCAAAGCTTCCGTTCAAAAAAAAATAGACAGGGATTCGTATATCAATATTATTAATAAGTTGCACCAACATATTTTACGTGGTGACTGTTATGAAATTAATTTCTGTCAGGAATTTTTTGCAGCTTGTGCAGAAATAGACCCATTATATATCTATTACCGGTTAACACAGCTTTCACCAAATCCATTTTCTGTTTTTTATAAGGTAAATACCAGGTATTGTTTATGTGCAAGTCCGGAAAGGTATCTTAAAAAAATTGCCGGTAATGTCTTTTCTCAGCCTATTAAAGGTACTTCTAAAAGAAATTTGGAAAACATAGCAGAGGATGAAAAATCAAGAAATTATCTTTTGCAAAGCATAAAGGAAAAAAGTGAAAATGTAATGGTTGTAGATCTGGTAAGAAATGACCTGAGTAGAATTTGCAAGCCCGGTTCAGTAAAAGTAGATGAGTTATTTGGGCTTTACAGTTTTCCACAGGTTCATCAAATGATTAGTACAATAAGTGGTGAAGTGAAAGAGGATTTAAACTGGATAGATTGTATCCGGGCTACATTTCCGATGGGGTCAATGACCGGGGTGCCCAAAAAAAAGGTAATGGAATTGATTGAACAGTATGAACAAAGCAAAAGGGGTTTATTTTCAGGCGCAATTGGATATGTAAGTCCTGTAGGTGATTTTGATTTTAATGTGGTCATTCGCAGTATATTTTATAATCAAACAGACAAATATGTATCTTTCCAGACGGGCAGTGGGATAACTTATAACAGTGATGCTTCATCCGAATATGATGAATGCATGATAAAAGCGGAAGCCATGGTGAACGTATTGAAATAAGACTAACTCTTTTTTTTCTTCGAATTTTTTTGCGGAGGATAGATAGTTTGGTTTGACGGGACAGGATTATCTCCCAATAAAAGCTGTACACATTCATTCAGGATAATATATTTATTGGCTAAAAATAATTGCATTTTATCTGCAGGTAATCTTAAATCATAATTACCGTTAATAGCCATCATATTGTCGAAATCGGGATTATAGCGGTTAAACAGTAGAATATCCATGGATAAGTTTTTAGTGATCACCAATGAATTATATTTACCGGTTATACTTTGTGTTGCTGCAGTTTCAAGTTCTTCTTCTGTAAGATCCGGTTTTGTATTATAAGGATTGGCTCCGGTACCGGTTTGATAGCTTCCTTTTAGATTAGGTGTGGTGGTTATACCTCCGGTACCTTCCATGATATAATGTGTAGCAATAAATTTTTTTACATGATTTCTGCTTTCTACAGGCAAATAATATTGAAGCGACCAAAAATTGCGGCTACCACTTTTTTTAATGGCACTGAAAACCCTGCCAGGTCCGCCATTATAAGCTGCAATGACCAATAACCAATCGTGCATTTGCCCATATAAGGTTAAAAGGTATCTGGCTGCTGCATGTGTACTCTTGTAATAATCACGGCGTTCATCATAAGCCCTGTTTACTACCAGTCCGTAATCCCTGGCCGTATATGGCATGAACTGCCAGGGTCCGCCTGCACCCACCCAACTGGTAGCGCCTGCACTTAAATTACTTTCAATTACTGCCAGATATTTGAGCTCTCTCGGTAATCCGTATTGTGATAAAATATTGTCAATTAAATTAAAGTAGGGTTGGCCCCAGCCTTTCATTTTTGTCAAATTGTTGGTATGCAATTTTAAATAATCCTGCATATAACTTTCTGCATTGGGATTTACCTGCACAGAATAAGGTAATGACGGGTTATAATTGTATTGTGCAAATAAATTTTTAAAACCATACTTTGTTACCTGGCTGAAATACTGGACCTTTTCTTTTTGTGGAGGCGTTTTGGTTTTTAATACTTCAGCGATTATTTCTTCTTCTACAGGGTCCTTAATAATATTGGTATCTGCGGGAGCCTCTTGTGGTATATAATATAGTGCAACACTGCCTGCTTTTACCTGAAGTAAAATTATGTACAGGATGCTCATTAAAAGTAGATGTTTCATTTTTATTTTTAATCTAATTTCCCCGATACTGGTTCATCAAATGACCGGCCATTTTTAATAAAGTTAGTTCATCTGTCTTTTTAGTCATTATCTGAACCCCAAAAGGCATTCCGTTAGAGTGTTTAAATAACGGAACTGAGATTCCCGGGATACCTGTTAAATTGGCAAAGACAGTAAATATGTCTGCTAAATACATGGCAATCGGATCATTTGTATTATCACCAATCATAAATGCAGTTGTTGGACTGGCAGGCATTATAACTGCATCAAACTCAGTAAAGATGACATCTGTTTTATTGATTAATAACCTGCGAACCTGTTGTGCTTTATTAAAATAAGCTTCATAATACCCACTGCTTAAAACAAAAGTGCCCAGCATGATTCTGCGTTGCACTTCTTTACCAAAAGCAGTACTACGTGTGAGCTTATAAAAATCTGTTAAATCTTTTGCTTCATCCGTATTTTGATAGCCAAACCTGATTCCATCGTACCTGCTAAGGTTACTGCTTGCTTCTGCTGTGGTTAAAACATAATAGGAAGGCACTAAATAATCCAATAGATCGAAATCGGTTTCTGTTACAGTATGTCCATTGGATTTTAAAGTATCAATAAGCGAAAAAATATTTTCTTTTATTTCTTTATCCAATGATGGATGGTGAAGTGCTTCTTTAAAATAAGTTATCCGGTAGCTGTGTTTTTCTGATGTTAAATCAGTAAATTTTTTATTCGTTTCCGGCAAAGCAGTACTGTCATATTCATCAGCACCACTCATGGTCTCTAATAATAATGCGATGTCATCAGTGGATTTACTAAAAATTCCGATCTGGTCAAATGAAGAAGCATATGCAATTAAGCCATAACGGGAAATTCTGCCATAAGTTGGTTTTAAGCCCAATATTCCGCAAAAGTCTGCAGGTTGCCTTACTGAACCACCCGTATCAGTTCCTAAACTTGCCATACATAATCCTGCCTGTACGGCAACAGCACTGCCTCCCGAAGACCCACCAGGCACTTTTGATTCATCTATAGCATTAAGTACATTCCCATATATAGAATTTTCATTGGAACTGCCCATTGCAAATTCATCACAATTGCAGGTGCCAATGATTATAGCATCTTCATCCAGTAAACGCTGTACTGCCGTAGCCGTATATAAACTTTTAAATCCTTTAAGCATTTTTGAGGCTGCTGTTACTGTATGGCCTTTATAGCAGATCACATCTTTAATAGCAATAACCACCCCATGAAGTTTTTTTACGGGTTCCCGGTTTTCTCTTTTTTTATCGAGAAAAATGGCCTGCTTCATTGCTTCGTCTGAAAAGACCTCTGTAAAAGCATTCAATTTTTTATACTTTTCAATTTGATCCAGATAATATTTAATAGCAGCAACACAACTGGTTTTATTGCCCTTCAGATCATTTTGATATTGCTTAATATCTTTGAAAAAAAACATAGTAGAAAAATACAAAATTGGTAAATATCAAATCGGCTGAAGAAAACCCCGGTAATACGGGTTTACTTCAGCCGAAAAAAAGGAATGTATTAACTCCCCGGTAAATTATTTGTTATCTTTTTCTTTCATTCCATCTTCAATTTCACTCTTTACATTGTTTTTGGCATCTGTAAATTCACGCATCCCCCGGCCAATACCCCTCATTAGTTCAGGTATTTTTTTGCCACCAAACATTAGTAAAACTACAATAACAATAAGTATCCACTCGCTGCCGCCGGGCATTGATAATAAAAAAATGCTGTTCAAAAATGATATTGTCATAATCTTAATTTAAGCAGTAAAGATAAATCAAAAATTGACTTGCCTAATTAATTAATCTTGGCCAGATAACTTCAGGTTATCAAAGTAATAAATAAATCTGAGCAAAAAATTATCAGCGAATATAATTTTTACCACATCTGGCTTTGCCATTAGCGGCTTGTTCTGGAGAAATACCCCGGGCGCAGGAAACTAAAAAAAATACAGCAAATACAATGATTAATGATAGAACAATCCTTCTCATGGTAAACGGTTTAAGATGAAAAAAGTTAAGTGTTAATTAACTTTGGGGTAAACGTTTTTTCGAAGGATTGAAATTTGAATGTAAACATAACAATAATAATACCAAGTTCATAATTTTTTGAAATAAAAAAAGCGAAAAATATTCCATTTTCGCTTTATAATTAGTATAAAATATTGTAAATCAGTAGTTTATTTTTTAGCAACGGCCATTCTTTTTTCCCTGATACGGGCACTTTTTCCACTTCTTTCACGTAAATAGTACAGTTTAGCACGGCTAACCTTTCCTACTTTATTTAAAACAATACTGTCAATATTAGGAGAAAATACCGGAAATAAACGCTCAACGCCAATACCGTCGCTCATTTTACGTACTGTAAATGAGGATGTTGCGCCAACTCCCTGGCGTTTAATGACATCGCCTTTAAAGCTTTGTATTCTTTCTTTATTGCCTTCTACGATCTTATAATTTACGGTGATATTATCACCTGCTTTAAATTTCGGAAGCGTTGGCTTTGTTGTCAACTGCTCATGAACAAATGCTATCGCGTTCATATTATTTGATTTTTTTACGGACGGCAAAGGTAGGGGAAAGTTGTGAGCAATGAGATATGGGGTATGAATTTTTTCTCCATTATTGGATTTTTTCCTCAAAATCAACTGAATTGTATAAAAAAAGCCGGCAAGTTAAAAATGCAAGCTCTCTATAGATTTTTTTTAACTGTTGCTGAGAGGCGCTGGCAGATGTTATCGTGCCACATTTACCGACCTTTTTTCCCTTATTACTGTTACTTTAATCTGTCCCGGGAAGGTCATTTCCGTTTGTATTTTTTGTGCTATTTCGAAACTTAACTTGTCGCTGTCTCCATCAGTTACTTTATCTGCTTCAACTATTACCCTTAATTCCCTGCCAGCTTGTATGGCATATGCTTTTTCAACCCCTGTATAAGCCATAGCAAGGTTTTCCAGGTCCTTAATACGCTGAATATATTGCTGCATGATCTCTCTTCTTGCACCCGGCCTTGCACCGCTAATAGCATCACAAGCCTGAATAATCGGAGATATAACATACTGCATTTCCATTTCATCGTGGTGGGCACCAATAGCATTAACTACAGCAGGGTTTTCACCATATTTCTCAGCAAGTTTAGCACCCAGTAAAGCATGGCTTAATTCTGTTTCTTCATCAGGTACTTTTCCTATATCATGTAATAAACCGGCTCTCTTGGCCAGTTTTGCATTCATTCCCAATTCTGCTGCCATAATTGCACAAAGATTGGCTGTTTCACGGCTGTGCATCAACAGGTTTTGTCCATATGAGGAGCGAAAACGCATGCGGCCAACCATTCTTATAAGTTCTTTGTGAAGACCATGTACTCCCAGTTCCATGGCAGTACGTTCGCCAATTTCCATTACCTGGTCGTCTATTTGCTTTTTGGTCTTCTCCACTATTTCTTCAATTCGTGCCGGATGAATTCGGCCATCTGCTACAAGGCGCTGTAGTGATAAACGGGCAATCTCCCTGCGTAACGGATCAAAGGATGAAAGCACAATGGCCTCCGGTGTGTCATCAACAATCAGATCTACGCCGGTAGCGGCTTCTATAGCACGTATGTTACGCCCCTCACGGCCAATAATAGAACCTTTTATTTCATCACTTTCGAGGTTAAAAACGGTGATGGCATTTTCAATAGCGGCTTCAGCAGCTGTTCGCTGTATAGTTTGAATAACGATTTTACGGGCTTCTTTGGTGGCTTTTAATTTAGCATCTTCAATAATTTCCTGCTGTATAACCAGTGCCCTGGTATTGGCCTCCTGTCTTAAGCTTTCTATTAATTGTGCTTTTGCATCTTCTGCACTCAGACCGGCCACTTTTTCCAGGCGTCGAATATGTTCTTCCTGGTGTTTTTCCAGTTCTGTGCGCTTGATATTAACGATCTCTATCTGGCGATTAAGGTTTTCCTTGATTGTTTCGTTGTCTTTGACCTGTTTTTCAAGGTTTTGATCCTTTTGATTAAGGGATTGCTCTTTTTGTTTAATACGGCTTTCCCCTTCAATAATTTTTTGATTTCGTTGCATTACCTCTCTGTCATAGTCTGACTTAAGTTGTACAAACTTCTCTTTAGCTTCCAAAAGCTTTTCTTTCTTAAGCGTTTCAGCCTGTAATTGCCCGTTGGCAATGATCTTTTTAGCCTCTTGCTCTGCCTCCGCAATTTGTTTTTGGGTGTTTTTTGCAAAAACCAGTTTACCCAGTATTATGCCTGTTATCAGTGCGGCTGCACCAATGATAATGTATAGTATTATCGGTTCCATTGATTGTTTCTGTTTTAAATCGGTTCAAAATCATATAATTCTTATCTGTTCCTGTCTCATTAGCTAACGGTAGGCAGGGTGAGATATTTAGTAACGAAGATAAGTAATTTGTTTGGTGAATTTGGGAAAGGGGATACAAACCGGTTTGCAAAAAAGGGCAGTTTATTTAATTTTATCCAGTTGTAGTTCAATTTTTTGTAACACTTCCATCATTTCTTTTTCCGGAGCCGGGTTATTATTTTCCGGGCCTGATTGTGTTGCATACCAGATCAATACCATCGCTATATAATCCTGCATATCCTTACCCGCAAACTGGGTTTTAAATTCGATGACCTTATCGTTGATGGTTTTTAAAGTACGGCGGATAGTTTCTTCATCGGCAGGATTGGTTTTAATACGGTAAGTCCTGTCCCCGATGACAATATTTATGGGTATTAAAGCTTGCATTTATAAAATTATTATATTAGGTTTACATTTCCTCACAAAGAAACCACCAATTTTCCTATCAATTAAAGTTCAAATGTAACATTACTTTTATGTAAAGTAATGAAGAAGATCCCTATCTTATCTTAAGCCACATCAATTAAGCCATTAATAATTAAAACCTTTGTTACCATGTTTGCAAAAATTAAACAGGACTTTTTTACCGACTTTTTAACCATTGAGTGGAATAGGGTTTCAGCCAATCCACTGAAAATTGTTTTAAAAAATGACCGGGGAGAAGTGTGCTCTTCTTTAGAAGACATTCAAAATCACCATCAAAAGTATTTTAACTGGCGTGGTTTAAATGATTTGCCTTACGGAAAGTATTATTTAGAATTGAGTAATACAGAAGGAGGACAAACTTTAGTATTGGTAAAAAGGGTATAAATCATTCACTTAACAGGCCTATACATTTGTCTATCTCTTTAATGTATTGGTTTATGGTCTTTTCAAAGGCCCTTTTTTCCGCTTCATTCATTTGCCCTGTAGCGGCTTTTAAAATACTTACCTGCTCCCTCAACGCGGTAATTTGCTGACTGCCTTTTTCTTTTACTTTTGTCAGCTCTTCTATTATTAGGCTTTGCCGTTGATTATCTTTTTGCAATAACTGATAATTTTTCAGCAACAGCTGAAGTTTATCATTTATGCGTTTAATATTTTTTTCTAAATCAGACATACGGTTATGAAATATCAGGGATTATTTTCTTATTTCGGCACCCAGTTCCTTTTCATAAGATTCGATGATCTTGTTCATCATGCCATCAATTTCCTTATCGGTCATCGTTTTTTCTTCATCTAAAAAAGTAAAGCTGACAGCTATTGATTTTTTACCGGCTCCGATCTTTTCACTTTCAAATATATCGAACAAATCAACTGAGTTTAATTTTGCCAGCCGGGCAGCAAGAGTAGCTTTTTCAACTTCTTCAAAAAGAATGTCTTTGTTCACAATAATGGCGAGGTCTCTGTGTACAGCCTGGTATTTTGGAACCTCCCTGTATTGCATATTTATTTTTATGTTTAATCCAAGCAATTTATCCCAATCCATATCAATATAAAAAACCGGCTGCTTTATCCCAAAGCTATCAAGGATTTTAGTGCTAATCAAACCTAATTTTGCAACAGTCTCCTTTTTAATACTGGCCTCCAGCCAATTCGATAAACCGGCATTTTCGGGTTGTAAATATGAATCCGTTTTTAGTCCTAAAACTTTGATGATCTTTTCAAACACTGCTTTTGCAAAATAAAAATCGGCTTTTTCCCCTTTATTTTTCCAGCCATCAGCAGTTGTTTTACCGGTAATATAAACTGCAAGGTGATTTTTTTCAATATAATTACCGGCTTCATTAACCATATAGGTTTTACCAAATTCAAAAAACATAAGGTCATTATTCTTCCTGTTCAGATTATAGGCAATAGACTCCAAACCCGTTTCCATCATTCCGGGCCGCATAATATTTAAATCTTCACTTAAATTATTTAACATCTTCACTGTTTTCAGCAAAACCTCCTCATTATAATAAGCGCTGTTGGTAATAGAATTGGTGAATATTTCCTGAAATCCCGAACCGGCAAGGTATTCAGCAACTTTTTCTGTATAAGCTACTTCATGTGCCAGGGTTTCTACCGAAGGTGCAATGGTGATCATCGTTGGTATCTCCACATTATCCAGACCATCGATCCGCATAATTTCTTCAACCATATCTGCAGCAATAGTAATGTCCGGTTTGCTGAAGGGAACCGTAAATCTTATTTCATCATCACCTTCTTTCAACAATTCAAATCCAAGGCTGCTTAAAATATTTTTGATGGTATCACCGTGATAATTTTTACCGCTCAATTTTTTCAGGTAATGATATTTTAATGCCACTTCTTTTTTTTCTTTTGGGGCCGGAAAAATATCTACTACATCACTGGCAATTTCTCCCCCGGCTATTTCCTTGATCATCATAGCCGCTCTTTTCAACACATTTACGGTATTGCTGATATCCACACCTTTTTCAAAACGGGAGGCAGCATCTGTACGCAGGCCATGCCTCAATGATGTTTTGCGGATATCAACCGGGTTAAACCAGGCACTTTCTATAAAAATATTTTTAGTAGTTACGGAAATACCACTATGTAAACCCCCATAAACTCCACCAATACACATGGGTTCTGCTGCATTACAGATCATCAGGTCATCCGCCGATAATTTTCGTTCTTTTTCATCTAATGTAATAAACAGGGTGGCTTCCGGTAAATTCTTAATGACCACTTTCTTCCCCGTAATAGCATCAGCATCAAAAGCATGTAATGGCTGGCCTGTCTCATGCAGTATGAAATTGGTGATATCTACAATATTATTTACCGGCCGCAGACCTATACTTTTTAATCTTTGTTGAAGCCAATCCGGACTTTTTGAAATAGTTACCCCTTCTATACTAACTCCCGAATAACGCTGACAGGCTTCAGTATTTTCAATGATCACTTCCATTTGTAACCCCTGGTTATCGGGTTTAAAAGTATTTTTAAAAGGAGATCTTACCGTAGCAGTTGTTTTATTATGGTGAGATAAATAGGCACACACATCCCTGGCAACACCTAAATGACTCATGGCATCAATGCGGTTGGGAGTGAGGCCAATCTCAAAAATATGGTCTTCTTTTATTTGAAAATATTCTGCTGCAGGGATACCCACTTTAGTTTTGGCAGGCAATACCATAATACCGGCATGGCTTTCACTTAAACCAATTTCATCTTCGGCGCAAATCATACCCTGGCTTTCAATGCCACGGATCTTTGCTTTTTTCAATGTTAAAGGCTCACTGTTTACGGGGCAGATGGTTGAGCCGATCTTAGCTACCACTACTTTTTGCCCGACAGCAACATTGGATGCACCACATACGATCTGCAGTTTATCTCCGGTTCCAATATCAACGGTTGTTAGGTTTAATTTATCAGCGTCAGGATGCTTTTCGCAAGTCAATACTTCTCCTATAACTAAACCTTGTAAACCACCTTTAATGGTTTCGTATTTTTCCATGCTTTCTACTTCAAGGCCAATGGAAGTAAGTATTTTACTCAGTTTTTCAGGCTCAATTTCTACGGGCAGGCCTGCCTGACCGGTAGGAAGGTATTCGCAAAGCCAGTTGTAACTAATGGTCATCCGGTTTATTATTGTTTATTATAGACCGGCAAAGATAGTTATTGGTACTGAAGCTTTGCCATTTTCTGATCTGTACTAAAAAAGGTAAGATCAGAATCTACAAATTCGATATTAATAAAGCAAACAAAAAAAAATCATTTAAGGTGCAGAAAAATTAACCGGCTGATAATTACATGTTAATAAAATGTTACACAACCTGACTGTATATGAATAATGACTGTTAATAATTCTGTGAATAAGCAGTGAAGAAGTTACCTTTACCTGTGAACAGGCGGTGGAAAACCTATATAGAAAATGGTAAAAAGGGCAATGTTAATAAACTAAGCAATTTTGCAATTACCTTAGCCGCCCTGCATACAATAACCTAATAAAGAACAGGCATTAAGAACATGGAGCTTACTAACTTTAATAAAGATAAAAAACTGCGACGTAAAACACCGCTCGATCTCGGAAACATGATGTATGGTAAAGTTCCGCCACAGGCTAAGGAACTGGAAGAAGCTGTACTGGGTGCCATTATGCTGGAGAAAAGTGCATTTGATACAGTTGTGGAAATTTTAAAGCCTGAATGTTTTTATGTTGATGCCAACCAGCGGATATTTAAAGCCATGCAGGGTTTGGCAATAAAAAGCTTGCCGATAGATTTATTAACTGTTGTTGAAGAATTAAAATTCAGGGAGGAACTGGATGCCGTTGGAGGTCCTTATTATGTAACCAAATTAACCAATGCCGTTGTTTCTTCTGCCAATATTGATGCCCACTCCAGGATTGTTTTACAAAAATTTATTCAAAGAGAATTGATCCGCATCAGTGGAGAAATTATTGGTGATGCCTACGAGGACAGTACTGATGTGTTTGATATGCTGGACGAAGCAGAAAGCAAACTTTTTGAAATTACCAATAATCACCTTCGCAAAAATTTTGACAGCATTGATACCGTTTTGGTAAAAACTATTCAACGCATTGAAGATATGCGTAACAGGCAGGAAGATATTACCGGTGTCCCTACCGGTTTTACGTCACTGGACAGAATAACCTATGGTTGGCAATCAACTGACCTCATCGTATTGGCGGCAAGGCCGTCTGTTGGTAAAACGGCGTTTGCATTAAACCTGGCCAGAAGTGCGGCCCTTCATCCAACCAAACCAACAGCAGTAGGATTTTTTAGCCTGGAAATGAGTAGCGGGCAACTGGTACAACGGATATTGAGTGCAGAAAGTGAGATATGGCTTGAAAAAATTGCCAGGGGTAAACTGGAAGAGCATGAGATGAAGCAATTATATAAAAGGGGAATTGAACGTTTATCCAAAGCCCCGATCTTTATTGATGATACGGCAGCGCTGAATATTTTTGAATTAAGGGCCAAGTGCCGCCGGTTAAAAAATAAGCACAATGTGGGGCTGATCATTATTGATTATTTGCAATTGATGAGTGGGGCAGGAGAAAACCGGAATGGTAACCGGGAGCAGGAGATCAGCCGTATTTCAAGAGACCTGAAAGGACTGGCAAAAGAATTACAGGTGCCTATCATTGCTTTGTCTCAGTTAAGCCGTGAGGTAGAGAAACGTAAAGAAGGAGCGAAGATCCCGCAATTGAGTGACCTGCGGGAATCCGGTGCCATTGAGCAGGATGCTGACCTGGTCATGTTTATGTACCGCCCCG
>JANOGE010000056.1:0-39234 GCA_031414035.1 Chitinophagaceae bacterium | reverse complement strand
CTGTCTCAAAAGTCAAACATTGCTGTCAGACTGAGCTTGTCGAAGTCATTTGAACATACGTTTTATACTCAAATATGTTTCGACAAGCTCAACATGACATACTTTTGAGACAGCCTCATTCAATAAACAGGTAAGGGCTTTAGCCTAATTTCTTAAATTGAAATCTTATTTCACATTCCCCATCCATTTTTTCAAAAAAGGAACGGTGAAGATCAGCAATACGCCTATAACGGCTGATGCAATACCGATCTTAAGAATTACATCGGCATAATAGGGTAAGGAAAGCACGGGGTCGTTTTTAGCCAGAATTTCTTCCGGAACACTCATAAGGGATCCGATCTTGCTTGCCAGGAATTCGCCAATGGCGGTTCCAAAGAACCAGATACCCATCATAAAGGAAACCATCTTTGCCGGGGATAATTTTGTTATCATGGACAAACCGATCGGGGATAAACAAAGCTCGCCGAAAATAATAAAACAATAGCCCCAAACAAAAGGCCAAAGCGGTATTATACCGGTGCTTTTATTAACCAGGCAGCCCAGATAAAAAACACAAAAGCCTGCGCCCAGTAAAATAAAGGCGAATGCAAATTTCAATGGAGTACTCGGTTCCTTACCTTTTTTATTAAGCCATGGCCAAAGTGGTGCCACGATCAGGGTAAGTAAAATAACCCAGCCTGATGGCAAAAAATTGTTGACAGACAAAGGCGGTAGTTCCACACCGAAAAACATCATTTTAGAATTGCGTTCAGCCAACAGGTTCATTGAGCCGGCGTTCTGTTCATAAATGGCCCAGAAAACGATGGAGAAAATGATCATGGTAAGTGCTGCGAATAATTTAAGCTTTGCTTCCTTTTCCATTTTTAATCCAACGGATAGAATATAAATTAATGAAATGATACCTAATCCGAACATGATATAATCCATCAGATAAAACTGGTGAAACAATGTAACCACCAGAGGTATTATTAATAAAGTACCTCCATAAATAACGGCCTCCGGTTTGAAAAATAAAAACCCCGGGTTTTTTAATGCTTCTGTATTGGGTGGTAAACCCCGGTGGCCCAGGGATTTTTTTCCGAATAAAAAAACGAAAAACCCCAGGGCCATTAGTATCCCTGCCAGGCCAAAACCATAATGCCAGTTTATTTCGGTACCCACATAGGCACATAAGAAACCGCCAATGGCCGCACCAATATTTATACCCATATAAAAAATAGAAAAACCACTGTCTCTCCTGGGATCATTTTTGGTGTACAATGTGCCAACCAGGCTGGAGATATTAGGTTTAAAGAACCCATTGCCGCAAATAATAAAAGCCATACCATAAAAAAAACTCCAGTTGTAGGGCAGTGCTAAAATAAAATGCCCCATGGTCATTAAAATACCACCAAACATAACTGCACGCTGATAACCGATAAAACGGTCGGCCATAAATCCGCCAAACATGGGCATGGTGTAAACCAATGCAGCATAAGAACCCAGTATGGCATAGGCTTTCGGGTCATCATAATTCAACTCGCTTACCATGTAGGCGATCAGCAAAGCTTTCATACCATAAAAGGAAAAACGTTCCCACATTTCGGTAAAGAAAAGAAGGTATAATTGTTTGGGTTGCTTTAATGATAAAGTCTGTGATTGATTATTTTCCATTTTATAAACGAAATTTTCCGAAAACGGTAATTAGTTTAGGAACTAATTACCGTAAAGCTTATGAAATAAAAGAACAGGCACTTAAACCAATTAAGCAGAGCTGACCATTTTTTAATATTGAGAATTTAGCTAACCCCTTTTTCCTTCATGATGCGGTTTAACCATTTCAGCATGGCAAAAATGATAAAGGTGGCGATCATCAGCAGTACAAAATTCACCCAAAAAAAATTGGCCTTGTTTTCATAGCCATCCCACATCGTTGCCAGTATGCCGGATAATTTATTGCCTATTGATGTAGCTAAAAACCATCCACCCATCATCAGCGATGTTAAACGAACAGGGCTTAATTTTGAAACCAGTGACAAACCCATAGGGCTTAATAATAATTCACCAATGGTAACCACGCCGTAAGTTCCCATCAGCCACCAAACACTGGCTTTTTCGGCTCCATTGCCGCTTACATAAACGGCGGCTACCATCACCAATACAGATAAAGCAGAGATCAATAAGCCAAATGCAATTTTTGTTGCTGTAGATGGTTCTTTATTTTTTCTTCTTAAAAATGCAAAGAAGGCAAGTACCAGGGGGGTTAATAAAATAACCCAACCCGGGTTAATAGACTGGCTGATGGGCGTGGACCACAAAGTGGCTTTTCCACCATCGGCAGGAAGTTTTTCGGGCTCAACGTTTTTAAAGTAAACAGGATAATTATATTCTTTGATTACTTTTCCGTCTTTTTTCTGCAGCCTGAAAAGTCCATCATATAAATTCACAGAATCTTTTTTATAAGTAATATCTTCTGCCTGTTTTAATCCTCTTAAGATATCACCCGTTGTTCCATGTACCTGCCGGTTGGTATAATTATCCGCCCAGATGGTAAGAGCAGTTCCATTTTGTTTGAACACTGCCCAAAACATAACAACAGCGGCAAAAATGGCTAACAATGCAGCGATGGGCCTTTTCTCAGAAGCCTCTGCCCTAAAATAAAGGGAAGCATAAAAATAGATAACCGGAATACAGGCAAAGATGAACGCATCCGTACTGTCTGAACCGAAAATATTTTTGGGAATGATCCAGCCCAGGACACCTGCAGCTATTGCAGGTATAAATATAGTAAGTACGATCTTTGAAAAAGGCATGTCTTCTTTTGCCATGGGTTTCCTAATGTCGCCTGATGTATAATGTTTGGTACCCGACATAAAAATGATAACACCGAGGAACATGCCAACTCCTGCTGCCACAAAAGCATATTTCCAGCCCCAGACAATGATAATGGCAGCACTGAAAAAATTGCAGATAAATGCACCGATATTAATTCCCATATAAAAGATATTATAGCCTTCATCTTTTCTTTTAATAAATTCAGGTGCATTGTATAAATTACCCAGCAGCGTAGAAATATTAGGTTTAAAAAATCCATTGCCGAAAATCACCAGCGCCATACTCAGGTAAAGCATAGGTAAACTGTGTACCGCCATCAGGCAGTAACCGGCTCCCATCATCAGTCCGCCGGCAATGATAGACCTGCGGTAGCCAAAATAACGATCGGCTAAAAGACCGCCGATAAAAGGGGTAAGAAAGACCAATGCAATAAAGGTTCCGTAAAGATCAGAAGCTTCTGTATTGGTCATGGCAAAACCATGCTCTACATTTTTGAGGTACAGCAAAAAGATACCGATCATCAGGTAGTACCCAAAGCGTTCCCACATTTCGGAGAAAAATAAAAAGGGGAGGGCTTTTGGATGTTTTGGAGAATTACTCATACTTGTTGATTAAATTATTAAATAAAAAGGCGATGGTAAGATCGCCTTTTAAAAAAATACAAAATGAAATTATCTTATGCCATGCATCATCTTTTTTAGCCTGGGGGTAAGCATAAATAAAAGGATTGATGCAATACCGCATAGAGCCACAAACACCATAAAGAATTCAAATAGGTTATGAATGGTAAAGCCTGCAAATGTTGGATTAATAGCCCTTATCTTATTTTCGGCCAGTAATCTTATTTGATCGGCGGTTGGTGTAATGGTTTTATCTAAAACAGCCTGAAGGTCGATCCCAAGTTCTTTTGATTTTGTGAATTGCTCGCCGGTTGCAGGTAATATTGAACCCAAAGTACCGGCAAGGGCATAACCCGATGCATTGGATAAAAAGAATACACCATATAAAAGAGAAGAGAATCTTTTTGGAGCCAGTTTGCCAACTAATGAAAGTCCGATAGGGGATAAACACAGTTCACCAAAGGTCTGTATAAGGTAAAGCAGAATTAACCAATGCACAGCCAATAAACCGGTACTCCCTAAATTTTTTACATTATGTGCAATGATAAAATAACTCAGGGCTATCAAAGCCAGTCCTATTGCCTGTTTAAAAGGTGAAATGGGCTCTCTTCCTTTGGCTCTTAACTTATCCCATAAAATACTGAACGGTATGGCAAATGCAACTACAAATATGCCGTTAAAAATTTGTACCATTGAAGGAGGCATATTCCATCCGAAAAAATTCCGGTCGGTTTGATTATCGGCTATAAAAGTCAAGGATGATCCCGCCTGTTCAAAAGCGGCCCAAAAGAAAATGATGAAGAATGAAACAATGTAAATGACCAATATCCGGTCCCGTTCCACTTTTGTAATGGAGCCATCAGAAATGATAAGGCCTGCAAGCGTAATACCACTGGCATAAATGATCGAATAGATCACATTTTGCCCAAATACATAAAAGAAGAGGAGGCCTAACCCAATAAAAGCCAAAACGGCAATAGTAAGTGATTTCGGTGTAAATGTAGCTTTTTGTGATTCCCCTTCTTCATAGTCCGAAGCATCATTTTTTGATGGTAAACCACCAATGGGCCTGCCTTCCGGGGTTCTTACATATTTATCTTTCAGTAAAAAGAAAGTCGTTACACCAATGAGCATAGCAATCGACGCTGCCAAATAACCCCATTTAAAAGCATAGATATCTCTTACACCGCTTTTATCAACAACATCACCAAGCAGTGGACAAATCAACTGGCCTAAAAAAGCGCCCAGGTTAATACCCATATAAAAAATGGTGAATGCCGTATCCAGTTTATTCCTTTCGGCCTTTGGATAAAGGTTGCTCACCATACTGGAAATATTGGGTTTGAAAAAACCATTACCCAAAATGATAATTCCCAAGGCCACATAAAGCAGTGTTCTGGCTAATTCAAGATCGGAACTGAATGTAGAAGCACTGATAAATAGTAACATTTGACCGGTTGCCATCATCAATCCACCCAGCATAATACATAGCCTGTTCCCTAAAAAACGGTCGGCGATAAAACCACCCAGCATGGGCGTTAAATAACACAAGCCAAGAAATCCCCCATAAATAATGGAAGACTGTTCTTTACTCATCATTAAGGCGTTAACTATAAATAGCGTTAATATGGTACGCATACCATAAAAGTTAAACCGCTCCCACATTTCGGTTCCAAAAAGTACCCATAATCCTTTGGGATGGCTTTGTTTTACTACTTGTTCGCTCATGTTAGTTGGTTTTAGTAACCCAAAATAGTGAAATTCTGTTTAGGATAAACAAAATCAATCCCCCTATTTTAAAATAATGTGTTAAGATAAATTCATATAAACACACCCATTTATAAAAATAATCTTGAAATAAGCAGGCATAATTTTAAATTCGCAATCCTAAACTTACCCGGTACAAAATTGAATTTATCTATGAACATACTTTTAATAGGCTCAGGCGGAAGAGAACATACGTTAGCCTGGAAGATGAAACAAAGTATTTTATGCAGGCAGTTATTTATTGCACCGGGTAATGCCGGCACGGGTTTATGCGGCATCAATTTACCAATTGCCATTACCGATTTTGATGCAATGGCCGTAGCCTGTAAAAAATATAAAATTGATATTATTTTAGTTGGCCCCGAAGAGCCTTTGGTAAAAGGTATTTATGATTTTTTTCAAAATAGGCCCGGACTGGAAAACATAAAAGTAATAGGCCCTTCAAAAGAAGCTGCACAATTAGAAGGCAGTAAGGCATTTGCTAAAGCATTTATGGAAAAACATAGTATTCCAACTGCAGCCTATAAAGAATTCAATGCCGATAATTACCTGGAAGGAGTTGACTACATAAAATCCCGATCGTTGCCCATTGTGTTAAAAGCGGATGGGCTTGCTGCAGGCAAAGGCGTTTTGATTTGCCAAAACCACCTGGAAGCCATATCTGAATTTGAATTGATGCTCATGCGTTCAAAGTTTGGAGAAGCAGGAAAGAAAGTGGTAATAGAAGAATTTTTACCGGGGATCGAGTTAAGTATTTTTGTATTAACCGACGGAAAAAATTATGTATTGCTTCCTGCAGCTAAAGACTATAAGCGGATCGGGGAAGCAGATACAGGTTTAAATACCGGCGGTATGGGTGCAGTAAGCCCTTTGCCTTTTGTGACAGACGAGTTCCTTCAAAAAGTTAAAGATAAAATTATTGAACCAACGATTGCAGGGTTAAAAAAAGACAAACTGGATTATACAGGATTTATTTTCTTTGGACTGATGAATAACCAGGGAGAACCAAAGGTTATTGAATATAACTGCCGTATGGGAGATCCGGAAACAGAGGTGGTGATTCCCCGGGTAAAAAATGACCTGGTAGAGATATTGATTGCTACATCACAACAACGGCTACATGAAATAAAGATAGAAACAGATGAACGTACAGCTGCAACTGTTGTTGCCGTCAGTGGTGGTTATCCGGGTAATTATGAAATGGGAAAAGAGATCACCGGACTGAGTGAAACGTCATTAATGGAAAGCATTGTTTTTCATTCGGGAACAAAACAGGAGGGGGGTAAAATGGTTACGAACGGTGGACGGGTTTTGGCCGTAACCTCTTTTGGTAACAATATCACAGAAGCCGTTGAACAGTCTAACTATATGATGGAACAACTCTATTTTGACGGAATGTATTATCGAACGGATATCGGCTTTGAATTTAAAAAGTAAGGGACTGTGATTTTTTTCTTCATAAATTGAATACGGTAATTTGTTAGCCGAACAACCATTAATTGAATGCAGCAATTCACAAAATCAAAAAAGGCCCGCTAAACTTATTAGTAATCCGGAATCCGGCAAAAATTTAGCCTGCCCGGCGCCTTTGCCAAAGATTCTGTAAAATGTTGAAAAATAAAGGGTTTGCCGTTGTTAATTCGAATATTTTCCACCAACTTTGCTGGCATTGATTAAAATCCTTTTCACATAAACTTACTATGGGCCTTTTTAATTTTTTTACACAGGAAATAGCAATTGATTTAGGAACAGCAAATACCCTCATTATTCATAATGATGAGATCGTGGTAAATGAACCTTCTATTGTTGCATTAGACCGGAATAATCCAAAGAACATTTTAGCAGTGGGCAAAAAAGCATTGATGATGCATGAAAAGACCCACGAAAGTATCAGAACGGTTCGTCCCCTTAAAGATGGTGTGATTGCCGATTTTAATGCCGCTGAGCTGATGATCAGGGAAATGATAAAACTCATCTATCCCAAAAAACCATTGTTTGCACCAAGCTGGAGGATGATGATCTGTATACCCAGCAGTATAACTGAAGTAGAAAAGCGTGCAGTAAGGGATAGTGCCGAACAGGCGGGAGCAAAAGAGGTCTACCTCATTCATGAACCAATGGCTGCGGCATTGGGTATTGGCATAGATGTGGAAGAACCCGTAGGTAACATGATCATTGATATTGGTGGCGGCACTACAGGGATTACAGTAATTGCACTGGCAGGAATAGTTTGCGACCAGAGTATCCGTATTGCCGGTGATGAGTTTACCGCAGATATTATGGAAGCATTGCGCAGATACCATAGCCTGTTAATAGGTGAACGTACTGCTGAACAAATTAAAATTCAGGTTGGGGCTGCCACAAAGGACCTGGAAAACCCTCCCGATGATATCCCTGTAAATGGAAGGGACCTGGTTACCGGAATTCCAAAACAGGTGATGGTTAGCTACCAGGAAGTGGCGGAAGCTTTGGATAAAAGTATTTTTAAAATTGAAGAAGCCATTTTAAAAGCTTTGGAGACAACACCACCCGAACTGGCATCGGATATCTATCGCCGGGGATTATATATTACTGGTGGCGGTGCTTTATTAAGAGGACTGGATAAGCGGTTAAATGCCAAAATTAAACTACCCGTTCATGTGGCCGATGATCCGTTGAAAAGTGTGGTAAGGGGAACCGGTATTGCCTTAAAACATTATGACAGGTATCCTTTTGTAATGCGATAGTTTGAGTAATTAGTAATTAGTAATTTGTAATTAGGATTGCCAATTCCTAATTCCCAATTCCCAATTCCTGATTAAGGATTCCAAATTCCAAATTCCTTACACAGGTGCGTAATATTTTTCTTTTCATCCGCCGTTATTTTAATTTTCTTTTCTTCCTTTTATTACAGGGATTCAGTATCTATTTGATTGCTCATTACAGCCGCTATCATAATGCGGTATTCAGCAATACGGCAAACCAGCTAACGGGTAAAGTAAATGAGCAATACAGTAAAGTGGAATACTATTTCAGGCTTAAAAAAACAAATGACTCACTGGTAAAAGCCAATGAAAAATTATACAATAAACTAAAAGTTGATTTTGAGTTGCCCGATACAACCAGCAAAAATGTCATTGATTCCATTCGGATAGATTCTATAGAGCAGTACAGGAAATACAATTATCTATCAGCTAAAGTGGTATACAATTCGGTGGCTGCTCAAAATAATTTTATTGTATTGGGACGGGGCCAGGCACAACAGCTAAAAGAAGGAATGGGAATAGTGGACCCCAATAATGGGGTGGTTGGCATTATTACTGAAGTTAGTAAAGACTTCTCTGTAGTAATGAGCCTATTGCATAAAGACAGCCATATCAGTGGTAAATTATTAAAGGGAGGAGAAACCGGAACCCTTAGCTGGGATGGTAAAACCCCCAATATCATTTCACTCACCGGGATTCCTAAAAGTGCAAAAGTCTTAAAAGGGGATACTATTATCTCCAGCGGATTCAGCACCAGCTTTCCAAAGGGAATGATGATTGGCAGGGTAAAAGAGGTCATACCCGAAAAAAGTACCAATAATTTTTTAATAAAGTTTATATCTATGGCTGATTTTTATAACCTGGAATATGTATTTGCCATTGATAACAGGCAAACCGAAAGCATTAATGATCTGTTAGACAAATTAAAAAAGAAGAGTCAGTAATGGCAATACTGTCAAAACATGAGTATACTGGTTAAAAATATTATCCGTTTTGCACTCTTTATCCTGGTACAGGTTTTTGTATTGGATAAAATACACCTGCACCAGATGGTGACTCCATATATTTATTTCCTTTTTATTTTATGGCTGCCATTCCGGATGGGGCGTACCTGGCAGATGCTTATCGCTTTTGCTTTAGGCTTTGCATTGGATAGTTTCCGCCATCACCCCGGCTTTCATACTGCGGCCTGTGTTTTAATAGCCTATATCCGCCCCTTTCTTATTAATCTGCTCATTCCGCAGGAAGGGGCAGATACCAATTATGAAGAACCTTCGTTTAAAAGCATGGGTGGAATGTTACCTTATTTGATATTTACCGGGGTGCTCACTTTTATACATCATGGCTGGTTGTTTTTACTGGAAGCCTGGCAGTTTGGTAATATCTGGTATTTCATAATAAAAACGTTATTGTCAACAGCGGTAAGTTTACTTTTAATTATTATAACAGAATTGTTATTTGTCCGAAAGCAAAAATTCAGGACCAATACAATTTAAAATTCGGCCATTAAGAAACAAATAATGTAAAACACTCCGCAGGGTCCTGCGGAAAAACACATAACCGGGAATTGTCTGTATTCAATCAATCAAGAAAAAATGTGATCATGCTGGTTTTTATCAGCATGTTTGTTATCATCATTTTGCAACTGGTAAACCTGCAGTTATTTTCTTCTAAATACAGGATACAGGCAGATGACCAGGGAACCTTCCGCAAAGTGATCTATCCCGACAGGGGTATTGTTTATGACCGGAAAGGCAAAGCCATTTTACAAAATACCATCATTTATGACCTAATGGTCATTCCCGGAAAGATCAGGGGCACCGATACCATCACCCTGTGTACTATTTTGAATATAGATACCGCCGAGTTCAGAAAAAGGATAATTACCGCTATTATTAAAAACAAGAGTTACCGGGCTTCCATATTTGAGCCATTATTAAGCAATGAAAAAATGGCAAAGCTTAATGAGAATATGTATAAACTGGTACCGGGTTATTATTTACAGGAACGTTCGGTAAGGGATTATCCATTTGATGCCGGAGGTAATATTTTTGGTTATTTGGGGGAAGTAGATTCAAATATTTTAAAAAACCCTAAATACCAGGGATATGTAATGGGCGATTATATTGGGCGTGCCGGTTTGGAAAGAACTTATGAAAAAGTGCTGATGGGGCAAAGGGGTATAGAATTCTGGAAAAGGGATAATAAAAACCGGTTAACAGAAAGGCTTGAAGAAGGAAAGTTTGATACTGCAGCTATTGCCGGGCAGAATATGTATACCGCCATCGATATTGAATTACAGGCCCTGGGTGAAAAACTGATGGAAAATAAACTAGGGTCCATTGTTGCCGTTGATCCCAAAACAGGCGGTATACTGGCCATGGTAAGCAGCCCTACCTATAAACCAAAATTGTTAACCGGTGCCGAAAGGAAAAAACATTATGCAGAATTATTACTTAGTCCTGCCAGGCCTTTATTTAACCGCTCCGTTAGTGCCACCTATTCTCCGGGATCAACGTTTAAAACACTGCAGGCACTTGTTGGGTTGCATGAAAATGTAATAACTACCGGTTTTAAAGTTTCCTGTTCGGGTGCCTTTTATGGTTGTGGTTCGGGCAAACCCATGAAATGTTTGGATTTTGGAACTTTTGATCTCAGAAATGCGATCAGGATGAGTGACAATACCTACTTTGCCACGGTGATGCAACGGGTTATAACAAATCCAAAATATCCAAACCAGGATAGCAGCCTTGCCGTTTGGGACAGGTATATGTATGCGTTTGGCTTGGGACACAGACTAGGGATTGATGTACCATCAGAAAGGCCGGGTAATATTCCGACACCGGCCGATTTTGATAAAATTTATGGTAAGGGAGCCTGGAATTACTGCAATTTCCGTTCGGTAAGTATCGGACAGGGAGAAGTAAGTACAACACCTATACAAACGGCCAACGAAATGGCTTATATAGCCAACAAAGGCTGGTATATTACCCCACATTTAGTTGATTCCATTGAGGATGGCGACAATTTTGACCTGTTATCAAAATATAAAGAAAAACACCGGGCCATGGATATACCCGATAGCATCTTTGATGTGGTACAGGATGGAATGCAGGATGTGGTAGAAAGGGGAACTGGTGGTGGAGCAAAAGTGGAGGGAATTGCCATCTGCGGTAAAACAGGTACCGTGGAAAATTATTACAGGGGAGTAAAACAACCCAATCACGCTTTCTTTTGTGGCTTTGCACCAAGGGATAATCCTAAAATAGCCATCATGTGTGTAGTGGAAAACAGCGGACGATTTGGTGGTACCTATGCCGCACCCATTGTTGGCCTGATGATTGAAAAATATTTAAATGATACTATCGCAAAAGCAAGGGAAGCCATTGTTGAAAAGTTTACCAATCTGAACCTGATTCCGCCACGTATTTACAGCGAAATGAAAACGCTTGATTCTTTACTGCATAAAAAAGATTCAGCCTATTTACTGGCAAAGGGGTATATCCGTTTAATAAAAGACACGATGGAGATGGATGAATCAGATGAACAGGAGGCTTTGGATCAGCTTAAAGAAGATAAAGAAAGACTAAAGAAAGATCCCACAAAAAAGGACAGTGGAGACAGTAAATTAAATGATAAACCACAGGCAATTTTACACAACGAAAAAAAGAAACCCGAATTAAAAGACACTTTAAATAAGTAGGCTCCTTTCCCCCTCTCCCGCTGAGAGGGTTTAGGGATGAGGTTATGTATCAAAAAACCCCCACCATATCAAAAGGAATTGACTGGCTGATGGTTTGGTTATATGCCATCATTGTAATTATCGGTATCATTTGTATTTTTTCGGTTGAGTACAGAAGCAGTGATAATGTAATTCAAAGTTTACTCGGGTTTAAAAAAAATTACAGCAAGCAGTTATTTTTTTTTGCAGCCTGTATTATACTCGCCATTTTTATTTTATTGACCGATAGTAAACTTTTCACAGCTACCTCCAATCTCACTTACCTGGTAGGAATAGTCTTGATACTTGCCACCTTTGTGGTAGGGAAAGAAATTAAAGGTTCTAAAAGCTGGATTCCTATGGGCTTTATGAACCTGCAACCGGTAGAATTGTGCAAGATATTTACTGCCCTCGCATTGTCTAAATATTTGTCAATGCAGGAGACCGATTTTAAAAAACCAAAATCTCAGCTTATTGCAGCAGCTATATCTTTTGCACCGGCAGTATTATCCATTCTGCAGGGCGAAACAGGGCTTGCGTTAGTTTACTTTGCTTTTTTAATTCCAATGTACCGGGAGGGGTTACCACCGGGTTATCTTATTGCTGGTGCTTCCATGGCGATACTTTTGGTGGCCTCACTTTTATTTCATACTAAAACATTACTTATTGCTTTTGCCGTGCTTGCAGCATTAGCTATTTATTATTACCGGCGGCAGATAAGGCGTAACAACCGGTTACTGGTGATCATTATCATTGCCTGGGTTTTTGGTTCGGCATTTGTTGGTATAGCTGTGCCGTTTACATTTAAACATGTTTTTAAAAAATACCAGGCCGACAGGATATTCAGCATGGTAGGCGTTGATAACCCATTTTCTGATTCTGCAGCAGTTGATCTGAATAATACAGAAGAGCAGAAGACGAAACAAAAGAAAAGCGATCAGCAGAATTATAATGTAAAGCAGTCAAAAATTGCCATCGGCTCCGGCGGCTTTGCCGGAAAAGGTTTTTTAAAGGGGACACAAACCCAGGGAGATTTTGTACCGGAACAGCACACCGATTTTATTTTTACGTCGGTTGGCGAAAATTTTGGTTTTTGGGGAAGTGGAATACTGATGTTGCTATACCTGGTTTTGTTATTGCGTATCATAGCCATTGCAGAACGGCAGCGGAGTACCTTCAGCAGGGTATATGCCTATTCGGTAGCCGGAATTATCTTTTTTCATGTAGCCGTAAATATTTGTGTTACCATTGGCCTGGCGCCTGTAATTGGTATCACCCTTCCCATGATGAGTTATGGGGGCTCATCCTTATTGACGTTTACCGTTCTTCTTTTTATTTTAATTAAGCTGGATGCCGACCGGCAGATGGTGTTAAGGTAGGCCCCCTCTAAATCTCCCCCAAGGGGGAGACTTGAAAGACTCTAATTACTTAAAACTCTTTTTAATTACTTTTGCAGTGATATTTTATTAATCAAACACTCTTTTATTTTTTTAGACTCTAAATTCTCCATAATCTTCACCATGTCCTCCCCCACGGGGGGAGATAGAGGGGGCCGGAGGGCAAGTTGGTATGAAAATAATTCCACTCAGCGAAGGCGCTTTTACCATTGATGCCACAAAAAAGTTTATTCCGTTTAATATATCGAAAGATGATATACAGAAAAGACCAATGGGCAGTTTGCTGGTAGAGATACAACCTTTTGCTGTTATTACTGCTCAGGATATTATTGTAATTGATACCGGCCTTGGGTTTAATATGCCTGATGGCACTTTACAGATACATCAGAATTTACTGAATAACGGCATTGGCCCGCTGGAAGTAACCAAAGTGTTATTGAGCCATTTACATAAAGATCATGCAGGGGGTATTTATAAAAAGGATGAAATGCTTAAGCAGAAGTTTTTAAGTTTTCCCAATGCCACGTATTATGTACATAAAGATGAAATGGAATTCGCTTTAAAAAAAGGGCCTCCTTCATACCGGGTATCTGATTTTGACGATCTGAAAAACTCCGACCAGGTTGTTTTACTGGAAGGCGAGGGTAAGATAGATGATCATATTACGTACAAAATAAGTGGTGCACATTGTCCTTTTCATCAGGTGTTCTGGATAGAGGAAGACGGGCAGACAATTTTCTATGGCGGCGATGTGGCGCCACAGTTACAGCAAATGAAAAACAGGTTTATTGCCAGGTATGATTTTGATGGAAGAAAATGTATGGAGCTGCGGCAACAATGGTGGCAGCAGGGTAGGGAAGAGAAGTGGACCTTTTTGTTTTATCATGATATTAAGACGCCGGTGTTTGATTTTTTAAAAAACCTATAAGGTTTGCAGTGCAGGAGGGCCGCCCGGCAAACCTTATAGGTTTGGCCCGGAGTTTATTTCTAAATACGATTTTGACTGCAGAAAATGCATGGAGCTTCGGCAATAATGGTGGCAGCAGGGGCTGCAGGAGAAATGGACTTTCCTTTTTTATCACGATATTAAAACGCCTGTCTTTGGGTTTTAGCATGTAATGTAATTAGCCTCTGCCTTAATATATCTTTCAAACCTATCTGGCGTGTTTATATTTCTTTTCATGCTTTTTCTGGCCATATTTTTTTTTGTTACCGGTTTTATATAACTTGTTTCTTAATACTGTATATCCTCAAAACTAACTGAACTATCTCTTATAGAGTATTTCGTGATTTGAATTTACTTTTTAGTTTTAAACGATACAAATTAAAAAATTATGATTATGACCAAAATCAGGGTGAACATTTTTCTAACTATTTTATCCACCATCTTTTTTTCAAATGCTTTTTCTCAAAAAAAAGTCAAGGTTTCTCAGGAGGAAGTAAAACCAATTTGTGATGTTACTCCATTAAAGGACAGAATAATATTATCGGTTGTGAGGTTTAATATAACCACAAACGGGAGTTCAAAAACGAAGGCAACAGGGAATGAAAATTATAATACAAACTGGTATTACAATCAATCAAACAGCCAAACAAATCCGGAGGCAAGTATGAGCGAATTGGGAGCCAATATGTCGACGATGTTACAAACATCACTTCAACAAACCAATTGTTTCAATGTATTACTTAATCTGGATAATAAGGAGGATCTGGATAAAGAAATTGAATTTGGTAAAACCGCTGCTGCTGATAAGAAAACGGCTATCAAAGCAGGGAATATGAAATCGGCTCAAATAGTAGTTACCGGTGAGGTTACAGAATTTAATAATCAGTCTTCAGGGCAAACTATTGCATTTGTTAAAACTTCTAATCAAACGGTAAGATTAGGGTTTGTTGTCACCATTTCTATTCCAGAAACCAGGGAAGTATTAGATTCACGATCATTTAATGTAGAAGGAAAATCTTCAAAAAAAGTAAGTATTGGTATGGGTGTACCATCACCACTGGGTAACCAGCGTCTTGATTTTTCAGGAGGGAATAAATATACACCTGCGGTTGCAAATGCATTGGAAAAAGGTATTATTCAGGCAGCAGAGTGGCTGGCAGGCAGAAAAAACATAATGATCGTGCCCGAAGTTCAGAATGGCAATACCCCTGGAATGGAGAATATTGTTATTACCATAACTAATTCAGATTATAACAAGTCAAAAGAATTCACCGATATGCTTAAAGGCAATTCCGGTATTAAAAATATAGACCCCAATTTTGATAATGGGATATCTACAATAACGTTGGATTACGATGGGAAAACTTCAAAATTACTGGACGAAATTATGTCGGGTAAGTTTGCAAATATGCTGAACGTTTTAACACAAAAAACAGGCATAATTAATTTGGTTTTTAAATAAACAAAATAACATTTAAGTAAATAATTTATAAAATGGAGATCTATGTCTAATAAAATAAATATGTCTTGTATAGGAATGCTTATTTTGGCTGCGTCAATTTTTATATCGGGTTGCACAAAAAATGCAACTTCAGAAAATAATAATAACCCCAATGTAGTTACGGGCTATTATATAAAATTTAAGTTAAATGGCACATTAGTAACGTATAGTGAAAATGCTACAGGCCATATATCAACATCAGGTTCGGGGGTAAACACAAGTACTGAATTTGGGATCGGAGCTTTTGAAACTTTATCAACTTCATCAAAAGTTATTTCTATTCTTTACCAAATCCCCGGAGCATCTTTTCCAAATGGAACATATCCTTTAAATCCTGGTACAGCAACTAATCCTTTTAGTGTTATTTATAGATTATTAGCCACTGATCCTGTGCAGATAGGCTATCTGAATATAAATGCACCGAGTGGCGCTGCCTGCAGCTATACTCTATTTCTTACTTCTATCTCCAGCACTGAGCTAGCGGGGACATTTACAGGGAATTATCTCTACAATGCTAACACTAACGCTACAGTGAATATTACGGACGGTGAATTTAAAGTAAAGAGAAATTGAATTTGCACTCTTGTGTACAGTTCTATGTAAGGAGGCAAATAGTATTACCGTATCCTGTGCAAATAATCATTATTCTTAAACTGCTTTTGAATATCCTTAAGGTCCCTTAAAATGCTGGCATCAACAAGGGTGCCGGAGGTTTCCAGTAAAAACCCACCGATCAATTCGTTATTAACCTGTGTTTCAATTTCAAAAGTCTGGTTTTTTGTTGCAACCGCTTTAATATTGGCCATTATGGCGTTTTGCATTTCATCCGAAATGGGTTCGGCAGTAGTAATTTTTACTTTATGAATATTCCGCAACGTATTAAACTGGTCAATATAAGCAGAAACGATCTCGGGTAAATTTAATTCCCTGTTTTTTCTTACCAGTAATTGTATAAAAGCGCTGGTCAGCTTGCTCACTCTTTCTATTGTGACCGATTCAATGATTTTTGCTTTAGCAGTAGGCTTAATGATCGGGCTGCGTAAAACCGTAACAAAATCGGGATTGCTTTTGCAGATGCTGTGCAACCATTTCATATCGGCATATACGGCATCTACCTGGTTTTGTTCTGTTGCCAGGCCCAGTAAACTTTTTGCGTAACGGCCTGCTAAACGGGGATTATTCATTGTATCAATTTGGTGATTTGCTGATTTGGTGATTTAGTGATTGTCCCATTGGCACATCTCCAAATCACCAAATCAACTAATTGAGTTTTACTTCTGCGGCCAGGGTCTTAATATAATTCTCCTGCTCTGTTTTATTGCTTAATTCTTTGCGTAAAACCTTTTCACTAACTTCTATTATAAGAGTACCCACCTGGTTCTTGATTTCGGTAAGGGCTGCCATTTTCTGGTTATTGATAGATGCATGTGCATCCATAATGATCTTATTGGCCTGTTCTTTTGCTTCTTCTTTAGCTTCAGCAATCATTTTTTCCTTTGTTGCTTTTGCTTCTTTAAGCATGGATGCCCTTTCTTCACGTGCCTGGGTAAGTATGGTTTCATTGTCATTTTTCATCTGGGCCATTTCCAGTTTTATCTTTTCGGCTGTGGCCAGTGAATCAGCAATGGTTTTTTCACGTTGTGCAAGGCCACCAATGATCATGGGCCAGGCAAATTTTTTCAACAGAAAAAATACGATGAGGAAGGCAAGAAGCGTCCAGATAATAAGGCCAAAGGCCGGTGTAAGTAATTGCATACAAACTATTTTATACAAACTAAAGTTAAATAAATTACTGCATCCTCGGTCCTGTACTTCGGATGCAGTAAAGGTTTTAAAGCACCATAGCTAAGAAACCGATGATGATCGCAAACAGGGCTGCTCCTTCTACCAGTGCGGCAGTAAGGATCATGTTGCTGCGGATATCATTGATGGCTTCGGGCTGGCGTGCAATGGATTCCAATGCACCCTTACCGATCTGGCCAATGCCGATACCGGCGCCGATAGCACCTAAGCCGGCACCGATGGCACCTCCTGCATTAGCTACAGCTTCTAATAAGACAAAATTCATAATTGTGAATTTATATTGGTTAAAAAAATACTTGTTTAGTGTGCGGCAGCATGTTCTGTTTCGTGGCCACCTTCAAAAGCCTGGCCAATAAACACCGCGGTTAATATGGTAAAAATAAATGCCTGTAAAAATGCGACAAGCACTTCAATAAAATAAATGAATATGGTAAAGGCAATAGAAAATGGTGAAAAAGCCCAGCCTACATATTGGTTTAACGCCGCCATTATAAAAATGAGGGAGATCAGACAAATGATAAGGATATGCCCGGCCACCATATTGGCAAACAACCTGATCATTAAGGCAAATGGCTTGGTGAATATGCCCAAAATCTCAACCGGTACCAATATAACTTTAACCCAACCTGGTACACCCGGAGGATTTATGATATGCATCCAGTAATGTTTGTTACTGCTGAACAGAATAACCATAAATGAAATGATGGATAAAACAAAAGTAAAGGCAATATTTCCGGTCACATTGGCTGTGCCCGGTATTAACCCTACAATATTATTGATAAGGATAAATAAGAACACAGTTAACAGGTAGGGCAGGTATTTATTGCTTTTAGCGCCAAGGTTTGGTTTGGCTACTTCATCATTAACAAAATTCACAATGGTCTCCATAGTGTTTTGCATACCTTTTGGTGCAGTGGTAACACCGGCACCGGTACCATATTTCCTGGCAACTTTAATCAGTATCACAACGAGCAGGGTAAGCGCAAGTAACATTTGTACCACGTTACGGGTTAAAGAAAGATCGTAAACACTAACCGATTCATCTATTTTCCCGGTATCATCAACAGCTACAATTTGCCCGGCTGCATGTTTATTACGGTCTAATGAGTCGTTGTCAATTCTTTCATTGGTCAATAACGCATAACCATTTACTACATGCTCGCCATGGTGAAAAGCTGAGGACATAAAGCATGCAAATCCTTTTTCTTTTGAATAAACGATAACCGGCAGGGGGATAGTGGCATGGTGCTCATGGCCGTCTGATCCTTTGTAAGATAAAAAGTGAAATTCATGGGCATCCATGATATGGCCGAAGATCACCTCATTGGCATCAAATATCTTCTCTTTTTTGGCAGGCTCGCCGGCAGGTTCTTTTGCCGCTGGGTGTTGGGCAAAAGCGGGGGTTGAAAAAAACAATAAACCCAGGCTAAAAACCGCTGCCAGTAATGATTTGATGCGCTTAGATCTCATGTTCTGCCTTAATTTTGGCGCAAAGATAAGGGGGGAGGGGGGAAATATGAAATTGAGGGTTAAGAATTTAGGGATTATTTCCTCCGGAAGCCTTTCTTATTTTTTCCAATTCTTCTATATCCAATAAATCTCTAGGTCTTCCGGCAGCTTTTTTACAGGCTATTAGATGATTATAATTCAAAAATCTAACTAATGTGCTTTCAATTTCAGCAACAACTGAATAATTATAGCACTCTTCAAACCCGATTTTCTCTAATCCCTTCACAGACACCATTATGTCTAACTTAAAACCCATATTTAATTGAAAATCTGTCCAACCGGGAATAAAATCCATTGTTTCTATTGGTTCATAATCTCCTGAACCTTGTTCTTTAAGTGCCTTTCTTAATCTCTTTCTATTTTCCAAATTATCATCAATCCAAATGTCAATATCATTGGTTGCACGACTATATCCATGCAAATTGGTGGCAAATCCACCAATCATTATATATTTTACTTTGTTTTGCTGCAGACATTTCCAAAGCGACAATATATCAGCATCAAAAATATCCATAGCTATTCTGCATTGGGGATTTGTGGAGAATGGATGATTTTAGCATTACTGATCATCCTTGAAACTTTGATCAATTTCATCAAAGTATAAAAACGTTCCGTATAGGAAGTTTGTGATGCTTCTAAAGATCTTGCATTTTCAAGTTCCTCTTTACTGTTATACGTTGTAAACTTTGCTTTTCGCATGGTTCAAATTTACAGCACTTTTTCCTGGTTTTCAAACTGCATCTTATGCAGCTGGTAATAAGTGCCTTGCTTTTTCAGTAACTCCTCATGGGTACCCATTTCTTTTATTTCGCCCTTATCCAGCACTATTATTTTACTGGCCTTGCGGATAGTAGATAACCGGTGTGCAATTACAATAGAGGTCCGGTTTGTAATTAGTTTATCTATGGCCTGTTGAATCAAAGCCTCACTTTCGGAATCTACCGATGATGTGGCTTCGTCTAAAATTAAAATGGCAGGGTCATATAATAAAGCCCTTACAAAAGATAATAATTGCCGCTGGCCTAATGAAAGCGTAGCACCTCTCTCCATAACATGATAATCATAACCGCCAGGTAACTTCATAATAAAATCGTGCATACCAATCAGTTTCGCCGCCTTTATAATATCTTCTTTTTTTATAGCAGGGTTACGGAGGCTTACATTATCGGCTACCGATCCGCTGAAAAGAAAAACATCCTGTAATACCACGGCAATCTTAGTCCTCAGATCATCAAGATGGAAATCTTCAATATTAATATCATCAATCCTGATCTGCCCTTTATTAATTTGATATAGCCGGTTTAGTAAACTGATGATGGATGTTTTGCCACTGCCGGTATGGCCCACAATGGCCAGTGTTTCGCCGGCATTTAGGGTAAAGGAAATATTTTTTAAAACAAATTGTTCATCCAGGTAAGCAAACCAGACGTTTTCAAATTCTACTTTGCCTTTCAAATGATCCGCATTTGCATTTCCTTCATTAATCATACTGTCTTCATTGTCCAGCACTTTAAAAACCCTTTCACTGGCAATCATACCCATTTGTAATACATTGAATTTGTCTGCAATTACCCGGAGGGGACGGAATAATAAATTGAGGCAAAGAATAAATGCGGTTATTACGCCGGCAACTTTTTCTGCCTGTTCGGGGTTTACTACATCTTTTGCAGCCCACCATACCAGTAAACCTATGGACAAAGCCATGACCAATTCAACCACCGGAAAAAAAACAGAGTAAGCAAAAATGGCTTTGATATTGGCATTGCGGTGTTCCGTATTAATATCCTTAAATTTATTGAATTCTCTTTTCTCTGCTGCAAAAGCCTGGATTATTGCCATACCGGTAATGCGTTCCTGTACAAATGCATTAAGGCCGGCAACTGCATTGCGTACACGGATAAAAGAATTATTTACACTCTCTTTAAAAAAGTAAGTGGCCACAATCAAAAAAGGAAAGGGGGCCAGGCAGACTAATGTCAGTCGCCAGTCAATAAAAAACATATAGCCTAATATGGAAATGATCGCCAGCAGATCGGCAATGATCGGGATCAGGCCATCACTGAAAATGTCATTAATGGATTCAATATCATTTACGGTTCTGGTGGTGAGTGTACCGATTGGTGTTTTGTCGTACTGGGTTAAATTGAGATGAAGTATTTTATTGTACGTGCTTACCCGCAGATCTTTAATCACGCTTTGTCCAAGTGATGCAGTTAGGAAAGTAAATAAAAAGCGGCATCCGGTCTCCAGTAATAAGAGTATGATCTGTATAATGGTAATTTCTATAATGAAACCGCCGGGGGTATCTATAAAATGAGAAGCAGTATTGCCTTTTATTCCGTCATTGATAGTTAATTGTATTAAAAATGGCCTTACGGGCGCTAATACGGCCAGTACAATAGCCAGCATTAAAGAACCGTAAAATTTATTTTTATAAGGTGCAGCAAAACGGAAAACCCTGCGCAGTAAGGAAAAATTAAAGATCTGTTTTTTCCTCTTCGTTTTTTCAATCATATAGCAAAGGTATGCCTGTTTAGTATTTCGTATTTGCCTTTACGGCAGCTCCTTTTTTGTAGGTTTAAAAATAACCGGGGAGCTACTCTGACTGAAATGTATTGTTATACCCTTTCAGGAAAATGGCTCCAAGGTTCTTATAAGGCGGGATATAATCTTCCCAACTTTCCCTGACCGTCTTACTGGGGTCGGTAGAAAATAACCGGGTGAGGGAGGCCCACATATTTTTCCATACCAGCTTGCTCCCCGATTCAAAGGTTTGATTCAAATAATTGAGGATAGGCCTGTTAATATCCCCGGCACCAATTTCTTTGGTGGAAATGATATGAGCTTCGGGATTCATATCAATAATATCATTTAAATTTTTATAACCGCCGCATGAACCCAGCATGACAATTTTTGCATTACCTGCCATTCGTCTTATAGTACGGGGTAACCAGTAACTGTGCCCACGGTGAACAATAACGGAAGGCTGCAGGTTGTTTTCTTCCAGGTAATGGTTTAAATGTATCTGGGCACTGTCATCCAGGTTGGCATCATTATCCAGTGGCCGGTTTGCATAGATCCATACTTTTCCTTTCAGGGAATTTATTTCATACCACTCATCTTTTTTTGTTATTTTCCATTCTTTAGCCGGAAAAGAATTAATAAAAAGCGGGAAAAAAGTTTTACCATCTTCATCCCCGTACCAGTATACCTGTTGTATAATTCTGCCGCTGTCATCCTGTATATCTTTATTATCCACTTCATAAATGGAAGGGATACCTAATATTCCGGTAAGGTCAATTTTATTGGTACTGTCTGCCGACAGGAAAATTGATTTTAGCAAACCATAAATGGTTTTGCCACGGTTGTTATTATTTTGTGTACAGATCTTTTCGTTTTCTATTACATAACCAAGAATCGTGTTTTGCAGTTTTTCATCATTGATGCTGCTGTACGAATCCGCTACATCTACGGCATCCTCCAGGTTACCGGTATTATCCAGGTTGGCAATGAACCCCCGCATTAACGTTTCGGATGCCGTTTTGGGCATAAATTTCAGGAACGTATCCAGTTTATTATAATTGGCCGCCATTTTAATAAACTTTTTAAAGTAGTCGAAATGTACATTCAGTAATAAAGAATCTGTTCTTGGTTCTGAACCCATACGTTGCAGCATCCTGAAAAAACTGTGCTTATAACTGGATGTGTAGATCTCACTTTCACTCATTACCATCATAAAATACAGGTCAATGGCCGATAAGGAATCGGTTGCTTTCATACGCATATTTATATTGCTCAGATCATGCAGCGCATTTATAGGGGTAACAAAATGCTGAATGGCTTTTTCCTGTAATTTTTCGCGTAAACCATTCGCCCCAAACATAGCAACAGGTGTATCCTTAGCCGGCGAAACCATACGTTTAAAATATTCGATTTCGGTTTCAACCAGTAATTTAAAATAACCTACACTATCATACCCGATCTCACCATCACCCACATATTTTTTTATGGACTCAACCGTTTTTTTGCCCTTTATAATATCGTCTAAAAAAGGAAAATACAAAAGGGCATTCGGTGTTTTACTCAGTTCAACAACAGCGGTTACCAAAGAATCGGTATTGCGATGGACCAATGATCCCATCCTGGAATCGGGTGCCTGGGCTATTGAATAAATAGCGGTAGGGCTATGCTTACAACTTATTACGATCAATGAATCGGCAAAGGGTTCGTTTATGTAAGGTTCAATGGTTTGTAATATCTTATCGGGATTAAGGGCACAGAATTTTTTGTACAGTATCTTTTTACTTTGGTCATACCCCTTATTTTCTGAAAATATTTCAACATTTATTTTACCCACCTGGTAAGGAACACTTTCAATATCGGCATCCATACTGATACTGTCAATATTGGCAACCATAATTTTTTCAAAATTTTCAATTAATAGCGGGGCGTAAACGGGATTGAAGGTTTTGGCTTTCACCCCATATTTATAAGACTTGACTACATTTTCGATATAATTCAGGTACCTGATCTTTTGATTATTGGTTACAATCCTGTTGTTTCTTTCCACAACTTCCTGCAGTTCATCGATCTTTCTTATCATCACATCAGTGATGGCAAGATTTATTTCCGGTTTCTGAGTAGGTCTGATGAGACCATCCGTTTTACCATCTATTTTATCCAGTAAAAGCTGCTCTTCATTTATCCTGTCATGAAAAAGTTGCCGGTATATGGGTACTTTAATGGTATCCATGTTTGCAAAAACCGGTGCAGAGGTTATGAGTATTTTAAGGAAAAAAATATATTTTTTCATAGTCCTGTTCAGCTGCAAAGATGCTAAAAATACATGAGGGGCTGCATATTGGTTTGCAGCGGGGATAAAATTCGATGTAAATAGGCTGCGCCCCTTAACAATTTGATAATACAAAATCAGGTACAAACGGGGTTCCTGATTGATGTTAAAGACTATTTTTGCAGCTTATGAGTGCTGCAAATACTGTTAAAAAAATATTAATTGCTGATGACGAGCCGGATATCCTTGAAATTATACAATACAATCTGCAGAATGAAGGATATGAAGTGGTAACAGCAAAGAACGGTAATGATGCCATTGATCTGGCAAAAAAACACCAACCCAACCTGATCATCCTGGATATTATGATGCCGGGTAAGAATGGAATTGAAGTATGTAATATACTGCGGCTGCAACCTGTCTTTAACGATACATTGATCATATTTCTGACCGCCTTAAGTGATGAAGGATCCGAAGTTAAAGGGCTGGAGACCGGCGCCGATGATTTCCTTACAAAGCCTATAAGCCCGAAGGTCCTCGTTAGTAAAGTTAATGCCCTGTTCAGGCGTGTTAATAAAGAGGATAAGGGGCTTTTGCAAATAGGTGATCTGAAAATTGACCGGGAGAAGTATATGATCAATTACCAGGGTAATGATATCATTCTTGCCCGAAAGGAATTTGAACTGCTGGCTTTACTGGCAGGCAAACCGGGTAAAGTTTTTCTTCGCAACGAAATATTGAACCAGGTTTGGGGCACCGAAGTGATCGTTGGCGACCGCACCATTGATGTTCATATCCGTAAAATACGCCAGAAACTAAACATGGATTGTATTACCACCGTAAAGGGAGTTGGTTATAAGTTTCAGATATAAAATAGGGTCATCGGCCATTGGTCATTGAGTCATTGGTCATTGAGTCATTTTTTGCCAGTAACTTTACCATCGCCAGGAATGGCAAATGACCAATGACTCAATGACCAGCCATGCCATCTTCAAAAAATATTTCACCACAAAAATTATCTGCCATAACGGCTATGGCATTGGCCATACCCATTGCCCTCGGAATTTTTATGATTAAACCGGTATGGTGGATCGCCGGGTTATCCTTACTGGTGATCTTCCTGGGTTCTTACTCGTTGATATTATATACACTCCAGAATTTTATTTACCGTAAGATAAAACTCATCTATAAATTCATTTACCAGACCAAGGCCAGTAAAAAAGAGGAATTTTATTATAAGAGTATTTTACCGCAAAAAAGCATTGATGAAGTAAGGGATGATGTGGTAAGCTGGGCCGAACAACGTAAGGAAGAGATCGAAATGCTGCAGCAAAATGAAGCGTACCGGAAAGAATTTTTGCAGAACCTGAGCCATGAACTGAAGACTCCCATTTTTGCCATACAGGGTTACGTTGATACATTGCTTAATGGGGCACTTGATAAACCGGATGTAAATTTAAAGTTTTTGCAAAGTACCTCACGTAATATAGACCGCCTGGTAAACCTGGTAGATGATCTGGATGAAATTACTAAACTGGAAAGCGGGGAACAGCTTTTATTAAAAGATAGTTTTGTGATACAGGATCTTCTAAAAGAAGTGTACGAATCATTAGTTCTTAAAGCAGATGAAAAACAAATAAAATCTATTATTAAAAAGGGATGTGAATTACCATTGACTGTTTATGCTGATAAGGAGAAAATAAGACAGGTGTTTACCAACCTGGTTGATAACGCCATAAAATACGGAAAACAAAACGGGATCATTGAAGCGAGTTTTTACAAAGTTGACGGTGCCCGGGTATTAATTGAAATAAGTGATGATGGCTCAGGTATAGCCGAAGAACATTTACTCCGCATTTTTGAACGGTTTTACCGAACAGACCTTGCAAGAAGCCGCAAAGTGGGTGGCAGTGGTTTAGGGTTGGCTATTTGCAAACATATTATTGAAGCACACGGGCAAACCATTCATGTACGAAGTAAAATGGATGTAGGCAGCACGTTTGGATTTACGCTGCAGAGCAAAAAGACCGGATAAAACAGTGATCACCTTCTCTTCCTTTTATATTTCTGTTTCTCTGCACTTCGGGATCATATTCATAAGCTTCAATGGTTCTCCGTCAAATTGTGATTTGCTAAGTATAAGGGCAGCACTCCCTTTTGATGTATTACCTGCAAATCTTTCCCGGAAGGCAGATTTATTTATAAACATTATAATGACCTTGACTTAACGGGATGGTCACAATTAAGTAATGATACCCGGTGATCTTTGTGCTGTCAAAATAATTAATCATTTAAACCGAACTATTATGAAATCTTTAAGATCCGTTTTTATTAAAACAACCTGTATGCTTGTATTAGCATCCGTATCAAATTCATTTACCGCTACACAGGCCCAGGTACAGCCACAGCAGTTTGTCGCCAATGAATCTGCCGGCACTATACGCTTTGTGCGTATAGAGGGAGATATGCTTGTATTTGAACTTCATCTCATTAACCTGTCGCCAAAGGGTAGTAAACTGCGTATACTTGACGGTGATAATAATACCCTGTTTGAAGAAAAGATCAGTACAGAAACCTATAACATACGTTACAAAATAGTAAGAGGCGATATCAGTAAAATAAATTTTGAAGTATCGGGTAAGACGATATTCCTGAACCAGTCTTTTAATGTAAAGTCAAGAACAGAGGAAAAAATTGAAGTTGTAAAAGCATAACCTTATTAAGTACCGCATGTAAAGCAAACTGAAAAAATATTCAACTTGTAAAAATTTATGAGTCCCGCTAAAGCATAGCGGGACTTTCCATTTGTTTAACCTGTCTCTAAGCAGGCAGCTGCAAACAGGCATCAGGAAAAGGCAAATTATATTTAGCCAAGCCCTGTTCATGCACTTAAATAACGAAAAAATAATCTTCCGGTAAGATACACACTAAAGTAGAGGCTTAAATTGACCTTGTTATTCACTTCATACATAAAATTTAAAATGCTCAAATACAGGGTTACTTTTTTCATCTTACTGATCTTAATACTTTTCATAAGCATGACAAAGCGGAATACTGTTTCCCCCTATTTTGATCTTTATACTGCACGCCTTGCAGAATTTCAGCAGGAGCAAAGGGCTCTTATAAAATTAGTAGAAAATCAAAAGGATATTTCCGGGGATAATATTATCCTTGCTAAACAAATTGAAGAAACAAGATCAAAACTGAAGGCGATAGATTTATGGCTTCGTTATCTAGAACCGGTGGCCTATAAAAAAATAAATGGTCCGTTGCCGGTGGAATGGGAAACGGAAGTGTTTGAAAAATTTGAAAAACCATATAAGCGCTATGCTGCCGGGCTCACACTTGCCCAACTTTACCTGGAAGAACCCAAACCGGGAAAAGACTCATTGCTTAAATTGCTTTATGAATCTGATGCAGCCATTAAAACCTTCCAGGCTGATTCTATAACGGAAAGCCTTAACGTACCCGGCAATTTCTTTTTTGTAAACCGTCTTTTCTTACTTAACCTTTCGGCTATTTATACAACGGGATTTGAGTGCCCGGATACGGATAGGATCATTGAAGAATTGAAGAGCATGTTGCAAAATGTAAAGGATGTTTACTTTGCATTTAACAAAAGCTTTCAGACATATACTGTCACCGAAAATTATATTCAGCTTTACAACCGGATGGAGGCTTTTGTGGCTTCACAAAGTAATGAGTTCAGCAAATTCGACCATTTTCAGTTTATAAAAGATTACGTTAACCCTTTATACGCCATTAATCAGCAGTTCATAAATACCTATCATGTTTTTTCAAAGAGCTATAATGACTATTCAGTAAACAATGATAACAGTTCCATTTTCGACAAGAATTTATATAATGGTCAAAATAGCAAGGGTATTTTTATTGCTGTTGCCGATACGGAAAAACTAAATGAAATAAAGTCTGTTGGCAGGTTATTGTTCTTTGACCCTATTCTTTCGGGCAATGGAAAGAGGAGTTGTGCAAGTTGTCATAAGCCCGATGAATATTTTACTGATACAACACTGGCCACAAGTTTGGCATTCAATGAAACAGGAAGGCTTTCCAGAAATACACCAACGCTCATAAATGTTGTTTATAATCATTTGCTGATGCTGGATGGCAAACATATCTCTTTGCAGAAACAGGCAAAGGGTGTAATTACGGATGCAGGTGAAATGGGTTGTGATGAAAGGAAAATACTGGATAATGTAATGAGTTGCGAAAAGTACAGGAAGGCATTTCAAAAATTAAGGAAACTAACCCCGTTTTACCCTGATGTAAATATAGATCACGTAGTTTCTGCCATCACACTGTATTACTCTGGTTTTAGTGATTTTAATGCGCCATTTGACAGGGCAATGAATGGGAAAGAAAGTCTTAATGCCGAAGCGATCAGGGGTTTTAACCTGTTTATGAGTAAAGCGGAGTGTGCCACCTGTCATTTTGTACCACAGTTTAACGGAGTAAAACCACCTTATATAAGCAGTGAATTTGAAGTAATAGGTGTTCCGGCTGACACAGGGTATAAAAAAATAAGCAGTGATTCGGGAAGATATAATATAAATCCTGCAGTGGAAACAATGCATGCATTCAGAACAGGAAGTCTCAGGAATTCCAGCAACACTAAACCTTATATGCATAATGGCGTGTTCCGAACGATGGATGAAGTAATCAATTTTTATGATGCCGGGGGCGGGGCAGGAAGGGGGCTCAAATTGGATAACCAGACGTTGTCGTCAGATTCACTCCGCCTTTCAAAGGATGAAAAAATGGCATTGAAGGCTTTTTTAAAAACATTGGATGAGGATATCATTTTTCAAAAACCGCCTGTTAAACTACCTCCCTCAAGGCTGAATATTTATAAAGCGAGGAAGCCTGGAGGTGAGTATTAATTTAAATAATTTATTTTATGAAAAAATCTTATTTGATCTCAGCAGCTTTTTTAATGATTGTCATTTTGAGTTATGGGATTGTTGAAAAGAAAACCAGTTTAAAAAAATCAGCAAGTGGCTTAATATTTAACCGGGTTGAAACGGATTCCACACCAAAGAAAATTAAAAAAGACCCGGTCGATGCAGACATAAAACGGTTGATGCTTCCTGTGCCGGCCTCATTTTCTTCTGTAGATTCTGCAATACTAATTGCTAACTGGAGATTGGGAATAAAATTTTATAAGGCAAACTGCTCCAAATGCCATGGAATTTTCGGAAATGGAAAAGACAGTATCCCAAATTTTTCCAAAGAGCAGGTAGATGATTACAAAACGGCTGCACTTGCTTTAGATAAATCGAACCATGCCGTAATGGCCAATATGACAATAGATGAATTAGATGCTGTTTTTCTTTTTATATCTAATATTAAGCGTGCAGGAAAAAATTAATAAGATAATAAAACAGAAGTGTAATTAAAATTCTGCTTATCCAGTAAAATAAAAACTCTCTTTCTTAAAGTACTTATAGTGATATCGAATTTTCCGGCCTGGTCAGTTTTCCCCAGGTATTGTGTGTACTTAAGTATATCATTGTCTGCCTGGGTTGCCTGAAAAATATCCACATCCGGCATTTTTCTTTCACCGCCGTTTAAGTTGCCTTCTGCAAATGTTACATGACCTGTCAGATTAATTTCAAAATTGCTTATTAATTGACAGGAGTCAATAATAAGATTCAAATAAGTTCTTCCAAGTTTCTTTGTTTCAAAAGTAAAGACTGAGTCGCTGATCTTAATATAACCGCCAGACACCTGCTTAACAGAACATTGATTTTGTAAAAGAATTTTACCTGTAGTACAGGATATAAATAATAGGCATGCCATGAATAATAAAAGTATCCGCATTTTGCAATTTCATCAATCAGTTTAATGAAAGAGATTTTTGAAAGTTATTTTAATATTAATTCGTATTGAGTATTGTTTAAGAAACGGGTCTTGTTTTTTAAAGGTAAAGAGTTGCGCAGGGCCTTTAAAATTAGAGAACTATGGCATACCTGCAATTGATAAGCTCACTAAAACGAATATTAGTATCCTGATACCTCATCTGCAATAATTAAGGACCACGTAGTGAATCGTGTTAGTTGATAATCCATTAAAGTCAATACCAGTATTGGCTTCAGAAACCGGATAATATGAATTTGCCTGTCAGAATTTGTACAGTAATAATTTAGATTTCTTCTGGTATGTATTCTTAATCTGAAAACTTTTTCTATACTCATCCGGACTTGTTAAAATACGAGTTAACAATTTATTTATTCTGAATACACAATTTGATTATCATTTGGTAACTGTATGGATTGAAAAAATATTAACACAAGGTTTAGGTTTGTTGCTGGGAATTATTTCTCCGAATAATAAAAATATCAATCGAAAAACCTCAGCTGTCTAAACAGGATTTAGAAGATTTCTAAACAGTTTTTAATACTTGATATACTATAATGCGCTCAGCCTGCACCAAAATATTGCTTCGTCACTTGCCGGTTATTATTATTTTACTTTTTTCGGCTGTTTTTGCTAATGCACAGGTAAATCAAAATATAAAACCGGGCAGGCTTACCGGTACAATAAGGGATGAGAATAATCAACCCTTGGCAGGTGTTTCCATTACCATTGATCAAAAGAAAGGGGGCACTACCACATTTGTTAGCGGAGATTACGTACTTACACTATCACCCGGCACGTACACAATACTTATCAGCATTGTTGGTTTTGAAAGCCAGAAGATATCAGATGTTATTATAAAGACAAATAGCCAGACTGATTTAAGTGTAACTCTTTCAAAGAACAAAAAGGAAACCCTTGGCGGAGTTGTTGTTACATCCTCTGCAAGAAGAGCTACCTCAGCCGGGCTTTTACAGGTGCAGAAAAACAATGCCAGCATGACGGACGGGATCAGTTCCGAAGTAATGGCAAAATTGCCCGATGCTAATATTGCGAAGGTTTTAAAAAGGGTGAGCGGATTAACAGTGCAAGGTGAAAAATTTGTTACTATTAGAGGGATAAGCGACAGGTATATTAATGTAATGATAAACGGGTCAATCCTCCCAAGTACAGAACCCAACCGCAGGAATTTCAGTTTTGATATTATTCCTTCAGCATTGGTGGATAATGTGATTGTTAACAAAACAGCCACACCTGATCTGTCAGGTGAATTTACCGGGGGTATAGTACAGGTTACTACTAAGGAAGTTCCTGTCAGGAATTTCTTGACGCTGACTATAGGTACCGGGATCAACAGTGAAAGCTTTGATAAACCGTTTGTAAGTTTTGAAAGAGATAAACAGGCCAATATCGGGAAAATAAATGCAGACAGGTTATGGTTCGGAGACGGACGTTTACTTGATCCTGTCAGATATGTTGAAAAAGATTCAACGAATAACAGCCAGATCATCAGGGGCCGCATACCAAATGCATGGCAATCATCCCGCTATGGGTATGTGCCTGTGCAGAATTACCAATTATCGGGAGGGGTAACCAAACGTTTTAAGAACACCAACTCACTGGGCATAATAGCTGCTGTAACTTATTTAAATGAACAGCTATCAGAACAGGGTCAGTTAGGGAATAGTGGTAGTGGCGAATATTCAAATGTCCGTAACAAATATTTTACTTCTATGGGCACTATTCTAAATGCTTCATACAAAACAAAAAAGCATAAGATTTCCTGGAAGAATTTGTATAACCTGAGATATACTGATCAATATGATGCAAAAGAGGGAACTAATTACAACTATATCAATTTACTGAATATATATACCAATGTTACCATACAGAATAAATTATTTCAAACAAGAGTTGAGGGAGAACATTTATTAACTTCAAAGAATATAAAACTTGACTGGTCTGTTGATAATATCGAACTAAGACGGGAACAACCACATACACGTGGTTTATTAAAGCTGTTATTATCAGAAAATTCATACGGTTATGATTTTGTAAGAGCCTATATTGGTTTATATGGACTTTTTTCTGCAGTACTTAAGGAAAACAGAAAAAATGCATCAGCTAACTTATCCTTTCCCTTTGTAATAAAAGGTGCAAAGCAACTTATAAAAGTAGGATATGGGTATACAAAACGAACGAGTGATCTTAATGCTGCCCTGTTTTATATTGTATCAGATTCCATCGGAAAATTACCCCAGGGTAAACCCTATTATGATATAGCCACTCAACAGAATTTCACAAATGGATTATTAACCTTCCGTCAATTTGATAATTCAACCACTACCACCGGTGATGGTTATAATGGTTCACAGGTGTTGCATGCTGCTTATGCAATGGCAGATCTGCGGTTCTTAAAAAAATTCAGGTTTATCGGTGGGGTAAGAAACGAGAATAACACATCTATTGTAAATACTTTGTTTTACCTGTACCCGGCTGTGGGGGTACTCGTAATAAAAGATTCTACCAAAAAATATTTCGAAAGTGATTTGCTTCCTTCAGCCAATCTTATTTACAGTCTTACCGGCAAAATAAACTTACGGGCTGCTTACAGTAAAACTATTGCCAGGCCCGAACTTGTTGAACGTTCCCCTTATTTATATAATGATGTTTCAGAACAGTTGACGGTTACCGGTCAAAAGGCTCTTGAAATTACCAGGATCAATAATTACGACCTGCGCTTTGAATATTACCCTTCCCCCGGAGAGGTATTCTCTTTTTCTATGTTTTATAAAAAATTTGATAAACCTGTTGAGCGTATTTACCTCGTAGAAGGTACACAACCCGGTATCCAGTACCGCAATATGAAGAGTGCAAGAGCAGCAGGATTTGAAGTGGATTTCAGAAAATCACTTTCATTTATTTCACCCAACTCAAAGATATTAAGCAGATTTCTTTTGAGCGGAAACTTCAGTTACATCAATGGAAAAGTAGTTGACCTGGTTAATGTAATACTGATCAACCCATACCGCGACAGCACTTATGAAGTTTCTACAAACAGGCCCTTGCAGGGACTTTCTCCTTATATCATCAATGCCGGGATCAGTTATGATGATACCACCTGGGGTTTCAATATCGCAGTTAACCGTTCGGGAAGAAGAAATTTAACGGGCGGTGCAGACTATCTCTTAACACAATACGAAAATCCCCGGACAATCCTCGACTTACAGGTTTACCGGAAATTCTTTAAGCAGAAAATGGAAGTGAAGTTTAATATCAGTGACCTGCTGAACCAGCCATATATCATTTACTCAAACTCAAAAAAACAGACTGTTAATGCATATGATATTCTGGCCAATGATGATCCCAAAGGTGCTGCATACAATAAAGACCAGGATTATGTGAATTACTCTGTAAAAAAAGGAGTTGGATTTTCGGTCAGCGTTAATTATAAATTTTAAAAGTTCATTATAACAATATTCGAATTATAATTAAAACAAAAAACTACATGATGCGTAAAATAAAAAATCATAACAACATTCCAGTCACTTTTATTAATAACATTTAAAAATATTTGAAATAATTTATGTTCAAAAAAAAGTAAAACAACCAAACAAAATTAAACGCCCTTCTGCCGGCGCAAAGTGCAGGAAAAATCATTTAAAAATCATTTTAAAAAAATTAAAAAAACAGTTTATGAAAAAAAGTATCTTCTACTCACTTTTCTTAGTTGTTTCTGTCATTTCAGGAACAGTTTGTTTTGGACAGATCACTCTTCCAAGCATTATTACCAACACAACTCCGGGAGTTGTTAATAACGTATACCAGCTTTCAGCCGGTAACATTTATCTTATTAACGGCAAGGTATATGTTCAGGGTGGCGTTACCCTCGCTGTTGATGAAGGGGTTCTTATTAAAGGTGTCAAGAAAGCTACACCTGCAGAAGCATCTGCATTGGTGATCACCCGCAGTGGAAGGATCGAAGCTAATGGTACCATTACCAACCCGATCGTATTTACATCTAATGAAACAGTTCCGGCTAGCGGTGACTGGGGTGGTATAGTAGTATTAGGAAGCGCTCCTTTGAACCGTGCGGATACATCTATTGAAGGTATTGATCTTCCTTCTTTGCCTGCCGGCGTGGATGTGAACTATGGTGGTGGCGGTGCAGGTCTTGGAAATCCTGATGAAAATAAAGGAGTTATTAAATATGTGCGTATTGAATATGCAGGAGCGGTGATCAGCGGTGGTAATGAATTAAACAGTCTTACTTCCGGTGGAGTTGGCCGTGGTACACTCTATGATTATATACAGGCATCTTATGGTAATGACGACGGATTTGAGTGGTTTGGTGGTACAGTAAATGGCAAACATCTAATTTCTATGGCCAGTGATGATGACAACTGGGATTTTGATTTTGGATATTCAGGTCATCTGCAGTATGTGATCTCTGTACAGCGTTTAAGCAAGGCTACTTATTCTTCGGACCCTAATGGTATTGAAAGCGATAATGATGGCGGTGGATCATCTGCCACTCCAAGAACAAATGTTACCATTTCTAACATGACCACCATTGGCGTTGAAGATTCACTGAATGCCAGTGAATTCCTTCCTGCCCCGGGTTCAAAAAGATTATTATACGGCGCACGTTTCCGCAGGAATACAAGCCTTACTGTTCGCAATTCCATCTTCATGGGTTACCCTACCGGCGTTCGTTTTGAAAGTGCAGGTACAATAGCCGATGCAGGCAGGTTTGCTAATAATATTGTTCATGGTTTCAGGGTAACCGACCTGGGTGCAAGCATACCTGCATCTAACACCGAATTATTGGGAGATGTTACTTCAGCCAATGACCGTGTACTGCTGACCAACCCGTTTGATGTAGCCAATCCTAACTTCAGGCCACTGGCTGCTTCACCGGCATTCTCAGGTGCAGACTTCGTTGGTTTGGCTTCCATTCCTGCTAATTTCTTTGCATTAAACCAGGCAGGTACGGTTTACCCAACTTATCGTGGCGCATTTGCACCAGGTGCTTCAAACTGGGCTGGTACATGGACAAGATTTTTCTAAACGAGCCGGGCAGGAAAGCTCCGGCTTCCTGTTTAGCCTAAATAAAATTATATGAAAAAATTATTAACAATAATACTGCTGTTCATAACGGTGAGCGTCTTTGGGCAGTCGGCTATTCCTGTTATCTTACCCCAATACCTCCAGGGTGTGGGTACAGGTAACGATGCCGACGACAAAAGACTCATGTATGCGTCCAGGGTAACCCTTACGGGGTTATTACCCAACCACCAGTACCGTTATTTCGCCAGGTTCGCCGCTGACATAGCACTCACGGGCAACCCCACGATAGACAACGGCCAGGGAAATATGATTGTCCCTTTTGCCAGTGGCAATTTTGAAAGAAAGACCTTTTTAAACCTCAGCAGTGTGAATGGTTCCGGCCTTCTCACTACAGATAACAACGGTAACTACACCGGCTGGTTTATTTCAGAACCAACACAGGATGCCGGTATTTTTAAACCCGGCCAGACAAGTTACTGGAGGATTATGCTGAACGATAACCCAGCCGTTAACCAGGTAACCAGTAGGCTAACCATACCGCTTCCTATTACCCTGTTGGGATGGGACAGGTATGACCCCTATACCGGGCAATCCCTTCCTTTACCACCAGCTGGTTTTGAGGGCGCCTCTGTTGTAGGAGGTATCGGCAATACTGTATATATACCAAAGAACCTTGTATTTCTATATGATAATGTATCCGGCACAGGAAGGCCTATGTCCGGAACCTATGTGGAGAGCGATGGTTTAAGCAACCTCGCAGGTATTGGAGATCCCAGTCTTTCTGATCTTTATGCAGACTATTATGAACTTTTTGTAGATGCTCAGCCTAGCTTTTGGGGAACTATTATTCCAGCATCTGTTTCATTGGGTGTTGGCGTAAGAAATATCAGGCAGTTTGACCTGGCAAGTGGTAACCCGGTAAGTGAGTGCGTGGAACCAACTGCAATCTGGTCTGGACAGACTACAATAAACCTGGGTGCTGAAGTGGTGCCATTTGACCACACAAACCCCGCTGCACTTGATTGCACACCAAATACAGTAACCTGTGCACTTTCAGTTACAGGTACCGTTACTAATATTGCTTGTTTTGGCCAGACCAATGGGGCCATCAATGTTACCGTTACGGGTGCAACAGCGCCTGTAACCTACAGTTGGAGCAACGGAGCCACCACCGAAGACCTCACCGGGCTTACCGGGGGTTCTTATACACTGGTGGTTATTGATGCTGCAGGATGTAATGATACAAGTACGTATGTAGTAAACCAGCCTGCTTCTGCCGTTTCCGCTTCGGCCATTGCCACCAATATTGGTTGCTTCGGGCAAACGAATGGCGCAGTTAACCTCACGGTTACAGGCGGAACATCCCCTTATACATATGCCTGGACAGGCCCGGGAGGATTTACTTCAACCAATGAAGACCTCACCGGCGTAGGAGCAGGTACTTATAATGTAACAGTAACAGATGCTACCGGATGTACGGCTACCGCATCTGCCACCGTTATACAACCCACCCAGTTAACCATCTCGGTGCTGGCGCCGCCTATTCCTAACTGTGGAACTTCCACCACGGTAAGCGTGAGCGCTTCGGGTGGTACAGCTCCCATTACAGGAACCGGCACATTTAATAATGTTGCCCCGGGTACCTACACCTATACCGTAACAGACGCAAACGGATGTACAGCTTTGCAGACAATTACTGTTCTGGCAGCACCATGCGTTACGGTTGCCGAGGTGATCTATCCCCAGTTCATGCAGGGAGCCGGTACCGGTGCTGCTGTTAACGACCGCAAAGTTCCTTATGCATGCCGCCTTTCATTAGGTGGCCTGAACCCGGGAGCTACCTACCGTTTCTTCTCAAGATTCGTTACTGACCCGAATGACCAGACCAATGGCGTGGGCAACTTTATTGTTGCAAACCCTTCTGGCCCTTTCACCAGGGTAACCAACGGAGCAATGGGTACAGTAGGCGGTTACGGCGAATTAACTGCAAACGGTTCCGGTAACTATACCGGATGGTTTGTGGTAGAAGCCACCCAGGATGCATCATTCCAGCCAGGTACAGCATTGTACTTCAGGTTGGTATTAAATGATGGTGCAGGTGGCGGATCCGTAGCAAACCGTGTTACGTATTCCACCAATACCGTTACGGTGATGAACTTTGGTAATACAGCAACAGACGGTTCATTCCTCTGGGGCGCTACCAACCCGTTCTGGACAGCCAGGAACTTCGTGATGTTATATAATAATATCGGTGGAACAGGACGGCCTGTTTCCGGTACATTTATCGAAGACGATGGTACAGCCAACACTGCGGTGAACGGCTATGCTCCTGCCTATGGCACGAACGTAGACGCACAGGCAACAAGGTGGGGAACCATCATCCCGAACAACCTGGCCAATGGTATTCAGAACATATCGCAATACTCTTTGGCTGCGGGCGCTTTGGTAAACGCATGTACTTCCGGGAACGGCCAGTACGGCAATATCAACCAGACAGGTGTAGCCGGTACCACAAATACCGCCAATGCCAACTGGGGTGAAACAGCCGTATTCAATTCTGCCGACCCACGCAATATATTATGTACGGATTGTAACCTTTCACTTTCTTCCGTTAAGACCGATGTGCTTTGCTTTGGTGCAGTCACAGGAGCCATTAACCTGACAGTGAACGGCGCTTCCGGCTCCGTGACTATTTCATGGACAGGGCCTGGCGGCTTTACCGCTACCACCGAAGATATCAGCGGCCTTATTGCAGGCGCTTATACCGTAGTGGTTACCCAGGTTTCTAACCCAAGCTGTACTGCTACAGCTACTATAACTTTAACACAGCCAGCTACTGCTGTTTCAGCTTCTGCCGTTGCAACCACTGCTACCTGCGGTAATGCAAACGGATCGGTAAACCTGACAGCAACCGGTGGAACACCAAATGCTCCAATCCTGCTTTCATCCCAGAATTTTGATGGTATGGGAAGCAGCGGTACTGCAACTATTCCTGGAAACTTCAGGGCTAGTACCGGTACAGACTGGACTACAGGTACTACAACAACAACCCTTGCTTATGGTACCTCTGGTGCTGGAATAGTAGGATCTCTTTCAACCGGTGGTACTATCAACTGGGCGAATGGAGTAACAGCTACTTCAACAGACAGGGCTTTAGGATTTTTAAACTCCGGAACATTCACAACTCCTCGTTCAATCATTGTAAAAATTGACAATACAACTGGTTCAACTATTACTGCATTGAATGTTTCTTTTGATTATGAGAAGTACAGGTCTGGTACCCGGATATGGGATTGGACATTCTTCCATGGCAATACCACCAGCCCGGCTACAGCCGCTGCTGCAGGTAATCAAAATTATCCTGCCGATGCAACTAATACAGTTGTTTCCAACCCTCCTGCTTCAATTAATAAAGTAGTTAGTTTAACAGGATTGTCTATTGCAAGCGGAACCAGCTATTATTTGAGATGGACGCTTACAGGAAATGGTGGTTCATCAAATGGACAAGGTCTTGGTATTGATAATGTAGTTGTTTCTGTTCCAGCTGCAAATGCTTATACATATGCATGGACAGGACCAGGCGGATTTATTGCTACTACAGAAGATATCAGCAATGTTCTTCCTGGTACTTATACCGCTGTTGTAACAGATGCAAACGGATGTACTGCAACAACCAACGCAACTGTTGGTAATGTGGCAGGGCCAACCGTTACAGCATCTTCAACACCGGTTTCAACAGTAGGTGGTTCAGATGGTACAGCTACAGCCAACGTAACAGGCGGTACTGGTCCATTCACTTATAGCTGGAATAGTGTTCCGGTACAAACAACACAAACAGCAACAGGTCTTACAGCCGGTACTTATACCGTTACTGTAACCGATGCAAACGGATGTATAGCTACAGCCTCTACGACAGTAACCGCACCAACATGTAGCCTTGCCGCTACAGCTGCTGCCGGTCCCATTGCCTGTTTCGGCGGATCTACTACATTAACCGTAACTGCAACAGGCGGAAACGGAACATTGGAATACAGCATCAACGGCGGTGCATTCCAGCCTTCTAACACATTCACAGTTACAGCCGGCACTTATACTGCCACTGTAAGAGAAGTGGCTAACCCTTCATGTTCTGCTACTGCTACGGCCGTAACAGTAACTGAGCCAACAGCCATCACTGCAACTGCAACAGCAGGTACAATATCATGCTTTGGCCAGACAACCACACTGACTGTAACAGCAACCGGTGGAACCGGGGCACTGGAATATAGTCTGAATGGCGGTGCTTACCAGGCCGGCAATACCTTCACCGTTAACGCAGCCGGTTCACCGTACACAGTTACTGTAAGAGATGCAAATCTTTGTACAGCAACAACCAATACGGTAACCGTATCTCAGCCAACAGCAATTACAGCATCTGCATCAGCAGGTACTATAAATTGTAATGGAGAAACCACCACACTGACTGTAACTGCAACCGGAGGAACCGGCGCATTGCAATACAGCCTGAACGGCGGTGCCTTCCAGAGCGGCAATACTTTCACAGCAAATGCAGCGGGATCACCGTACACAGTTACTGTAAGAGATGCAAATCTTTGAACACCCACAACCAAACAGGACCCGCACTCTCATCAAACAGCAGTCCATCACTCTGCAACAGCTCGAACAAAAGCGTG